>JAFAQA010000007.1 GCA_019246665.1 Hyphomicrobiales bacterium
GGACAAGCCTTCGATTGACTCGACCTGCTGAAGGACTAGGCTTCAGCGCCCCATTTTGAGAAGGACGCCCTTCGATGCTTCAAACCGCCAAGAGCAATTACCACAACGAAGCCGTGTTGCTCGGATTTAGTGATTTGAAGCGCTTGAAGAGCGAGCGGCCGCTCATTTTCGACCGCGGCCAGGGAATTTTCATCTTCGACGAGACCGGCAAGGACTATATCGAGGCGGTCTCGTGCTTCTATTGCGTCTCGCTCGGTTTCAGCGATGGCGATCTCGTCGAGGCTGCGACACGGCAGCTTCGCTCCTTGCCGATGTATTCCTCCGCCATTCATCGCACCGTGCCTGCCGTGATGGAACTCAGCGAGCGGCTTGCCGCGCTCGCTCCGGTCAAGAATCCACGTATCTATTTCGCCACCACCGGCTCGGAAGCCAATGACTACCTCATCAAGTTCATGTGGTACGGAAACGGTTTTGCCGGCGAGCCGCAGCGGCGAAAGATGCTCTCGCGAAAATCGAGCTATCATGGCAGCACCATCGCCACCGCCGCCCTCGGCGGCGGCAGCGAGCTCCATGAGAGCTTCGGCATTCCCATGGGGATTTCGCTCCAGGTGAGCCATCCAAGCTGGCCGAATGCAGCGCTGCCCGGGGAAGACGAGGACGCCTTCACGAGCCGGCTTGCCGATGAGCTCGAGAAGGTGATCCTCGATGCGGGGCCGCAGACGGTCGGCGCCATGATCGCCGAGCCGGTTTCCGTCTCCTCAGGAATGTTCGCACCGCCTGATAGCTACTTCCCGAAGATCACGACGGTCTTGCGCAAATATGGCATCCAGCTCTTCATCGATGAGGTGGTGACCGGTTTTGGCCGAAGCGGCCGGATGTGGGCGAGCGAGCTGATGGGGCTCGAGCCCGATTGCGTCACCTGCGCCAAAGGCATCGCTGGCGCCTATATGCCGATCGCCGGGATCATCATGGGCGAGGAATTCAATCGCCGCCTCGATCTCGGCAACGAGGCCAAAGGCTGGTTCGCGCATGGCGGTACGCATCATGCTCATGCGGTGTCCGCGGCTGTCGCGGTCGAGGTTCTCAATATCTTCGAGCGCCGCGACATCCTCGGACATGTGCAGCGGGTCATTCCGCATTGGAACCGGATGCTCGACAGCTTCCTCGATCACCCGCTCGTGGTGGGCACTCGCAAATTCGGATTGCTGGGCGCCATCGAAGTCGCCGCCCCCGGCGAAGCGCGCGCGGGTTCCGCCTCGAGCCTCAAAGTCGGCGGCTTGAGCAAGGCCATCTACGAAGCCGGGCTCGAAACCGGCGTCATCGTGCGCCCCCTCGCCGGCTGCCTCGTCCTGTCGCCGCCTCTCATCATCACGGAAAGCGAGATCGACGAGCTTGGACGGAGGTTGCGGAGCGCGTGCGATCGGGTGCTCGCCGACATGTCTTCGAGCAGGCGCGCCGAGTTCGCCGAAGCGCGGTAGCTTTGCTCGCGCAGCTGGAGGTTAAGGGCCTACTCCCCCGCGCGGGATCAGTTGCGTTTCCTTAAGCCGTTGCTCGCGACCGCAACGTGTCCCTGATGCCGCGATGGTCTCGTGAAATGAGCTTGCGCAAATTGACGCCCCAAACCCTCTATGTATAGTCATATCAGGTGCCGCCCGAATTCGCGGAAAACGGCATGGCGCCACAGCGGCGTGGTGAAGCTCGCGCTGCGGGCCTGATTGCGTGGAGCCGTGAATGGCCGACGTGCCGGTGATTGATTTCCTGCCGTTCCTAGAAGGGTCCGCGAAGGGAAAGATGGAAGTCGCGCGCGAGGTTCGCGACGCCTGCGAAGGCAGCGGGTTCTTCTATTTGGCGCAACACGGCGTGCCCAGGGCCGACGTGGAGGCGGTGTTTGCCGCATCGCGGAGCTTTTTCGCTTTGCCGCTCGACGAGCGCATGAAAGTCAAGCTGTCGCCGAAGCAGAACCGGGGCTACCAGCCCTTGGGCTCACGACTTTACGCCGAGCAGGCGGACGCGCCCGATCTGAACGAGAGCTTCAAATACCAGCATGAGCTTTCGCCGGACGATCCCGATATCCGCGATGGCAACCGGGTGCATGCTCTCAACCGATGGCCGGCGGGCTTGCCGGGTTGGCGGGAAACTCTCATCGCCTATTACGATCAGATGGAGAGGCTCACGCACAATCTCTTGCGCGCCTTCGCCTTGGCGCTCGACATCCCCGAGGATTACTTCATCGCCTTCTACAAAAAGCCGCTGACCCAGATCAATCTTCTGCACTACCCGCCCCAATCGAGCGAGGCGCGCGGGCGCCAATTCGGCATCCGCCCACATGCCGACACGACAGCATTCACGGTGCTCGCGCAGGATAATGTGGGCGGCTTGCAAGTGCAGCGCGGGGAAAGCTGGATCGAGGCCCCGCCAGTCCCGCACACTTTCGTCATCAATATCGGGGACATGATGGCGCGCTGGACCAATGATCGTTTTCAATCGACACCGCACCGCGTCATCAACCGCTCCGGTGCGGAACGTTTCTCGATCCCCTATTTTGCGATCCCCGATTTTGACGCCATGGTCGAATGCCTTCCAAGCTGCAAGGGGCCGGACCGACCCGCGAAATACCCTCCTCTCAAGGTCGGCGAGTTCATGCAAGGCAGCAACGCGCGTGACTGGAACAAGGAAAAGCCGCTGAGTTGAATGGAGGCGAACGGCAAAACCCGTTGCGTCGTTTCCTCAGTCGGTCGCAAGAAGGTGCGCGAGTTAACAAAGCGGGAACCGGACGAACAGGGAGGTTGCGATGCGGAGGCCAGTTGCGAAGGGTTATGATCGCCGTTGCGATGGCGCGATACGACGGGTAGGTCGACGCGGCCTTGTCGGCCCGCGTTGCGCCCTGGCCCTTGCCGGCGCGTTTTTGACTGGCGCCATGGTGTTGGCTTCAGTCGCGCCAGCAGCCGCGGCCGATACGATCGGCAACTGCGAGCTCACCGGTCAAAAGGGCGCCTATAAGCTGCAGACGGCGGTGCCCGGCCAATTGACGGTCGAGGTCAGCCTTCCCGCTCCGGGATGGTGGAATGGCGACACTCCGGAGACCATCAAGGACGGCTATGAATACTGCATGGCGGCGGATATCGCCCATCGGGCCGGGCTCGATAAACTCGTCGTCGTGAACACCTCCTGGGCGAAGTTGATCGGCGGCCAGACAACGAATTTCGACCTCGCGCTTTCGGAAGCTTCGATCACGGACGAGCGCAAGAAGGTCGTCGATTTTTCCATCCCTTATTTCGATTCCGATATCGGCGTGCTGGTCAAAAAAGGTACGAAAGTGGATGCGGAGAGCGTCAAGTCCATGCGCGTTGGCGTGCACCAGGCAACGACCGGCGCTGATTTCGTCGAGAAGGTATTGAAGCCTGCGCAAGCGATGAAGGTTTACCCGAACGTCCCCGCGATGTTCGCGGCACTCAGCGCTGGCCAGATCGATGCGGCCCTGACGGACACCGCTTATGTTCTCGGAGAGGCCGCCCAATCGAACGGCGCCCTCGTCGTTGCCGGACAATATTCGACTGGCGAAAAATATGGCGCGGTCTATCCCAAGGGTTCGCCGAATGAGGCAACGCTCGACAAGATCATCCAGTCGATGAATGACGACGGCACGCTCAACGCACTTGCGAAAAAATACCTTGCCGCCGTCTGGGGCGCTGATCCGACCACCATCCCCTATCTGAAACCTTGAGAGGAGCCCTGGCGGATTGATGTCAGCTCATTCCGGCTTCGGGCGGACGGGCCGGCGCAGGCGTGACTAGCGCCGTCCCGGGAAAAGGCCTCGGGCCGGTCGAGACAGGGGCATCGCGGGCCGCCGGCGAGCGACGTTTTCATGCCGGCGGCCCGCCGCGAAATCCGAGCGGCCTCGCGCTCATCTCGGTGATGGTCGGCGCCTTCGCGACACTCGCCTCCTGGGCAACGCTTCTCGATCTGCGCACCGCGCTTGCCACGGTCGGCGTCGCCGGCCTCGCGATCGATGCGTGTCTCATCGCGTTCGGCATCATCGCCGTCGTCATGCCGCTAGTGCCCGCCATTGGGGCCGTCGCGAAAGCCCGTCGATCCTCGAGAAGCTTGACCGTGGGCGACTTGATCACGGCTCGCATGGAGGCGGCGGCTTCGCGAAAATCAAGCTCCGTCGCGCTCGGTCTCGTGGCGAGCCAAATTCTGATCCTGCTCGCCATCCTGTTTCTGATCGCCAATGATCTCGCAGTCAGCAAAACCTTTTTCTATCTCCCGCTGATGCGGGATTCCTTCCTGCTGATCCTGAAGGCGTTCTGGATCAACATCTACATCTTCATGATCGCCGAAATTCTCGTGCTCGTCTGGGGACTCGCGGTTGCCATCGCCCGCCTCGCGCCCGGTCCGGGCGGGCGGCCGATCCGCCTCATCGCCACCTTCTATGTCGATCTGTTTCGCGGCTTGCCGGCCATCGTCAACGTCTACCTCATCGGCTTTGGCATTCCGCTCACCGGCCTGCCTGTCCTCAAGGATCTTTCACAAGAGTCCTTTGCCATCCTGGCTCTGACCTTGACGTCGGGAGCCTATGTGGCCGAGGTTTACCGCGCCGGGATCGAGAGCATTCATTGGAGCCAGATGGCCGCCGCGCGCTCACTCGGCCTCAGCCATCTCCAGGCTCTGCGCTATGTGATCGTGCCCCAGGGTGTGCGCCAGATCATCCCACCACTGCTCAACAGCTTCATCTCCCTGCAAAAAGACACCGCGCTCGTGAACGTGATCGGCAGCATCGATGCGTTCAATCAATCGATCATCATCGCAAGCAACCATTTCAACCTCTCTGCCGTGACGACCGTGGCGATTATCTTCTTCGTGATCACTATCCCGCAAGCGCGCTTCGTCGACCGAATGATCGAGCGAGACCGGCAGCGGATGCGCGCCGGCAGCAAATAGGCGCGTGCATGGCCCTCATCGAAATTCGAGACATCCACAAGAAGTTCGGTGAGCATCAGGTGTTCAACGGCCTCAACCTAGAAGTCGAAGAACATCAGGTCGTCTGCCTCATCGGGCCGTCCGGTTGCGGAAAATCGACGCTGCTTCGTTGCATCAACGGGCTCGAGGAGATCGATGCCGGCGAGATCCGCATTCACCACGAGCGCGTCACGGGCCCTGGCGTCGACGTCGATGCGTTGCGTCGCGACGTCGGCATCGTCTTCCAGGCCTTCAACCTGTTTCCGCACATGACGGTGCTGCAAAACGTGGTGCTCGCGCCGATGAAGGTGCTGCGGCAGGAAAGGGGCGAGGCGGAGCACAAGGCGATGGCGCTCCTGACGCGCATCGGCCTCGAGCACAAGGCGCATGCCTATCCCGATCATCTCTCGGGCGGTCAGCAGCAGCGCGTTGCCATCGTCAGGGCGCTCGCCATGGGGCCCATGGTGATGCTGCTCGACGAGATCACTTCCGCGCTCGATCCCGAGCTCGTTTCAGAAGTGCTGAACATCGTGCGCGATCTCGCCAAGGAAGGCATGACGATGTTGCTTGCGACCCATGAAATGGGCTTCGCGCGAGAAGTCGCGGCGAAAATCTGCTTTCTTTGCGAAGGGACGGTGCACGAGGAGGGAACGCCTCAAGAGATCTTCGGCGCGCCCAGGAAAGAACGCACGCGCGCCTTCCTCAAGCGGATCATCGACGCGGGAAGGCTGTAGCGCAGGCAGATAAATCAGAGGCGCAACGCTAGTGGATCGATTCCGACGGATGGTTCCCATCCGTCGGTAAAATCTATCCACAATATTATAGAGTTGTGGTCAGGCCTTTCCGACAAATGGCAACCAATTGTGGGGCCGGACCACTAGCCGGAAGAGGAGCGCAAGATGGACTACAAGACGATCGCCTACGAAACCGATGATCGGGTGGCGATCATCACCTTCAATCGTCCGGAGCGCCTCAATGCCTTCAGCCTCGAGTTGCGCGACGAGGTCGCGCACGCCGTCAATACCGCGGATAGCGATCCCGAGATCCGCGTGATCGTGATCACGGGCGCGGGCGAGCGCGCCTTTTCGGCCGGCTATGACATCAAGCAGTCGGCCGAGGCTCCGAAAAAGACGGTCGCACAATGGCGCGACCGGCTCGCCGGCGATTATGATTTCACCTTCTCGGTCTGGAATTGCTCGAAGCCGGTGATCGCCATGATCAACGGGTATTGCCTGGCCGGAGCGCTCGAATTCGCGCAGATGTGCGACATTCGCTATTGCTCCGACGATTCCACCTTCGGCGTCGTCGAGACGCGCTTCTCGAGCGGGGTGGTGACCATGATCATGCCCTGGGTCGTGGGCGCGCGCGCCCGCGAGCTCGTCTATACCGGCGATAAGATCGATGCGGCGGAAGCGCTGCGCCTTGGTCTCGTGAACAAGGTCTTCCCCAAGAAGGACTTACGCCAGGAGACGATGAAGATCGCAAAGCGCATGTCGCGTGTGGCGCTCGCCTGCCTGCAATGGAACAAGCGATCGATCAACAACACCTATGATGCGCAAGGCTTCCAGGCGGCCATGCGTTACGGGCTCGAGGCCTGCACCATCCTCGATGCGACCGAGACACCCGAATACCAGAAGTTCGACGAGCTTCGCCGCGAGAAGGGCCTCAACGAGGCGATGCGCTGGCGAGACGATCAATTCCGACAATTCGAGTAGCGGCCTTCGCGGGTTGTGGAATCGGACTTCGGCCGAGGCGCAAATGATTCATAGCAGACGTGCGACGACCGGAGCGGAAAGCATTCAAGCTTCACTTCACAACCAGCCGTGAATTCTTGACAGGCATCAGCGAAGGAGCTGACAATCAAATGGAAATCTCGCTTCCAACATCATCCGTGGACCACCGTCGCGTGCACGCACTCGTTCCCGCCAAAGACCTCAGAATGGGGAGGGGCGACGCGTGAGCGTCGCGGCGCTGAGCGCGGCAGATGACGCCGCGCGGACCAGCGACGCGCCTCGACCCGACGCGGGAGTTGAAGTTCGCCTCGAACGGTTGAGCAAGAGCTTCGGGTCCGTCACGGCGGTCGACAACGTCAACCTCACCATTCCGGCAGGCGCCTTCGTCACCCTTCTGGGGCCGAGCGGTTCGGGAAAGACGACGACGCTCAACCTGATCGCAGGCTTCCTTGCTCCCGACGCCGGCAATATCGCCTTCGACGGCCGGCCGGTCGCTTCCGTGCCGCCGCACCGGCGAAATATCGGCATGGTCTTTCAATCCTATGCGCTTTTCCCGCATATGACGGTGTTCGACAACGTCGCTTACCCCTTGCGCATGCGCAATCGCTTGGCGCGCGAGGCGCTGACGATCCGCGTTGGTGAAAGTCTTGAGCTTGTTGGCCTCACCAAGCTCGAAGCGCGATATCCGCGACAGCTGTCCGGCGGCCAGCAACAGCGTGTCGCGATGGCGCGCGCGCTCGTCTCCCGGCCGCGTCTCTTGCTGATGGACGAGCCGCTTGGCGCGCTCGATAAGAAGCTGCGCGAACGCTTGCAAGGCGAGATCAAGGACATCCATCGGCGGATCGGATCGACCTTCGTCTATGTGACGCACGATCAGACCGAAGCGCTCACCATGTCCGATCTCGTCGTCGTCATGCGCGACAGCCGCATCGTCCAGGTGGGCTCTCCGCGCAGCGTCTATGAAGCGCCCGTCGATGCCTTCGTTGCCGATTTCCTCGGTGGGGCGAATCTTCTGCCGGGCGAGGTGATGGCGAATGAACGCGATGCTTACGCGGTGCGCATCGCGAACGGGCGGATGATCAGCGTGCCTCAAACGGGCGCTTCCCATGCGCCCGGAAGCAAGGTCCTGGTTTTCATTCGGCCGGAAGACGTGAAGATCAGCCATTCCGAAGAGATGGTCGGCAATGTCGTTACCACGGCGGCCGTCGTGCGCGAGGTTCTCTTTCTCGGCGAAAGCTTCAAGGTCACGGCCATGGTGGGCCCTCATCCCGTCGTCTTACGCGCACCTCGGGTTCAGGCGGAGGGGATCGAGATCGGCGGGCACGTCATGCTCGCCTGGCCACCGGAACGATCCCGCGCCCTCGCGGCGCCGACCGGGAGCGTGTCGCCATGACAGTGAGCACCCTCCCCGCTTATCCCGCTCGATCCGCGCGACTGAAGAGGATTTCCGCGGAATATCCACATGCGCTCGGTCTCCTGCTGCTCGCGCCGATGCTGTCATGGATCGCGGTGTTCTTCATCTTTCCGACGGCATGGATGATCTGGCAGAGCTTCTCCGAACGCGGGTTGCAGCCCTACGCGACGATCCTCACCTCTGCGATCTACCTCAAGGTCTTGCTGACGACACTCAAGATCTGCGTGATCACCACAGTCGGATGCCTCATCCTCGGCTATCCGGTGGCCTATGTGCTGACGACGGCCCGACCCTCGACGCGCGCCGTCCTGCTGATCCTCGTCGTGCTTCCCTATTGGCTCGATTTCATCGTGCGCAGCTATTCCTGGATGATCTTGCTCGGGCGGCATGGCCTCATCAATCAGCTCGTCACCGGGCTTGGTATATCCAGCACCTCCTTGCCGCTTCTCTACAACCTGTTCAGCGTCTCGATAGGCATGATTCAGATCTTGCTGCCGCTGACGATCCTCACCTTGTTCAGCACCATGGTTCGCATCGATCGGCGCCTCGTGGATGCCGCGACCATTCACGGGGCGAGCCCCTGGCGCGCCTTCCGCACCGTATTCCTGCCGCTCAGCCTGCCGGGCGTCTACGCCGCCTGCCTCCTTCTCTTTGTGTCGGCGCTCGGCTTTTACGTGACGCCGGCCCTTCTCGGTGGCCCGGAGCAGACCATGATCTCGCAAACCATCATGGTGATCGCAAGCGACCTTCTCGATTGGCCGCTCGCCAGCGCCGCGGGGGTTCTCCTGCTTGTTGTCACGACGAGCCTCCTCGTCCTCTATAGCCGCTTCTTCCGGCTTGACCGCATGCTGGGAGGAATGGCGCGATGAGGGCGCCTCGCGCAAGCCTCGCGGTCAATGGCCTTGCCGGCGCCGTGCTGGTGTTCCTGCTCTTCCCTGTGCTTGTCGTCGTCCTCATCTCTTTCAGCTCGGTAGATTTCCTTTCTTTCCCGCCGCCCAGCCTGTCGTTGCGGTGGTACCGGACGATCTTCTCGAATTTCGAGTGGATCAACGCCTTCCTGCTCACCTTGCAGGTGGGCGCCCTCACGGCGTTACTGTCGACACTCCTCGGGGTGCCCGCCGCTTTCGCCCTCTCGCGCCATGTCAAGCGCGGGCAGAACGTGGTGAATGCGCTCGTGCTCGCCGCGCTCGTCACACCACCGATCATCAAGGCGATTTCGATCTACCTCTATTACGTGCCCTTCGGCTTGTTGAACACGGTTCCGGGGCTTGCCTTCGCCCACACGGTTTCAGGCATACCCTTCGTGGTGATCAACGTGGTCGCGGGTCTTCGGGGCTATGACCGCGACCTCGAGCGTGCCGCCAGCATTCATGGCGCCTCTCCGCTGCGCGCCGTTCTCGGCATCACGCTGCCGCTCATCGCGCCGAGCATCATCGTCGGCGCCGTGTTCGCCTTCATGCAATCGGCGCAGGAGCTGTTGATCGCGATGTTCGTTCTCGGCACGCTCGAGAAGCCGCTCGCGGTGAAGCTTTGGGAAGGCGTGCGAGTCGCGATCGATCCTTCGCTCGCCGCCGCCACGACCTCGGTCACCGTGCTTGCGATTCTCGGTCTCGTGACGGTCATGCTGGCCGGTCGTCGCGCCCGTCCCACAAGAGTTGCCGTGCAAGGCTAGCGGAGGTCTCACACTCCATTCCATTCAGTTCGCAGGAGAGAAAACATGGCCGACAAGGAGACGCAATTTGCGCTTGAAACATTTCGGCAGGTGCTCGCGCAGACGAGGCGCCTCGATCGTCGAGGCTTTCTTCGCCGGCTGGGCCAAGCCGCTGCCGGATCGGCTCTCCTGAGTTCTTCCTTCGAGATCCTGGCGGGCGGCGCGGGATTGGCCGCCGAGAAGCCCGTGACCACGCTCGGCTGGGGCGGAGCCTGGCAGGAGGCGATGGAGACGGCGTTCTTCAGGCCTTGGACGCAGAAGACCGGCGTGCCGGTCCAGTACATCGCGCCGTATGACTTCAACAAGATCCGCGCCATGGATCAAGCCAAGCAGCAACAAGTCGACGTCATAGAGGCGGGCTCGATCGACACGCCGCGGATGATCAAATTCGGCTTGAACGCGCCGCTCGATTTCTCCGTCATCGACAAATCGGCGCTGTCTCCCGGCCAGCTCCGCTACGGCAACGCGATCGGCGCGATCACTCTCTCGACACTGATGGTCTACAACAAGAAGAAATGGCCCGGCGATGACCATCCAAAATCCTGGGCGGATTTCTGGGACGTGAAGCGCTTCCCCGGCCCGCGTTCGCTTCAGCGCCGCTGCCTCACAACAATGGAAGCGGCGCTCATGGCGGATGGCGTGCCCGCCGATCCGGAGAAGATGTATCCGCTCGATGTCGATCGCGCTTTCAAGAAGCTCGACGAAATCAAACCGCACATCAAAACGTGGTGGTCGAGCGGCACCGAGCCGCAACAATTCATGCAGGATGAGGAAGTCGATCTGTGCATGGTGTGGAACGGCCGCGCGAGCGATTCCATCAACAACCGCCATGCGCCTTACGAGATCGTCTGGAACCAGGCGCTCTACAACGGTGATATCGAGGCTTGGTTCCTGCTTCGAAACTGCCCGAACCCGCAAGGTGGCATGAAGCTTCTCGACTTCGTTGGTCGCGCGGAGCCTCAGGCCGCGTTTGCGCGCGCTCTTTATTACGGACCTACGAACCTCAAGGCTTACGATTATATCGACGAGAAGCTCGCGAAACAGCTTCCCTCTTATCCGGACAATGCCAAGGTCTCGCTCCTCATCGATTACAATTGGTGGCTGGACCATTACGACGAGCTCACGCTCAAATTCGAGAACTGGATCCAGTCCTAAGGTCTTCCTTCCTTCTTGTCTTCGCGGGGCGGCCTACCGCCCCGCCAACCGACGGCGCGGACCCATGCCCTTCGACATCGAGAAGCTTCTTTCCCCGAAATCGGTCGCGATCGTCGGCGCCTCTCAGCGCCCCGGGGTCGCTGCGAGGCGGGTTATCAACAACCTTCGAAAGCTCGGCTTCGGTGGTGAAATTTATCCCGTCAATCCACGTTACAGCGAGATCGATGGGGAGCGTTGCTACCCCTCCCTCGGTGACTTGCCGACCACGCCGGACGCTGTCTTCGTCGCCATAGCGGCCGAGCAGACGATCCCCGTGATCGAGGAAGCCGGCCGTTGCGGCATTCGCGCCGCGATCGTGAATGCGAGCGGTTTTGCCGATGCCGGCAGCGCCAGCGGGGAAGCGTTGCAGGTACGTCTTCGCGATGCCGCCCGGGCGAGCGACATCGCAATCTGCGGGCCCAATAATATGGGCTTCATCAATGTGCATGACCGGGTATGCATGTGGACGGCGGGCGCGCTGCCGCGCCTGAACGCCGGACCGGCGGCAGTGATCTCGCATAGCGGTTCGATCGCGATCGCGATCAGCCAGGACGCGCGCGATATCGGCCTCGCCTTTGTCATAACGGCCGGCAATGAGGCCGTGTGCACGGCCGCCGACTATCTGCGCGCCGTTGCCGCCGATGAGAGGGTCGGCGTCATCATGCTGTTCCTCGAGACCATCCGCGATCCTCCTCAATTCGCGAAAGCCGCGGCCGAGGCAGCGCGGCGCGGCAAGCCGATCATTGCCCTGAAGGTCGGGAGGTCCGAAGGCGGCCGGGCGGCGGTCGCCGCCCATACGGGCGCGCTTTCGGGCGAGGACGCGGTTTACGACGCCTTTTTCCGTCGCCACGGCATCATTCGCGCCGTGGATATCGACGAGATGGTCGAGACGGCGATGCTCCTCTCGAGATACGCAACGCCTCCCGAGTCGCGCCGTGCGATCGTCGTCACCGTTTCGGGCGGAGAGGCCGCGCTGGTGAACGATCTCAGTGGAGATCTTGGGCTCGATCTCGCCGAGCTTGCTCCCGCGACACTCGCGGCGATGAGGCCCGCCTTCCCGGAGTTCTCTCGTCCACGCAACCCGGTCGATGCTTGGGGGCTCGGCTGGGACGCGGGCCGCTTCAAGCAGATCTTCGACGCCCTTTCGCGCGAACCCTCAGCCGGTGTCATCGCGCTTGCCCTCGACGCGCCAAGCGGCAACGGGGCCGATGCCCATGTGGCGCTCGATATGGCCAAGGTCTGCATCGAGGCTGCGCCGGGCCACGACAAGAAGGTCGTTTTCCTCAACAATAGCGCGCCTGGTGACGTCAATCGGACCGTTCGGGACAAGCTCGAGCCCTTCGGCATCCCTTACCTCCTCGGCATGCGCCCTTCGCTTGCGGCGATCGCGCATTGGCTGAGGCTTGCGCCTCCGAGTCGCATGGAGGGGACCGAGCAACTCAACTTGCCGAACCTCGGCGA
>JAFAQA010000011.1 GCA_019246665.1 Hyphomicrobiales bacterium
GAGAAAATATGGATCCGTGAACGAGAATTCGACACCGTTCGTTCGCTGACCAAGCGAGCCGCCAAGCTTCACATAGTAGCCGCGACCGAGAAAATTGGTCTCCGTCACCGACACTTCGCCGATGATGCCGTCGGTTGTCGAATACCCACCGGAAATCGAGAACGAGCCGGTCGGCTGATCCTCCACGTCGACGACCACGACGATGCGGTCAGGCGTCGAGCCCGGCTCGGTCGTGACTTTCACCGTCTTGAAATAGCCGAGGTTGTTCAGCCGCCGCTCGGCCCTATCCATCAGCACCTTGTTGTAGGCGTCGCCCTCACTGAGGTCGATCTCGCGGCGCACGACATCGTCATGCGTGCGCGTATTTCCCTTGATGTCGATGCGTTCGATGAAGACGCGCGGGCCCTCCTCGGCGATGTAGCCCAGCGAGACGGTCCGCGTCGCCGGGTCGCGCGTGCCGACCGGGCGGGCCTGGCCGAACGCATAGCCGCGCGCGCCCAACAGGCCGGTGATCCCTTGCACCGTCTTCTCGACGAGCTCGGCGTTGTAAACACTCCCGGTCGTGGTGCGGACGGCGGAGCGAAGCTGGTCTGGATCGACGCCTGGAATATGCGATTCGACGTTGACTTCGCCGACACGATATTGAGGCCCCTCGTCGAGCACGACCGTGAGCACATAGCCACCACGCGCCTCATCGAAGACGGCCTCGGATGAGACGACCCGGAAATCCGCATAGCCGTTCTTGAGATAGTAGCGGCGAATTTGCTCGAGATCGGCGGCAACGCGATCGGGATCATAGATATCGGAGGTCTTGAAGAAGCTGAGCCAGTTCGATTCCGTCGTCGTCATGATGTTCTTCAGCCGCCAATTCGAGACGGCGTGGTTGCCGACGAAACTGATCTCCTTGACCCCCGTTTTCTCATTCTCCTTGATCGTGAACACAACGTCGACCTTGCCATTTGGCAGATCGACGACGCGTACCGACACGTTCGCGTGCCCGCGACCCTGCTGGCCATAGAGATCCTTCACGCGCTGAACATCGGCTTGGACAACGGACTCGCTGAAAGGCCCACGCGACTTCGACAGCACCGTCGATTCAAGCGTGTCTGTCTTGAGCTTGTTGTTGCCTTCGAAAACGACGCGCGAGATCTGGCTTTTGGCGTTGATTGTGACCACGAGGTTGCTGCCCTGACGGGTGACCGTCGAGCCCGGGAAGAAACCAGCCTTGTCGAGCTCCGCCTTTGCGGCCGCCGGATCGAGCAGATTGCCGTCGCGGGTGACGTAGCCTTTGACCTGCTCGGGATCGACATTGGCGTTGCCGCGAACGATCACCTGTTGTGCCAAGGCCGGCATCACCCCAATCAGCACGACCGTCGCTATCGCGGCCATCCGAAACGCTGGAAGCCGAAGGGAAGTCCAATCAAACATCGTCCGCCACCGCTCTCGACAAAGATAGCACACCCGCTCCCCGGGATTCTCTTCCACTGCCCTTCTATCGGGTTTCCAAGCCAGCGCAATCGCTTCACAGCGTTAAGGGGATATTTATCGCAGAGGCGTGACCGCCAGGCCACTCCTCGGAAATGTCAATGGATCAAGCGCCTTGGCTCACGGGTCCGAGATGCCTCGGCGAAGCAGTTTTTCCGTTGGACCGGCAGGCAAAACGTTCCGCAACACGGCTTTTTTTCCGCGATATGGCCGCCCGACCGTCCCCAAGGCCGCATCAACGGTGGCCAGGACGCGGCCGCGCTGATGTTGCGCGAATTCGAGGAAGATCAGGAAAAGATGCGCCAGCTATCGTTGACGGTGACGAAAAGCATCAGCGCCACGACAAATGCAAGCCCCATGCGAAATCCCATTTCCTGGGTCCTTTCGCTCAAGGGACGACCACGCGACGCCTCGATGGCGAAAAACAGCAAATGGCCCCCGTCAAGGATTGGAATGGGGAATAGGTTGATGAGACCAATCGAAACGGACATCAACGCCATGAAATTGAAGAGCGGGACGAGCCCCCAGCTCGCCACGACACCGACCGCCTGGCCAATGCCGAGGGGGCCCGAAAGCTGCGACGCCGATTCACGGCCCGTCAGAATGCCGACCACATATCCGAGCGTCTTCTCGATAAGACCAAAAGTATCGGAGATCCCGCTGCCGACGGCATCAGCAACCGATGGGTAGGTGTAGTGGAGGTCACGCGGATCGCTCGAAGGATACACGCCGAGAAGACCGATGTTCTGGTGGCCGAACGGCGTCTTCGTATCGGTGAGCACTGGAGTGGCTGTCAGCGTGAGCTCTCGGCCACCGCGATCGACAACGAAGGTCAAGCTCTTGCCCGGATGGGTGCTCACGACCTGCTGAAGCTCGGCGAAACCCGGAATCGGCTGGCCGTCGATCTGAAGCACGAGGTCACCTGGAAGGAAACCGGCCGTTGCGGCCGCGCTTGCAGGCTGCACGCGCTCGATGCGCGGGGTCAGCGTTTGCTTGCCGTAAAAAAACGCGGTTGCGGAGAAGATCGCGACCGCGAGAATGAAATTCGCGACCGGACCCGCCGCCACAATGAGAGCGCGTGCCCAGACGGGTTGAGCGGGAAGGCTCCGGCTCCGCATCTGCGGCGACATCTTCGCGAGCGCAGCATCGTCCGGCAGGCCCGCCGCATTCTGATCGCCATAGAACTTGACGTATCCGCCGAGGGGCACGGCCGCGATGCGCCACCTCGTGCCTTTCCGGTCGTTGAAGCCGAAGAGCTCCGGCCCAAACCCCATGGAGAATGTCCAAACTCCCACGCCGCATAAGCGGCCGACGATGAAATGGCCGAACTCGTGCACGAAAACGACGATTCCGAGCACAAAAAGCAAGGGAATGACATTGTTCATCAAAATGTGCATCAGTGTCGTCCCGAGCGAGAGAAAACTCATCTTACGTCCTTCGTGTTGCTCGAATATGGCAAGATCACGCCTGAACCCGATCGGTCCCGCAAGGCTGGTTTAAGGCGCAGGCACCGTTAACGAATTGTTGAGCATAGATTGCAATCCGGCGCGGCTCCCGCAAGTCGGAAAAAAGGCTGGGTTTCGCATATGGTGAATCACAGGAGATCGAGAAATTCCGACCTGGCGCATGCCGGATCCGCAACGCCATCAGGGATTTAGGTAGCTTTCCGCGTCTCCAGATCATCCGACCTAGACCAAAGCCTCAAGCGTCACCGTGACCACCAGCGATGCGAGCGCAAACCCGTCAAGGCGATCCATGAACCCCCCGTGTCCGGGAATGAGTTGGCTCGTATCCTTGATGCTATAACCACGCTTGAGCGCGGATTCGAAGAGATCTCCGGCGTGCACGCTCAGGCTAGCGGCGACGCTCAATGCGAAAACCGCGCCTGGCGACAGCGGCACGACCGAGCCTGCGGCATTGACGAGCATGGCAACGCCGACACCCGCGAACATCCCTCCAATGAACCCCGCCCAAGTCTTCTTCGGACTGACCCTCAGCCAGAGCTTCGGTCCGCCAACGCGGCGCCCGATAAAAAAAGCACCGATATCCGTGGACCAGACGATGGCGTAAAGCCACAGCGTCACGCCAAGGCCGTGGACGGCCAGCGAACGCAAGACGACGACCGGAAGCACGACGCAAGCTGCATAACCGAGGCCCGCGGCGCCGATGAGGCCCCTGTCCCATGTCTCAGCCCTGGCCGCGATCATCACCGCAGCGACAATAAGAGCCGCCATGCCGACAAGAGGCGCGGAGCGCTCGAAGCCGATTGTCGCGCCGGCCAAGCCGATTGCACCGACCGCCGCGCCAATGGCGAGGGGTCCGTAGCCGATCATTTTCAGGAATTCTGCGAAGAAGAATACGGCAGCTGCGGCCCAGAAAAGAGCGAAGACAATCCCGCCGAGCACGGTCGCGCCGAGTGCCAGCAGGGCAAGCCCTAGTGCTGAGGCGACCCGGGAAGCGAGCTCATTTTGTGCAAAGCGCGTGAGGAAGGAACGCGTGGTGTTCCTCAAGCGCGTTCCTTCAAGGACGGAGCCTGCGCCGCGAGCCCGCCAAATCGTCTGTCGCGCCCCTTGAACTCGTTGATCGCCTCCTCGAGCGCGGCGCGATCGAAGTCCGGCCACAGCACCGGCATGAAGACGAGCTCGGAATAAGCCGATTGCCACAACAGGAAGTTCGACAGCCGCTGCTCGCCTGAAGTCCGGATCAGGAGGTCGGGGTCGGGAATGTCGGATGTCTCGAGAAAAGCCTCGAAACTCTTCTCGTCGAGCACGCCGGGTTCGATCTTCTTGCGAAGGGCGGCCTCGGCGATGGCGCGCGCCGCCGCGAGAATTTCCTGCCGCGCGCCATAGTTGAAGGCGACGACGAGCGTGAGCCCCTTGTTGTCGCCCGTGACGTTCTCCGCCTCCCCGAGCAAACCCGCGATGTCGGGTGGCAGTCCTTGGCGTGAGCCGATGAAACGTACCCGTACCGAGCGCGCGTGCAGATCGGCGAGATCGCGACGTACGAAAATTCGCAACAAGCCGAAGAGATCACCGATTTCCTGCGCCGGACGACGCCAGTTTTCAGAGGAAAAGCTGTAGATCGTGAGAAACCGGATATCCAGCTCGATCGCCGCACGCACGGTGCGCCGCAACGCCTCAACGCCGCGCCGATGACCTTCGAGGCGGGGCAGGCCACGCCTCGCCGCCCATCGACCATTGCCGTCCATGATAATCGCAACATGACGCGGGCCATCAGGCGATCGATCGCATGCAAAGACGTCTTGCATGGCAGTTCGGTCTCGTTTCACCGCAAGCCTCTCAACGACGATGTTGCGCAGGCCGAAATGGTTCTTGCCGCGCCCCAGGAGACCTCGGCTGCCGCAACGAACGAATCCAACTTGCTGAAAAATCCTTCACAATTCTTGACCTCGCCGCTCGAATTTCCGGCATAATCAAGCCGGCGACAGCGATCCGCACTAGACCTGCATGATTTCTTTTTCCTTGGCGGCGAGAAGGGCGTCGATCTCCGCGATCACCTGGTCCGTCGCCTTCTGCACCTGATCGCGTTGACGTGCCACATCGTCTTCGGCGATCGCCTTTTCCTTCTCGAGCTTCTTGATCTGATCCATACCTTCATGGCGCACATGACGCACGGCGACCCGCGCCTCCTCGGCATATTTATGCGCGATCTTCACCATCTCCTTGCGTCGCTGCTCGTTGAGCTCAGGGATGCGGATGCGCAGAACCTGCCCTTCGACCGTAGGGCTCAGTCCGAGATTGGCGCTGCGGATTGCTTTATCGACCGCCGCCACCATGGATTTGTCCCAGACCTGAACAGAAAGCATGCGCGGCTCGGGCACGCTGATCGTCGCCACCTGGTTTATGGGCATATGGGAGCCATAGGCTTCCACGGTCACCGGCTCGATCAAGCTCGCCGACGCCCGTCCGGTGCGCAGCCCGCCGAGCTCATGGCGGAAAGACTGCGTCGCGCCCTGCATGCGACGTTTCAGCTCGGCAATGTCGAGGGGTAGGGTCGGCATGGCGTTCCTGTCCTTTCAGCGTTTGCTTCGGCACGCCCGACGCATCAGGTTTTTGCCTTCAGGGCGTTATCCGCGTCGAGGGACGTCGCCCGCAAAGCGCGTCGGCGATGGCGTGCTCGCCCGAAAGCGCCGCCACGATTATCGACAACCGCGCCTCGCGGGCAAGGGCGAAAGCGGCGGTGTCCATGATCTTGAGATCGCGCGCGATGGCCTCGGCATGGCTCAACTTGTCGAACCGTGTCGCCTTCGGATCGATCCTCGGATCGGCCGAGTAGACACCGTCAACCTGGGTCGCCTTGACCACGAGGTCGCAAGACAATTCGGCCGCGCGCAACACTGCCGCTGTGTCCGTAGTGAAATAAGGATTCCCCGTCCCGCCGCCGAGCACCACAATGCGACCGCGGCTCAAGTGATCGCCGGCCTGCTGGCGCGAATAGGATTCGCAGATCGAGGGCGCGGGCACCGCTGATTGAGTGCGCGCGGGGAAGCCCAAGGATTCCAGCGCGCCTTCGAGCGCGAGCGCGTTCATCAAGGTCGCGAGCATGCCGATCGAATCGCCTCTTGCTCGATCAATCCCCTGTTCCAGCCCCTTGACACCGCGGAAGAAATTTCCACCGCCCACGACCACCGCGACCTGGTGGCCACCGCCATGCACGGCTCCGAGATCACGCGCGATGCGCGCGACCGTCGGCGGATCGAGGCCGAACGCCCCTTCTCCCGCCAAAGCCTCTCCAGAAAGCTTGATGAGAATTCGCGCGGTTTTATCGGATGAGCGCGATTGTTCCTTCTCACTTCGCATGTCGCGCCATCCTCAAACCTTCGCGGGCGGCTTGTGCCAAAGACCGGGTGCCGTGGCAAGGCAGTGGCATGCGACTCCGGCGTGACCCATGCGCCGTGCTTGAGGTGATGGCCTTGAGCCGCGTTCCCGCCGAGGCTACTGGCTAGCTGTGGTCGGCTCTGATCCAGGATGGAAGACCTGATCGAGCCAAGCTCGATCGGCACGAGCAGGGAATTTCGAGATGGTGGACAAGGTCGCGGCCAGCCCCGATGCGGATGCACCAGCGCTCGGCGCTGGTAAGGAGAGGGGTCGCGCCTTCGCCCCCTCTCGCAACGTCGAGACATTGCTCGCCATCATGGCGGCGCTGCGTGACAAGAACACCGGCTGCCCCTGGGATGTGGCGCAAAGCTTCGCTACCATCGCGCCTTACACGATCGAGGAAGCCTATGAGGTCGCCGACGCCATTGCTCAAGGAGACATGCGGGAATTGCGGGAGGAGCTCGGCGACCTGCTTCTTCAGGTCGTGTTTCACGCGCAGATGGGTCGCGAAGCCGGATTGTTCGATTTTGGCGACGTCGTCGAGGCGATCAGCGAAAAGCTCATCCGTCGGCATCCCCATGTGTTCGGGCACAGGCGCGGCGCCGAGCTCGACGAGGTCAATGCCGCGTGGGAGCGAATCAAGCGAGAGGAGAAGACGCGCAAGAAGGCGCAGCAGCCAGAGAGCCTCCTGGACGACATCGCCCTCGCCTTGCCTGCGCTCACTCGCGCCGAGAAGCTGCAATCGCGCGCTGCCCGCGTCGGCTTTGATTGGACGACACCGCAGCCTATCCTTGCGAAGCTGCGTGAGGAGCTTACCGAATGCGAGGCCGCCTTGGGGGCGGGCAACGAGGCGGCCATTCTCGACGAGATCGGCGATCTCCTTTTCACGGTCGCCAATCTCGCCCGCCGTCTCGGTGTCGACGCGGAAGCGGCCGCGCGCGGCGCGAACGCCAAATTCGAGCGGAGGTTTCGCGCCATGGAAGCCGACGTCTCGGAGAGCGGGCGCGAGATGAAGGCGATGAGCCTCGACGAGCTCGAGGCGCTCTGGGTCGCAGCGAAGCACCGCGTCGGCTAGTCGCAACGCCCTTACCGAGCGCAACCAGTCGATGAAGTTCAATCAAAGAGATCGGGCACCGCGCATTGATGGCCGCGTCGGCATGGCCTAACCTTGCATGTCAAGAAGAGAAGGCCAAGGGAGGGCCGGGGCAATGACGGATATTGTGAGCGGTGCGGTTCCTGAGACCGCATCGGAGCCGATCGACTACGCGGATATGCGACGCCGGGTGAAGGCGATCTTCATCGGCTCGATCGGCAACCTCGTCGAATGGTACGATTTCTACGTCTACGCCGCTTTCCAGCTCTACTTCGCGCCGGCCTTTTTCCCCGGCTCCGACCCAGTTCTTCAGCAACGTGACGCTGCCTTCTTCTTTTGGGCGGGCTTCGTCGTGCGCCCACTCGGCGGCTGGCTCTTCGGCTTTCTGGCCGACCGCTTCGGGAGACGCGGCGCGCTGATGGCTTCGGTGCTTCTCATGTGCTTCGGCTCGCTCATGATCGCCGTGTTGCCGACCTATGCCTCGATCGGCGCGGCCGCCCCCCTGCTTCTTGGTCTTGCCCGCATCATCCAAGGGCTCAGCCTAGGCGGCGAATATGGCACGAGCGCCACCTATCTGAGTGAAGTCGCCGATCCTAAGCGCCGCGGCTTCTACTCCAGCTTTCAATATGTGACGCTGATCGGAGGCCAGTTGGCGGCTATCCTCGTGCTCCTCCTGTTGCAGAAGGTTTTCCTAACGGAGGCCGAGATCAAGGATTGGGGCTGGCGCATTCCTTTCGTCATTGGCGCGCTCCTCGCAATCGTCGCCGCCATCATGCGATCCGAGCTTCAGGAGACGCAAGCCTTCGAGGAGGCGAAGAAAAAGACCGCGCCGACGAGCTCGCTAAAGGCCCTCTTTGCGCATCCACGCGAGGTCCTGCTCGTCATCGGCCTCACGCTTGGTGGAACCTGCGCGTTCTACACATTCACCATCTACATGCAGACTTTCCTCAAGCTCTCCGTCGGTCTCGACACAGACACTATCACCGTCGTCGTCGCTGGTTCCCTGATCTTCGCGATGCTGCTCCAGCCGATCTATGGGTTTGTCTCCGATCATATCGGACGGCGACCGGTGCTGACCTGGTTCGGCGTCTGCGGCGTGATCTTCACCTACGCTCTGCTCTCCGGCATCCAGGCAACGAAGAGCGCTTTCGCGGCCTGGTGCCTCATCTGTTTTGCCTGGATCATCGTCGCCGGCTACACGTCCATCAACGCCATCGTGAAGGCGGAGCTTTTCCCGACGCGCATTCGCGCCACCGGCGTCGGGCTCCCCTATTCGCTCACGGTGTCGATCTTCGGCGGCACCGCTCCCCTCATCGCGTTGCAGTTCAAAGCCATGGGTCACGAGACGTGGTTCTTCTGGTATCTGACGGCCTGTATTCTGTTCTCGCTCCTGATTTACACGTCGATGCGCGACACCAAGCTCGACTCGGCCATGGAGCGGCATGAGTGACGCCAGCCTGCGGCCCTGACGAATGGGCGGTCGCCGCCTCACGCATCGATCGCGACGGTGGTTCCCATCCGTCGGTAAAATCTATCCACGATATTCTACAATTGCGGTCAGGCCTTTTCCGATAAATGGGGACCATTTGTCGGGGGCGAACCCCCTAGATTGACCGTCATTGATCGACGAGAGAGCGGAAGCGGTGAGCATCCTCAAACCGAAGCTCGAGGCGAAACTGCCTGCTCTTGCCGAGAACGCCGCCGAGTGGGCGAAGCTCGTTGCGGAGCTTCGCGCGCGACGTGCCGCCGCGGCGGAGGGTGGCCCGGCAAGAGCGCGCGAGCGGCACAAGTCTCGCGGCAAGCTCTTGCCGCGGGAGCGCGTGATGCGGCTTCTCGATCCAGGCGCGCCTTTTCTCGAGATCGGCCTTTTGGCCGCGAACGGGATGTATGGCGACGACATTCACGCGGCCGGGATCATCTGCGGGATCGGCCGGGTCGAGGGACGCGAAGTGATGATCGTGTGCAACGATTCGACGATCAAGGGCGGCACTTATTTTCCCCTGACCGTGAAGAAGCATTTGCGCGCCCAGGAGATCGCGCGCGAGAATCGGCTCCCCTGCGTCTATCTCGTCGATTCAGGCGGCGCCAACTTGCCGCATCAGACCGAGGTCTTCCCGGATCGCGAGCATTTCGGCCGCATCTTCTTCAACCAGGCGAGCATGTCGGCACTTGGCATTCCACAAATCGCGGCGGTCATGGGTTCCTGCACCGCCGGCGGCGCTTATGTGCCGGCGATGTCCGACGAGACCATCATCGTGCGAAAGCAAGGCACGATCTTCCTTGCCGGACCTCCCTTGGTGAAGGCCGCGACCGGCGAAGTGGTCTCTGCCGAAGAGCTCGGCGGCGCGGATGTCCATGCGCGCCGTTCCGGCGTCGCGGACCATTACGCGGTCGACGACACGCACGCACTCGCCATATGTCGGCGCATCGTTGCCAATCTCAACACGCAAAAACGGATCGACATCCCCCTTGCTGAGCCCCGCGAGCCGTTGCGGTCGCCGGCCGAGCTCGAGGCGATTGTACCGACCGATCTCAAGAAGCAATATGATCCCCGCGAAATCCTCGCGCGCCTCGTGGACGGCTCGGAATTCGACGAGTTCAAGTCGCTTTATGGGCAGACGCTTCTAACAGGTTTTGCGAGGCTCAACGGCATGCCGATCGGCATTCTAGCGAATGCGGGTATCCTGTTTTCCGAAAGTGCGTTGAAGGGCGCGCATTTCATCGAGCTCTGCTGTCAAAGACGCATTCCCCTTCTCTTCCTTCAGAATATTGCGGGCTTCATGGTGGGACGCGAATATGAAGCAGGCGGCATCGCCAAGGATGGCGCGAAACTCGTCACCGCCGTCGCCACGGCGCGCGTGCCCAAGCTCACCTTGATCGTGGGGGGTTCATATGGTGCGGGCAATTATGGCATGTGCGGCCGCGCTTATCAGCCGCGGTTCCTCTTCATGTGGCCCAATGCCCGCATCTCAGTCATGGGTGGCGAGCAGGCAGCGAGCGTGCTCGCAACCGTGCGCCGCGACAATATCGAAGCGGAAGGAAAAAAGTGGAGCGCCGAGGAAGAGGCCGAGTTCAAGGCACCGATCCGCGCCCGCTATGAGGAAGAAGGCTCACCCTATTACGCCACCGCGCGACTCTGGGACGACGGCATCATCTTGCCCTCGGAGACGCGCACCGTCTTGTCGCTCGCGCTCTCTGCCTGTCTCAATGCGCCGATCGAGGAGACGAAATTCGGCGTGTTCAGGATGTGAGCGATGCGAGAGCCGAAGCGCAAGCGCCTCTCTCCACGACAGAAGAAACGCCTGTCCTTGAAGAAGGACAGGCGCAACGCCTATGGCGAAAGCGATAAAGGTTCAAAGCGCATCGTCCCGCTCAAGAAGAAGCTCGCCAACCGCAAGGTGCGGCGCGCGGATCATGTGAATGTCATTCGCGATGCCGAATCGGCCGACGCCAAGCTGGCCGGACAGCTTAAATCGCGTTGGCGGAAGTCTCCGGACGCGCCACTTGGCAAGGTGGTCGCGGGTCAGTTGCAAGAGCGAGATTTCCTGCGCAAGACCACGGGCCAAAGTCCCCGTGGTCGCGCCCGCTATGCAGGCCGACGCCGTCTCGGCTCAAGCACTGACATGGAGGAGGGTTGACAGCCATGAGCCGAATCTTCTCCTCCGTGCTCATCGCCAACCGAGGCGAGATCGCCTGCCGGGTCATTCGCACGGCAAAGCGCATGGGCCTGCGCACCATCGCGGTCTATTCGTCGGCGGATGCCAAGGCGCCTCACGTGCGGCTCGCCGATGAGGCGCATCACATCGGCCCTCCCCCTGCCGCCGAGAGCTATCTTCGCGCCGACAGGATCATCGAGGTCGCGCAAGCTTCGCGCGCCGCCGCCATTCATCCCGGCTATGGCTTCCTTTCAGAGAATGCTGAATTCGCCGAAGCTTGCGCAGAGGCTGGAATCATTTTCGTGGGCCCGCCGGCCTCCGCGATCCGCGCGATGGGTCTCAAGGATGCCGCGAAGGCGCTCGTCGAGAAGGCGGGCGTCGCGGTCGTTCCGGGATATCACGGGCCCCGCCAAGAGCCGGACTTTCTGCGCCAGAAAGCGTATGAGACCGGCTACCCGGTCTTGATCAAAGCCATCGCCGGGGGAGGCGGCAAGGGCATGCGGCGAGTGGAGCGGCAGCAGGATTTCGACGCGGCGCTCGCCTCGGCGCAACGCGAGGCGATGAGCGCCTTCGGCGACCCGCGCGTGCTCATCGAGAAATACATTCCCTCCCCTCGCCACATCGAGATGCAGGTCTTCGCCGACGCACATGGTCATGTGCTCCATCTCTTCGAACGCGACTGCTCACTTCAGCGCCGCCATCAGAAGGTGATCGAGGAGGCGCCTGCGCCCGGCATGACGCCCGAAGTCCGACGCGCCATGGGGGAGGCCGCGGTTGAGGCGGCCCGCGTCGCCGGCTATATCGGCGCGGGCACCGTCGAGTTCATTGCCGATGGGCGCGGTGCACTGCGCGCGGACGGCTTCTATTTCATGGAAATGAACACCCGCTTGCAGGTGGAGCACCCGGTGACGGAGGCGATCACGGGGCTCGATCTCGTCGAATGGCAGTTGCGGGTCGCGGCCGGCGATGCCCTCCCCTTCGACCAGGAAGATCTCGTGATCGACGGCCATGCGGTCGAGGCGCGGCTTTATGCGGAAGATCCCGAGAAAGGCTTCCTGCCTTCGACCGGGAAGCTCATCGCGCTCAAGCTGCCGACAGGAGAAGGCGTGCGGATCGATTCCGGCGTCGCGGAAGGAGACGAGGTCACGCCCTTCTATGATCCGATGATCGCGAAGATCATCGCTCATGGCGTCTCGCGTGAGCAAGCGCTCGAGCAGCTTTCAGGCGCGCTTACCTCCACCATCGTCGCCGGCCCGAAATGCAATCTCGCCTTCCTCAAAGCCCTCGTGGACGCGGACGAATTCCGCGAGGGCGCGGTCGATACGGGTTTCATAGAGCGCAATCTCGAGAATCTCGGCGCGGTGCCTCAGCCCGCCGATACGCAGGCAATCGCCGCAGGCACGGCCCAGCTTTTGCGCATGGAATATGAGAGATCGAACCCTTCGCTCATTGTGCGCGGTCGGCTCGGCTCGCACGAATGGCTCTTCGACCCCTGGAGCGCGCGAAAGGGATTCGAGCTCGCGGGGCGCCGGCACACAGTCGTGCCCGTCGCGACCGAAAACGGCAGAGCGAATGTCGATCTCTTCTTCGATGAGGGCGGCCCTCGCCTTCTCGCGCCCGGAGAGGAAGCCGAAGGCTGGCCCGACGTCGAGTGGAACGCGACGCTTCGCCTTGCCGAGCTCGGTGATGGCAACGGGGCGGTGGTGCGCGGCGTGGACAAGGTCTTCGTCATTCGCAACGGCCGGCAGACCAGCGTCGCTCTCGTCGACCCGCTCGATGTCGATCTCGAGCATCTCGATGGTGATGCGGGCGGACAGATCACGTCGCCCATGCATGGCAAGCTCGTGGCGCTTCTCGTCAACGAGGGCGACGAGGTGGCGAAAGGCCAGCTTCTCGCCGTGGTCGAGGCCATGAAAATGGAGCACGCGCTCACGGCGCCCGTCGCTGGGGTGGTGTCGGAAGTCCTGGCGAGAGTAGGCGAGCAAGTCGGCGAGGGCGCGCGGCTCCTGACGGTCGTCGCGCATGAGCAAGGGTGAAACCGTCAACCCTCCGCCGTTGCTTGCGAGGCAGCGCTAATTAATTAGTCGTCCCAATCCATCACGATCAGGCCCGGCACGCGCTCGAATTCCTTGCGATTGGCAGTGACGAGCGAGGCATCCGCCCGACGTGCCTGCCCTGCGATGAGCACATCGTATGGACCGATCGGCATCGCCTCTCGTCGCAAATAGGCGCGGATATCCGCCGCCGCTCGTGCATCCGCTTGCTCGAATGGAATGAGTTCGAGCCCGCCGGTCGCGAGGAACAGTGCAATCTTATTCTCGTTTGCCAGACGTTGCTCGCTAAAGGCCGCACCATACATGAGCTCATGATAAACAACGATGGAAAGGCCGAGGGGAATTCCCGCCAGGCGCGCCCTATCAAACTGTTCTCGTATTCTCGGTCGACCACCATTGAGAAGCGAAATGGCAACATTGGTGTCGAGGTGGATCACCTTTTGAAGATCACACGATCATGCGGCATCCGAGGTTGCTCGCGGCCTTGAGGCATGAAAGGCGTGTCGCCAAGTCTGTCGATGTCTTCCCAGGGCATTGCGGCGGCGGGCGCGAGCGGTTCCAGGATCACTCGATCTCCAACCTTGGTGATCCGCACTTCCCGTCCCTCGAAGCGACATTCCTTGGGCAAGCGCACAGCTTGGCTACGTCCGTGCATGAACAATTTCGCGGTCGTGCCCATCTGAAAACCTTGTGCGAATGATATCTACCATTAGATAGATATCATTCGCTGTGCAGTCCGTCAATACGATCCGGAGCGAGAGACACCGTCGTTTTTTGGGAGCGGCTTCCGGCCGCGCCTAGCCAGAGGACGACCCGCAAAAGTGGCCCCAGTTTTAGATCCTGCGGAAAAACAAAAAGATAAACTGGCGCTGCTGATCTCATCTAAACGCAACGCGTTCTACGCGCATTCGACGATCTTGCCGTCTTTTAGGGTGACGCGCCGATCCATGCGCGCGGCAAGCTCGCTGTTGTGAGTTGCGACGAGCGCGGCAAGCCCCGTCGCCCGCACGATCGCCCCGAGCATGGCGAAGACGCGCTCGGCCGTCGGCGGATCGAGATTGCCGGTTGGTTCGTCGGCGAGCAAAACGCGCGGCGCATTGGCGATGGCGCGTGCGATGGCGACACGCTGCTGCTCACCGCCGGAGAGAGCCGCCGGGCGATGACCCTCGCGCTCCTTCAGGCCAAGCACACGCAAAAGCTCCGCCGCCCGCATGCGGGCTTCGCCGCGTGCCAGCCCCCTGATCATTTGAGGAAGCATGACGTTCTCGAGCGCGGAGAATTCGCCGAGAAGGTAGTGGGCCTGATAGACGAAGCCGATCGCTTCGCGGCGAAGGCGCGTGCGCGCCGCATCATCGAGCGCGGCGGAAGAAAGCTTGTCGACGATCACGTCCCCGCCATCAGGGCGCTCGAGCAGGCCGGCGATATGCAAAAGCGTGGATTTGCCCGCGCCTGAAGGCGCCACCAGCGCGACCATCTCGCCAGCGCCGAGCACCAGATCGGCACCGGTGAGGATGTGCAGCTTCGCGTCGCCTTGCGAATAGTGCCGCTCGACGCCGACGAGGGCAAGCGGCGCTCCCCCCGGCGCCTCAGCCACGGCGCAATTGTTCCACGGGATCGAGCGCGGCGGCCTTCCAGGCGGGATATAGGGTCGCCAAAACAGAGAGAACGAGGGCGGTCACCGTGATCGTCGTCACCTCGCGCCAATCGAGCTCTGCGGGCAGTTGCGAAAGGAAGTAAAGCTCGGGCGGAAAGAGGTTCGTGCTCGTGAGACGTGAGAGGAATTGCCGGATCGTTTCCACGTTCAAGGTGATTACGAGCCCGAGCGCGAAGCCCGCGATTGTGCCGACGACGCCGATTGCTCCCCCGGTGATGAGGAAGACGCGCATGATCGTGCCCTGCGTCGCGCCCATCGTCCTCAAGATCGCGATGGCCGACCCCTTGTCCTTCACTAGCATGATCATGCCGGAGACGATGTTGAGGGCGGCGACCAGAACGATGAGCATCAAGATCAGGAACATGACATTGCGCTCGACCTCGAGCGCGCTGAAGAAGGTTCGGTTCGTCTGACGCCAATCGGTGAGCAAAACCGGCCGGCCCGCGGCCTTCTCGATAAGTGGCCGCATCTCGTCGATGCGATCGGGATCGTCGATATACACCTCGATGACGCTCGCCTCGCCATGTTTGTCGAAGAAACTGTCAGCTTGTTCGAAGGGGATGAAGACGGAGGATGAATCGAGCACCGACATTCCGATCTCGAATTCGGCGACGACCGTGAATGACTTGAGGCGCGGCACGACCCCCATGGGCGTTGCCGACCCGCGCGGCTGAATGAGAGTGACCTTGTCGCCGACATTGATGCCGAGCTGCGTGGCAAGCCGCGTACCGATCACCGCATTCGCCGCGTCGTCAAAATCCTCGAGACCGCCGCCGCGGATGTTGTTCGCGACGCCCGGCACCTTGGCGAGATCAGCACCCGCCATGCCGCGCACCAGCACACCCGCGGAGCCGACCGGCGAGGAGGCAAGCGCCTGGCCTTCGATGAAGCCTTTCGCCGAAACGACGCCGGGCACCTTCAGGATGCGCTCGACCACGTCCTTGTAGTCGGTGAGCGGCGATTCGATCGGCTGAATGAGAACATGGCCATTGAGGCCCAGCAGCTTCGACACGAGCTCCTTGCGAAACCCGTTCATCACCGACATCACGATGATCAAGGTCGCGACGCCGAGCATCACGCCGATGAACGAGAAAACGGCGATGACCGAGATGAAGCTATCCTTGCCGCGCGCACGCAAATAGCGGAACGCCAGCATGCGCTCGATGGCCGAAAAGGCGCGCGGGGGGCTTACGGCTTCGGCGGCCATGCGCTTCTCGTTATTTTCTCGCCCTTATGCATGCCAGCGGGCGCCCCAAAGCCGCAGGCCCACATTGCGTGTCGAGCCCGTCCCTCTCTCAGCCACCGGCCACCATCCGAATGGCATCCCCGATCGAGACGGAAGAGCGCTCGCCCGTTGCGCGCCGCTTCACCTCGACCTGGCCTTGGCCCAAGCCTTTCGGACCCACGATGATCTGCCAGGGCAAGCCGATCAGATCCGCGGTCGCGAACTTGGCGCCGGGCCGCTCCTGCGTGTCGTCGACAAGGGCTTCCTTGCCTTTCGCGGCAAGCGCACGCTCGAGCTGTTCGCAGGCCACATCGCATCCGCTGTCGCCTGGCCGCAAATTGATGATCGAGACATCGAAGGGGGCGACAGCATCCGGCCATATGATGCCGACCTCGTCATGGGAAGCCTCGATCACGGCCGCGGCGAGACGCGTCGGGCCGATCCCGTAAGAGCCCATATGCACGGGCCGCTCGGTCCCGTCAGGCCCCGCGACCACGGCCTTCATCGGTTCGGAATATCTGGTGCCGAAGTAGAAGATGTGCCCGACCTCGATGCCGCGTGCCGTCACCTGCTTGTCCTTCGGAACCGCTGCGAATGCATCGCGATCATGCTTCTCGGAGGTCGCCGCGTAGAGAGAGGTCCATCTTGTCACGATCTTCTTGAGCGCTTCGGCGTCATCGAAATTCGTGTCCGGGCCGGGAACGGCGAAATCGAGGTAGTCCCGGTGGCAATAGACCTCGCTCTCCCCCGTCGAGGCGAGGATGATGAACTCATGGCTCATGTCGCCGCCGATCGGACCCGACTCGGCCCGCATCGGAATCGATTTGAGCCCGAGCCGTTCGAACGTGCGCAGATAAGCGACGAACATCTTGTTGTAGGAAAGGCGAGCGCTCTCCTGATCGAGATCGAAGGAGTAGGCGTCCTTCATCAGGAATTCGCGCGAGCGCATCGTGCCGAAACGCGGGCGTATCTCATCGCGGAACTTCCATTGAATATGATAAAGGTTCAGCGGCAGTTGCTTGTAGGAGCGGATATAGGCGCGGAAGATTTCCGTGATCATTTCCTCATTGGTCGGTCCATAAAGCATGTCTCGCTCATGGCGGTCGGCCATCCGCAACATCTCCTTGCCATAGGCATCGTAGCGACCGCTCTCGCGCCACAGATCGGCGGATTGGATCGTCGGCATCAACAATTCGAGCGCGCCTGACCGATTCTGCTCCTCCCTCACGATCTGGGTGATCTTGGACAAGACGCGATGGCCGAATGGCAACCAAGCGTAGATGCCGGCGCTCTCTTGGCGCACCATTCCGGCGCGCAACATCAACCTGTGAGAGACGATCTCGGCATCCTTGGGTGTTTCGCGCAAGATCGGCAAAAAATAGCGGGAGAGGTGCATGAGGTGCCTGAGGGTATTGGGAATCGAGCCCCGTATTCACAAAGCCCAAGCGGGTTTCAAAGACAAGCCATTCGCTTCCCCGCGGCAAATTCTTGTCACCCCCAAGAACGCGCGAAATCGTGATTGAGCGGAATGAGCGATTGCAAAAATTTTTTGCAAAAGGCGCCGCGCCCCGCGTGACAACAGGAAATGTGGATGCTATGCATTTGTGCAGACTGGCTATGCATTCAGCAAAGCCAGTGGCCCGAGTCTTGGGAGGAACGCTGGCCTCGACCGCTTTGGCGGCAGACGGAATCGGCGAACAAAAAACCCTGAAAGCAGAGCCGAGGCTCTGCTTTTCTTTTTCCCCTCGCCACTGTCATGAACCCTCAACGCGCCCGCCTGTGCGAGCGTCACTCATCACGAACCTTCACTTCTTCAAAAAAGCGCAGGCTTGCGGATCGGCGGGCAGGAAAGCGTCCTTCGCGGCGATGGAGCGGACCTTCATGTAATAATCCCACGGCGCCTTGCTTTCGGCGGGGCTCTTCACCTGATAGAGGACAACGTCGTACATGACCCGCCCGTCCTCGCGAAGGCTTGCGGTCTGGCCGAAATAGTCGATCGGCATCTTGCGCATCGCTTCCATCACTCGCTCAGGGATCTTGCTTTTCGCAGCCGCGATCGCCGCAAGGTAGTGCTTCACCTCGGCATAGGCATTGGCTTGTGCCTTCGTCGGCATGCGTCCATCAAACTCAGCGGCAAAGCGCTTTGCGAAGGCGCGGGCGTCGTCGTTTTCGTCCCAATAGAAGCCGGTGGTGACAAAAAGACCTTGCGCCACCGGCAAGCCGAGCGAATGCACGTCGCTGATGAACATGAGAAGGCCCGTGAGCTTTTGGCGGCCATCTCGGCCGACCCCGAATTCGGAAGCTTGCTTGATCGTGTTGATCGTGTCGCCGGCCGAATTCGCCAAGGCGATCACGCTGGCATTCGATTGCTGCGCTTGCAGCAAAGGGGAAGCGTAGTCGGTGGCGTTGAGTGGATGGAGCGCCTGCCCGACGACATGGCCGCCGAGCTGCGTGACAACCTTGCTTGCCGCTTCCTCCATCGTGTGACCGAAAGCGAAATCGGCGGTGATGAAGAACCAATCCTTGCCGCCTTCCTCTACGAGGGCGCGGGCCGTGCCGGCGGCAAGCGCACTGGTGTCGTCGGCGAAATGAACCGTGTAGGGAGAGCATTGCTTGCCCGTGAGCTCGGTCGATGCGCCCTCATTGATCAGCAAGATCTTCTTTTGTGCGCGGGCTACGTTCTGCACGGCGAGCGCGACGGGAGTAACCGGCAAGCCGACGATCGCGTCGACTCCCTCGACCTCGAACCAGCGTCGTGCCGTCTGGGCGGCGCTGTCGGGCTTGTTCAACGTATCCGCCTGCACGATGTCGATCGGCCGCCCGAGAAGCGTGCCGCCAGCGTCCTTCACCGCGAGCTTCACCGCCGCGACGACCCCCGCCCCTCCCGAGTCGGCAGCGAATCCGGAAAGATCCGTCAGCACGCCGATCTTCACCGGAGCCTCGGCTGTCTCGGCTGCGCGGGCGATCCCGCCGGAAATCAGCGCGAGCATCATGGCCGCCGCGCGTCCCAACTCGGCGAAAGCCGCAAATCGCATCCTGTCCTCCTCACCCCTGCCCGGATTATCGAGCGAACCCGAATCTCTCAAGCGACAGGGCGTGAGTAGCAGGGAAACGGCCGCTCAGATAGCGCGCGAGAAAGGTAGCGGATTTTTGCGATCTTCCCCTCAGTTGCCGGTGATGTCCCTTGCGGCGCGGGCCAGGATCTCGGCAATGCGGCGCTGCTCTTCGAGAGAAGCGTCGCGCTTGTCGTCGAGGGCGGAACGGAGAAGGCGTCGCGCCGCCATCATCTCGGGGGAACGCCAATCCTCGCGCGCAAAGGCGCGGCGCACGCGCTCCATCTTCTGCCCGACGCGCTCGATCTGAGAAAGGATCGCATCGGCGACATCCTTGCGTTCCTTGAGGAAGGCGAGCCCGGCATCCGTCGGACTGTAGAGCTTGCGCGAAGCGTCTGCCGTGACACTCGCATAGCCGATCTCCTCGAGATAAGTGAGCGCTGGGTAAATCACGCCGGGGCTCGGCGCGTAAAAGCCGCTAGAGCGCTCCTCGAGTTCCTTGATGATCTCGTATCCGTGGCGGGGCTTCTCGTTGATCATGGCGAGGATGACGAGCTGAAGATCGCTGCCCGAAAGCTTGCGGCCGGTGCGAAAACCACGGCCTCCCATCTCTCCCTCTTCGGCGAAGCCGCCGGCGAAACGCCCTGAGGCATGCCCACCGAAGTGCCGGGGACCGAAGCCGCATTCGCCTCCTCTGACCCACTCTCGATAATAATGTCGATACATCTCGCAACCTCTTTAGATATGTTTTACGATATGTATCTTATGATATGTCGGAAGTCAATGCACATGGAAGGTCGGCGACCTCTGATCTCATCTTCAACCGTCATTTCAGCGACATGTGCGAGGCCTACGAAGCTGCAAACCTCTGCGGCCTTCTGACGCGCCGTCCGCGCTGCGCCCTTTTTTCGGAAATGCTTGCAATTGTTGGAGATTTGGTTCAGCGCAAATCCGACCGGTCGCGAGCGGCCAGCGGATGGGATCGGCCATGAGACTATTCTCCAAAGCCGCGGGATTGTCTGAATATCGCGCGACCGGGGCCGTCGAACGCGGGGGGTTTTTTCCCAACCAATACGACTTGGCGGCGATCGGGCTCGTACTTGCCGCGCTCGTGTTGGTGGTCGCGGGCGGACGCCAGATGACCGCGCCGATAGCCGGCCTCGAGACATCCCCCATCTCCCTCGATCCCGGCAACCTCCCCGATTACGCGCTGCGCACCACCTTGCGCATGTTCGCAGGCGTCCTCGCATCTTTGATATTCACCTTCGTATTCGCGACACTCGCCGCGAAAAGTCGCAAAGCCGAGATCGTGATCATCCCGACGCTCGACATTCTTCAGTCAATCCCGGTGCTCGGTTTCCTCACCTTCACCGTGACGTTTTTCTTGAGCCTTTTCCCGTCGAGCCAACTCGGCGCGGAGCTCGCCGTCATCTTCGCGATCTTCACCGCGCAGGCCTGGAACATGGCGTTCAGCTTCTACCAGTCGCTGCGTTCCGTGCCGCGCGATCTCGAAGATGTGTCCTCTTCGTTCCATATGTCGGGTTGGCAGCGTTTCTGGAAGCTCGAGGTGCCTTTCGCGACGCCCGGACTTGTCTGGAACACGATGCTCTCGATGTCGGGCGCCTGGTTCTTCATCGTCGCCTCCGAAGCGATCTCGGTCGGCGATACCAGCATCAAGCTTCCCGGTATCGGCGCTTATCTCTCGCTGGCCATCGACCAGGCTGACGTCAGAGCCGTGCTCTATGCGGTCGCCACCATGGCGATCGTCATTCTCCTCTACGATCAATTCATCTTCCGCCCGATCGTCGCCTGGGCAGACAAGTTTCGCGTCGAAACCACCGCGAGTCAGGCGCGGCCCAAATCCTGGGTGTATGATCTCGCGCGACGCACGCGGTTGGTGCAGAGCGTGACGGAGCCGATCGGCGCCGCGCTCAACGCGGTCGCCATGGCGCGCCTGTCGCAACTTCTGCCGACACCCTCCCTCCGGCTCGCGACGCGCTCTTCCTCACCAGGCTTGAGCAAGGTGCTCGACCTCATCTGGGTCGCGATCGTGCTCGCGGCGGCCGCGTGGGGATTTTGGACGATCTATCGCTATCTCAGCGAGACTCTCACGCTCGCAGATGCGGCCTCCACATTGGGGCTCGCAAGCATCACGCTCTTGAGGGTGATCGCGCTCATCGCGCTCTCGACTTTGATCTGGGTGCCGATTGGTGTGTGGGTTGGATTACGGCCGGCATGGACGGAGCGCATTCAACCGTTGGCGCAATTCCTTGCGGCCTTTCCGGCCAATGTCCTCTACCCGATCGCGGTGATTGCGATCGTGCGTTTCGAGCTCGATCCCGACATCTGGCTCACTTTTCTCATAATGCTCGGGGCCCAATGGTACATCCTCTTCAATGTCATCGCGGGGGCGAGCGTATTTCCGAACGACCTCAAGGAAGCGGCCGCGGTTCTGGGGCTGCGTTCCTGGAATTGGTGGCGCCGCGTCATCCTGCCTGGCATCTTCCCGTATTATGTCACCGGGGCGCTGACCGCGTCTGGCGGTGCCTGGAACGCCAGCATCGTCGCCGAGATTGTCAAATGGGGAGACACGACACTCAAGGCGAAGGGTGTCGGCGCCTATATCGCTCAAGCGACCACGGATGGAGACTATCCGCGCGTCGTGCTCGGCATCACGGCAATGTCGATCTTCGTCATCGTGTTCAATCGGCTCGTCTGGCGGAAGCTTTACGCCTTCGCCGCCGAGCGCACCCGACTTGACTGATCAAGTTTATTCGCGTCACGGCTGAAAGGCCCTTTTTTTCTTCGCGGCGTTCGAAAGAGGTCCCTCATGCTGATGAACGCGCAGACCGCCCCCACCTCCTTGCGGCGGCCCTTGATCGAGGTGAAGGGGTTGCGCCATCTTTATCACAAGGGTTCCACGCCCGACCTCGTCGTGCTCGACGGGGTCGAGATGACCTTGCGCGAGAACGAGATCGTCGGACTCCTCGGGCGATCGGGCTCCGGCAAGTCGACGCTTTTGCGCTCCATCGCGGGTCTTATCCAGCCGACCTCGGGCACCATCACCTTCGGCGGCACGCCAGTCGTCGGCTGTTCCGAAGGCGTGTCGATGGTGTTCCAATCCTTCGCGCTGTTTCCCTGGCTCACCGTCCTCGAAAATGTCGAGATCGGCCTCGAAGCACGGGGCGCCCCGGCAGCCGAGCGCCGCAAAAGCGCGCTCGCCGCGATCGACCTTATCGGTCTCGACGGTTTCGAGAACGCCTATCCGAAGGAGTTGTCGGGCGGGATGCGCCAGCGGGTGGGCCTCGCACGCGCGCTCGTCATGCACCCGCAGGTGCTCCTCATGGACGAACCCTTCTCGGCGCTCGACGTGCTCACCGCTGAAACCTTGCGAACCGATCTCATCGATCTGTGGTCGGAAGGGCGCATGCCGATCAAATCGATCCTGATGGTGACGCACAACATCGAGGAAGCGGTGCTGATGTGTGACCGAGTGCTGGTGTTCTCCTCGAACCCGGGCCGGATCGATGCTGACATCAATATCGAGCTGCCGCGCCCCAGAAGCCGAACCGAGCCCGCCTTCCGCGAACTCGTCGACCGCATCTACGCCATCATGACGAAGCGCGCGAGCAAGCCCTCCCGTGAGGGCGTCTTTCCCGGCACGGGCCTGGGCATGGCGCTCAAATATGTGTCGAGCAACACGCTTGCCGGCCTCCTCGAGACGGTCGACGCCAGCCCTTATGACGGCAAAGCCGATTTGCCGCATCTCGCGCAAGGCTTGCAGATGGAGATCGACGATCTCTTCCCGATCGCTGAGACCTTGCAGCTCCTGCGCTTCGCAGAGCTGGAAGAAGGCGATATCCGTCTCACCCCTGATGGGCGACGCTTCGCCCGAGGCGAGGTCGATGAGCGCAAGCGCCTTTTCGGCGAGCACCTCGTGACTTATGTGCCTCTGGCGGCCCATATCCGGCGTGTCCTCGACGAACGGCCGACCCATCACGCCCCGGCGACCCGCTTCCAGGAAGAGCTCGAGGATTACATGTCACCTGAATTCGCAGGCGACACCTTGCACGCCGTCGTGGCCTGGGGTCGTTTCGGCGAGGTCTTCTCCTATGACGATCAAACCGGAACCTTCAGCTTGGAGAATCCGACGTGATTGGAAGCGAGTGATCCGAGCGAAAGGTCGGCCTCGCTATTTTGTTGTGGCGACGGCTTTCATCGAGCGCAAATAGGAGACGATCGAATCGAGATCGGTCTCGCTGATATGCGCATACCAGTCAAATGCCATCGTGCGCACCAATTCATGGCCATCCTTGGCCTCTCCGCGCATGATCGCCCTCTTTATCTCGTCGTCGCTCCAAAGGCCGAGCCCGTTTTCGCGGTCGGGGGTGATGTTGGCGCTGATGACGATAGCGCTCTCGCCATCGGGACTGAACGCCTCAAGTTCGCGCCCCCCTGCACCTATTTTGCTGAGGTCGAGCACGCCCGGTGATACGAAGGGCGTGTGGCACTCAAGGCAGTGCCCCAGCGGGCCGGCGAGATAGGCGCCGTAGGCGACTTTGTCGTCGCGGGGAATTTCGGCCACCTTTGTGACAGGCGGCCCATAAGCAGACGGCAAGGGAATGTTGTAGACGGATTTGCCGACCTTATGGCTGACGGGCTTCACTGCGCGAAGATAAGCAACGATCGCCTCAACGTCACGGTCGGACATTTCGCGATAGAAGCCTATCGGCATCGGCGGCCCTATGAGCGTGCCATCAGGGCGCTTTCCCTCGCGGATCGCGGTAATGATCTGCGCATCGGTCCAGGTTCCGATTCCCGTCTCCAAATCGGGCGTGATGTTGGGCGCGATCGGCTTGCCAATGGGCAGGTCAAACTCGCGCCCTCCGGCAAGCTCCAGATCGGCGCGGGCTTTTCCGGCCGCGTCCTTGGGTGTGTGGCAGTTCCCGCAAGCCACGATGCCACGGACGAGATAGGTTCCCCGCTCGAGCGGCGTTTCCGCGTGAGCCCTTGAACCAACGATAATAAGCGCGGCAGCCGTGACGGCGAGTGCCGCGAGCAGACCTTTTAACTGAAGGACCATCGCTCTTCTTCCCCTGGCCCGCATGCATAACGCAGGTTTGAAAACAACGCGCTGGGCCGAATCAGAGCCTACGCAAGAGTGTCTAAATTCGTCTATCGCATTAGGCTAATTGCGCGCTAGTTGAAACAGGCCCTTCGGGGCGGATGGCGGGCATTTTGAAATATCAGCCCGAGCAGCTTCTTGTGACGCTTAAGTCTTTTCGCCTTTACGCCTCGCTTTCGCGATTGCCGCTTCAATGCCGGCGTTGATCACATCGCGATCGAGCTCGCCCACCGGATCGAGCTTGCGCGGCAGGAATTTCCGGTAATGCACCCAGCGTTCGCAGCTTACCGCCTCGAGCCGCTCGAGCTCGGCAAGCGGATCCATATGATCATCGACCCGCAGATCGAGATCGGAATATTCTTCCGTCGAGACGATCACGAGACATGCCGATTGCTTGCCGCGCTTGTCGCCACCGGCAGCTTCGCCAGCCTTCATGGCTTCGATCATTCGCTTCGACATCGGCAGGGCGGAGTTTCGCTCGAAGGCTTCCACGGTGTCGGCGACGACTTGCGGCCCGGCCAGCATGTTTCCGGCGCAGGAGCAATCACGGCCCGCGAGGTGCCCGGCCCATTCTACGCAATCGCTTCCCGTATGCGCGCCAACATGTCCGTCGGCGTCCATCACATGCAGCTGCCGCGAGGCTTGCCCCCGATCCGCGCTGGTGAGGAGGCGAACCACATCC
>JAFAQA010000037.1 GCA_019246665.1 Hyphomicrobiales bacterium
CGGCGATCGCCAAGATAGTATCCCAAACGGGTTCGGCCTACATCCGCTCCGGCAAGCTCTCGTCATGGGCGAGGTTCGAGAAGCGCGTCACGTCGGCGTCGAATTGCACGTCGACCGTGCCTGTGGGCCCGTGGCGTTGCTTGCCGATGATGATTTCCGCCTTGCCATGGGCCTGCTCCATCGCGCCCATCCATTTCAAATGCTCGTCCGTCCCTTCGCGCGGCTTGGTGTTCTTCAAATAATACTCCTCGCGATAGACGAACATCACCACATCAGCGTCCTGCTCGATCGAGCCCGATTCGCGAAGGTCCGAGAGTTGCGGGCGCTTGTCTTCGCGATTTTCGACCTGGCGCGAAAGCTGAGACAGCGCCACGATCGGCGCATTCAATTCCTTGGCCAGCGCCTTGAGGCTCGTGGTGATCTCGGTGAGCTCCTGGACGCGGTTGTCGCCGCGGCGCGTCGACCCCGAGAGAAGCTGCAGATAATCGACGAAGAGCACATCGAGGCCGCGCTGGCGCTTGAGCCGCCTTGCCCGCGAGACGAGCTGTGCGATCGAGATGCCGCCGGTCTCGTCGATATAAAGCGGGATCGTTTGCATCTCGCGCGCGGCTTCCGTGATCTTCGAGAACTCGAAAACGCCGCGTCGTTCATCCTCTACGATATCGCCGCGCCTGATCTTGTATGAGGGCACGCCCGAGCGTTCCGAGATGATGCGGGTCGCGAGCTGCTCGGCGGACATTTCAAGCGAGAAAAAGCCGACCACGCCGCCATCGACGGTCTTGAGCCGCCCTTCGGGCTGCGCTTCCGCGCGATAGGCACGCGCGATGTTGTAGGCGATGTTGGTGGCAAGCGCCGTCTTCCCCATGCCCGGGCGGCCGGCGATGATCACGAGATCGGACGACTGCAAGCCGCCCATCATCCGATCGAGATCGGTGAGCCCCGTGGCGATGCCGGAGAGCTTGCCGTCGCGCCGATACGCTGCGGCCGCCATGTCGATGGCGCGGGCCGCCGCATCCGTGAAGCGGATGAAGCCCTTCTCGTAGCGGCCGAGCTCGGCGAGCTCGTAGAGCTTGCGCTCGGCTTCCTCGATCTGAGCCTTGGGCGGCATCTCCACGGGCGCGTCGTAGGCGACGTTGACGACGTCCGTGCCGATGCCGATGAGGGAGCGGCGCTGATGCAGCTCGTAAATGATGCGCCCATAGTGTTCGGCATTGATGATCGTCGTCGCATCGCCCGCAAGCCGCGCGAGATATTGCCCCATCGTCACGCCGCCGAGGTCGCCATCGCCGAGATAGGTCTTGAGCGTGATCGGTGAGGCGAGCTTGCCGGCGCGAATGAGAGAAGCCGCATTCTCGTAGATGCGACGATGGATCTCCTCAAAGAAATGTGCCGCATCGAGAAAGTCGGCGACCTTGTCGAAGGCCTCGTTGTTGATGAGGATTGCGCCAAGCAAGGCCTGCTCGGCTTCGACCGAGCGCGGCGCTTCGCGATATTCGGGCGACTGCGGAGAGACCGCTTTCAGCACGACGGCATTCGACATGGGAGCTCAAGATCAGATGCGAATCAGAAGATCCAATTCGTATCACCGATTCGGGACAAAAGACGGGCATCGCCCGGCGCGACTGAGTTATGCCCCTTATCCCCGTTATCTACATCGGATCGAACGCGGCCCTTGACGGATGAGCGCCGGTGCCGCAGCCGCAAGAAAACCCGCGATCAGAATTTGATCTGCGTGTTCACGCCGAAAATCGTGGCATCCTTGATCGGCTTGCCGATGTCGGGGCCGCTGCCCGCAAGGACATGGCCACTCGGATGGAAGAAATGCTGCACGTCGAGGTCGACGACGAGCCAGGACGTGACATTGATCGTGTAAAGAGCCTCGACCATCACTTCCTGATCGCGCACCGGCGCAAAGCCCGTGGCGGGAAAGGGCAAGGTGAGCGCCCCACTAGCGATCGCCGCTGAAGCCGCGAAGAGGCGAGTTTCGCGGTCGAAGGCCCGCGCCGCGTCGCTGACACGGCTATAAGCCGCGCCGATGCCGATGAGATCGGTCGGCCTCATCGGAATGGGCCCCGTGAAGGTGAGGCCTCCATCGGCGTAGAAGTCGATGAGGTTGCGGTCGTTGGGGCTGCCACCCACACGCAGGAAGGATGCGAGCTTGTAAAGGCCGTCCTTCTCACCGGGGAGGATCGTCTGATCGATGACGCCGTAGACGCCCCAGTCGTTGCCGTATCGCTTCGGCCTTCCGGTCGAGTTCGGATCGGCGAGCAGCAGGCCGGTATCGTCGAAGCGCAGATCGTTGAAGCGATGGCCGGTTTCGAACCAGCTTCCAATCTTGTACGTGCCGGGCAGCTCGACTCCCGAATTGGGAGTGGCGGTCGAGTAGGCGGCTTCCGCGATGTAGAGGGTGCCCCCGTTCAAGTTGAACGTCGTGCCGTAACGATTGGCGAGCTGCGGGACAGGATTGCTCCGGCCCGCCGGATCACCCGTGAAAGCCCCGGCCATCACGGTGACGGCATCGCTCACGTTGTATTTGAGGCGCGCGCCCGGTCCTGGCAGAGGATAGGCCGGCCCGCCCCCCGGAAGGACCGTCGCCATCCAGGCCGGGAAGCCGAAAGTGCTGTTGATGAAAGCCGTGGCCGTGGGCGAAGTGATGAACTCGTCATCTACCCCGAGCTGGCCTGCCCGAAGGCTGAGCTTGCCATCGAGAAAATGCTTTTCGAGCCAGACCGGTCCGAGGCGCGTCGTCGCAAGCTCCTCGAAGAAGGTCGCCGCGGCGAAGCTGCCGATCTCTCGCGCCGTGATCGGGCGGCCCTGCATCGAATACATGGAGGCGTGCAGGAATGTATCGCCGAAAAGACCGACGCCGGTGAACTTCCCAAGGTCGATATCGATCCAGGAAAAGATCTGCCCTTCGGCGATGGGGCCTCGCTTCAAGCCGCCCTGAGCGTTGTCGTAAACCGTCGCGTTGTATTGGAGGCAGAGATTGATTCCGGATTCTTGCGCGGTTTTGCGCACCCCGCCGAGATCGCCCAGAAGGTAGCTCGTGTTCCAATCAAACTTGTCGGGATATTGCGGCACCCCTTGCGGCGCATCGCAGGGGCC
>JAFAQA010000063.1 GCA_019246665.1 Hyphomicrobiales bacterium
CAACAGCAAACCGAGTCCCGCTCGCCGCCGCCGCTCGACCCGAAATCCCCGCCCTTCGACACGGAGCGCCTCGATGCGCTTCTCGAGGAGAAGGGCGTCGACGTCCTTCTCGCCACCTCGAAGCACAATGTGCAGTATCTTCTTGGCGGGTACCGCTTCTTCTTCTTCGATTACATGGACGCGATCGGGGTGAGCCGGTACCTGCCGGTGCTCGTCTATCAAAGGGGGCGGCCGGAAAACAGCGCCTATATCGGCTACAGGCTCGAGAGCTATGAAAAGCAGCTCGGCAAATTCTGGCCCCAGACCGTCCATACGATGGCGGGAGACAGCGCAAGCGCAATTAAGAAGGCGATCGAGCACATCAAAGGGCTCGGGGGACCGATCGGTCGCGTCGGTGTCGAGGCGGCGTTCCTGCCCTGGGACTCGGCCAAAGGCTTGCAGGACGGTCTTGGCAATTGCGAGATCGTCGACGCTCACTTCCCGCTCGAGCGCCTGCGGGCGCGCAAGACGAAGGGCGAGCTTGCCAAGCTGCGGGAAGCCTCGGAGCGCGTCGTCGCCTCGATGCTCGACGTCTTCGAAAGCTGCGCTCCCGGGATGACGAAGCGCGATCTCGTCGATCGGCTGCGCAAGGAAGAGGTCGGACGCGATCTGACCTTCGAATATTGCCTGATCACCGCTGGCACGAGCCTCAACCGCGCGCCTTCCGACCAGCGTCTCGAGCCTGGCGATATCATCTCTCTCGATTCAGGCGGCAACTATCACGGCTATATCGGCGACCTTTGCCGCATGGGAATATTGGGGGAGCCCGACGCGGAGCTCGTCGAGCTTTTGGGCATCGTCGACGAAATCCAACAGCGGGCGCGCCGGCCGATCCGGCAAGGCGCCAAGGGAGGTGAAATCTTCACCGCGGCGCGCGAGCTCGTCGACGCTTCACCTCATCGTGGCTATCTCGAATTCGTCGCGCATGGGATGGGCCTCGTGAGCCATGAAGCGCCACGTCTCACGAGCACGGGACCCGTGCCCTATCCGGCTTACGATGAAGGGCGCCCGCTCGAAGCCGACATGGTGATCTCCATCGAGACCACGATGGCTCACCCCAAGCGCGGCTTCGTCAAGCTCGAGGACACGGTCGTCGTGACGAAAGACGGCTGTGCCGGGCTTGGCGACGTCGGGCGAGGCTGGAATCGCGCAGGCGGCGGCTGAAAGGTACCCAGGGTCGGGGTGGCGCGGGGTAACTTCCCGGCCGCCCCCTTCTCGCGCAAGCGAGAGAAGGAGGAGTCGGCTAACGATCAACTCTTGAGCGTATGCCCAATATTGCTGGTCTGAGGTAACGTTTTGCGCGCTATCTCGCCGAGGTCCAACCTTGATATTGGCCGACATTGTCGCGCGTCACGAGCTTCGAGGGCAGCAGCTCGACAGGGTTCGCGGGCTTCTGCCCTTGAAGAATTCCGACGCCGACCTGCACGGCGCGACGCGCCATGAAGAAAGGGTCTTGCGAGGCTGATGCCTGGATTTGCGCCGAGCTCGGATCCTTGAGCGCGGCTTCGATGTCGGGGGCGCCGTCGACGGAGGTGATGATGATCCCGCTGCGGTTTTGCTGGCGCGCCGCGAGATCGGTGCCGATCGCTTGCGGATCGTTGATCGCGAAGATCGCATCGATCTTCGGAAAGCGCGTCAGATAGCCTTGGGTCACGGTGAGGCCACCCTCGCGCGAGCCCTTGCCGTCCTGATCGTCCGAAAGGACCTTGAGGCCTGGCGATTTGGAGAAGACGCCCTTGCAGCCCGTGACCCGGTCGATCACAGCCGAGACCTGCGGGCCGTTCTCGATGATGACGTCGCCCTTTCCACCAAGCTTGTCCACGATGTACTGACAGGAGATTTCACCCGCCTGCACATTATTCGTCGTGACGGTGGCGTCGGCGCCCTCGGCGGCCGTGTCCACCGCGACGACGATGATGCCCGCCGCTTGCGCCTTCTTGATCGCTGGGCCGACCGCCTTCGGATCACCGGGGTTCAACAAGATGAGGTCGACGCCCGCGGCGATGAAATTGTCGATTTGCGTGACTTGTCGTCCGAGGTCGTATTCGAAGCCGACGGTCGTGATCTTGACGTTCGGATTGGTCTTCTTCGCTTCGAACTCGGCGCCTTTCGAAAGCGCAACGAAAAAAGGATTGCCGAGCGAGCCTAGTGAAATTCCAATCGATTTGAGGTCCTTGGCGAAGAGCGGCGCCGGGCCGAACGTCAAGGCCATCAGCGCGGCGCCGGCGAGCAAGATCTTCTTGAACATGTGCTTCCTCCTTGGTCCTCAACCAGCCCGATGCGGTTGACCAACGACCGCACCGGCCATCGATGAAAAAGCCAACACGGCCCGGCCCTTCAAGTGCGCGCCGAAGCGTGCAGGCGATAGCGGTCGAGCGCGACCGCACCGATGATGACGAGCCCCTTGATCACATACTGCCACACATCCGAGACGCCGGTGAGAATGAGCCCATTCGAGAGCACCGCGATGATGAGCGCGCCGACGAGCGTTCCCCAGATCGAGCCGATGCCGCCCACGAAGGAGGTGCCCCCGAGGATCACCGCGGTGATCGCGTCGAGCTCATAGGATTGGCCGAGCTGCAAACCATTCGCGGCGTAGAGGCGGGCCGCCTGCATCGCACCGCCAAGCCCCGCGAGCAGGCCGGAGACGCCATAGACGAAAAGGATGACGGCCCAGACCTTGATGCCGGCGAGACGCGCGGCGCTCTCATTGCCGCCGACGGCGTAGATATGGACGCCGAGCACAGTTCGACGCAGCACGAACCAGGAGGCGAGGATCACGAGGAGCGCGACGACCGAGAGCCATGGGATCGAGACCACGCCGGGAATGAGGGTCAGCGAGCCATTGCCGATGAAGGCAAAGGGGATCGAGGGATTGAAGACGGTGGTGTCGGCCCCGATCAGGCGGGCGACGCCGCGAACGGCGGTCAGTGAGCCGAGCGTCACGATGAAGGGAGGCAGGCGCAAGGAGGCGATCAGCGCACCGTTCACGAGGCCGAAGGCAAGCCCGGCGAGCACCGACACCGGAAGCCAAAGCTCCGCAAGTCCCGGCAGCTTCGAGAGCGTCAAGCCGGCCATGGCCGAGACGGCGAGGATCGATCCGACCGAGAGGTCGATGCCGCCCGTGAGAATGACGAAGGTCATTCCGGCCGCGAGCACGGTATTCACGGCGGCCTGCTGCAGGACGATTCCGAGATTTTGCCCGGTGAAGAAGCGTCCGTCCGACAGGAAGTGGAAGGCCACGCATAAGAGCAAAAGCACCGGCAGCATGCCGATGGCGCGAATGAAGACCTGAGCGCGCTGGCGCTTCTCCTCTTCGCTCGACCGCTTGGCGACTGAGGGCGCAACGCGCGTCGCGACGGCGTCCTGAGATCGCGAGCTCTCATGCGGCATCGAGCTCTCCCATGCCTGTCGCGAGCTTCATGATGTTTTCCTGCGTCATCGGCGAAGCGGAGTGAGGGGCAGCTTCCCCTGCGATCCGCCCGGCTTTCATGACGAGGACGCGATCGCAGATGCCGATCACCTCGGGAAGATCGGAGGAGATGACGAGGATGGCGACGCCCGATTTCGCCAGGTTGTCGATGATCGTATAGATCTCGGATTTTGCGCCGACATCGACGCCTCGCGTGGGCTCATCGAGGATGAGCACCTTGGGTGAGGCGGCGAGGAGACGAGACAAGAGCACCTTCTGCTGATTGCCGCCCGAGAGCGAGCCGGCCGTGACCTGCGGGCCGGGAGCGCGAATGCTCAATGAGCTGAACGCGTCCTTCGCTCGTTCTCGCGCCTTTTGCCGGTCGACGACTCCCCCGAGGCCAGCGTCATGTCCGAGAACACCGAGATTGATATTGTAGAGGCACGACATGTCGAGGAAGAGGCCGAAGGCCTTTCTGTCCTCGGTCAGATAGGCGATGCCGTTTTCGAGCGCCTCGTGCGGGGACGCGATCGTGATCCTTCGGCTCTCGAGCCGGATCTCGCCAGAGGTGATCGGTGCCGCACCAAAGATCAAATGCGCAAGCTCGGTGCGTCCAGCGCCGACAAGCCCGGCGAGCCCCAGGACCTCGCCCGCATGCACCGTCAAGGAACAGCCTCTGACGCGTTGTCCATCGGCGATGTCGACGACGGACAGGACGGGCCGGCCGCGGACGGCGCTTGGGTCATGCTCCTTTTTGTAGAAGGATGAGACATCCCGCCCGACCATCATCCGGATGATGGTTTCCGCCTTGATTTGGGGTCGGTCGAGTGAACCCACCAGCGCTCCGTCACGCAGGACCGTTACGCGGTCTGCCAATCGATAGATCTCATCCATGCGGTGCGAGATGTACAGGATCGCCAAACCATCCGCGCGAAGCTGCCGGATGAGAGCAAATAGCCTTTCGGTCTCGCCGGCGGAGAGCGCCGTTGTCGGCTCGTCCATGATGAGAATCTTGGATTTCGCCGCGAGCGCACGCGCAATCTCGACGAGCTGCTGGCGGCCGATGGATAGCTCGCCGACGAGAGCGTCCGGCGCGAAATCGGCGCCGAGCCTCGCGAGCATCGGGAAGACGCTCTCGCGCATGCTCGTCCGTGCGATAAGGCCCGAGCGCGATGTTTCCCGGCCGAGATAAATATTCTCGGCGACCGTCAAATTGGGCGCGAGCGAGAGCTCCTGATAAATAATCGAGATGCCGGCAGCACGCCCGGCGAGCGGGCCATCGATGCGAGCCGTCTTGCCTTCGATGCGGATTTCCCCGCCCGGATCGGGCCGGTAAGCGCCGGAGAGCACCTTCATCAAGGTCGATTTGCCGGCGCCGTTCTCGCCCATCAACGCATGGACCTCGCCGGGATAGGCGATGAGGTCGACATCGCGAAGCGCCTTCATCCCGAAGAAGCTTTTGGACACTCGCCGCATCTCGAGGATCGGTTCGCTCATGATTGTTCGCCGCTCCTCCCTTCGAATGGCATCGACGCGCAGCTCCAACCTTTCCTGCGAGCGCCCGTGCCGGCCAGCACGCATCGCCATTACATCCAAACGAGCTTGCGAGGGCAACCCGCCCAGGTTTCGTGGCAAGCGCAAAATTTCCTTAACGGCGGCGCGCAACGAGCGCCTCGTCCATCAGGAGGCTGGATTGGAACCTTGCTGAAATTCGGATTTCAGCGCCTTGTAGAGCGACCGGTAACGCGAGAGTCGGTCGGCATAGGCGCATGTGAGCTCAGGCTCGGGCTCGATAATGCTTGCGATGGGAGGCGCCGCACAGACCTCGCTGAGCGCTTCCCCCGTGACCGCGAGGCGGGCAAGGCGCGCAGCGCCGAAGGCTGGCCCCTTTTCGCCTTCGCGACGAAGCGCGAGTGGCTTGCCGAGCACTGATGCGAGAAGCTTCATCCAGAACCTGTTACGGGCACCGCCTCCGATGACCGAGGGTAGCTCAGGGTCGGCTCCGGCGGCGAGAAGCGCAGCCTGCGCGTCCGCGACGCTGAAGGCGACACCTTCGAGCACCGCTTGCACGAGATCCGTCGCGGTAATTCCCGGATGCAGACCGAAGAACACTCCCTTGGCCTTCGGGTCATTGTGGGGTGTGCGCTCGCCTTGCAGGTAGGGGAGGAAAATAAGATTGCTCGGCCCGCGAAATCCGGCTTCGGTCTCGTTCATCAGCGCGTCGATATCGCCGCGGCCCAGGGCTCTCGCTATCCATCCCGCGGCACTCGCGCCATTCAAGAGCGCGGCCATCTGGAACCAACGCGACGGCAATGCGTGGCAGAAGGCGTGAATGCCCGTACCCGAAAGCGGCCGATGAGCGTCGCGCACGACGACGTATTGGGCCGATGTCCCGAGCGAGACGAAGGCCTGGCCCTCTTCCACGGCTCCGATGCCGATCGCGCCGCAAGCGGCATCGCCGCCTCCCGCCGCGACGACCACTCCGTCCGATAGTCCCCAGGCATTGGCCAGCGAAGGCGCAAGCGAACCGCTCGGCGCCGAGCCTTCGAGCAGTTTTGGAAGCTGAGCTTGCGTCACTTTCACGGCTTCGAGCAGGCGCGCCGACCAGGAACGATGCGAGACATCGAGGAGAAGCGTCCCGGCGGCGTCTGACATATCGGTCGAGAATTCGCCGGTCATGCGCAGGCGAAGATAATCCTTCGGCAGCATCACACGCGTCATCTTGGCGAAGACGTCAGGCTCGTGGTGCCCCAGCCAGATGAGCTTCGGCGCGAGGAAGCCCGGCATGGCGTCGACGCCCGCGAGGCTTCCAATGTCCGGCACCGCCTGCGTGAGCTCGCGGCACTCCGCAAACGCCCTTCCATCATTCCACAAGATGGCCGGCCTCAACGGCACATTTTCCGCGTCGAGAAGGACGGCCCCGTGCATCTGTCCCGAGAGGCCGACGCCGCGAATTTGAGTCCAGGCTTTCCGGTTTTTGGCGCGCAGCTCGGCGACGGCGGTCTCGAGAGCCGTCCACCAGATTTGCGGGTCTTGCTCTGACCAGAGATCGCGCGGGCGGCTAACGCTGAGGGTGACCTCGCTTTGCGCGACGATCCCTTGCGCGTCGTCGACGAGGACCGCCTTGAGCGCCGACGTGCCAAGATCGAAACCGGCGAAGCAGAACCCTTGCTGCTGCTTCATGCTCGCCGCGGGCACATTCGCCTGATCCTCTTCTATCGAGCGCGCCTCACGGCCGCGCGACGCTTTTTTCACGCGAACTGAGTTCCTCGCCCGGCTCGATCTTGGCCTCAGGCGAGTTCCGCCAAACGATGAGGCACAGCACCGCGACGGGAATGCCGATGAGAGAAGTCGTGGCGAAAAACGCGGGATAGCCGAAGCTGTCGACCATCAAGCCCGATAATCCGCCGACGAGTTTTCCAGGCAGCGCGTAAAGCGAGGAGAGAAGCGCATATTGCGTGGCGGCGAAGGCCGGAGAGGTGAGCGACGACATATAGGCGATGAGCGCCGTCCCGGCGAAGCCGGAGGCGAAATTCTCGACGCTGATCGCGAGCGTCAAGAGCTCGATCCTCGGGCCGCTCTGCGCGAGCAAGGCGAGCATGAGATGCGAAGCCGAGGCCGCGATGCCGCCGCAGAGCAAGGAAGGCATCAATCCCATGCGCGAGACCGCGAAGCCGCCGGCGAAAGCGCCGGCGATGCCGACCCAGACGCCATAGAGCTTCGAGACCGTGGCGATATCGGATTTGGTAAAGCCAAGGTCAATATAGAGAGGGTTCGCCATCACGCCGGAGACGAAATCGGGAAGGCGATAAAGCGCGACAAGCGCGAGGATGATAACGAGCATCGGGCCTTTGCGCCGGACAAGGTCCGCGAGCGGCTCGACGAAAGAAGACGCAAGCGAAGGGAAGGCCAAGGTGCTCGTCGACGGGGAAGAGGCACGGGCCTTGTCTTGCGGCGTCTTGCCCGAGAGAAGGCAGGCGCATAGGCCGATCGCCATCATCGCGGACATGGTGAGGTAAGCGGCTTTCCAGCTCACGAAATCGGCGATGTAGAGTGCCCCCGCGCCGGCGCAAAGGAGGGCGAGACGATAGCCGAGCTGATATGTGGCCGACATCATGCCTTGCCGCTCGCTCGGCGCCGCATCGATGCGCCAGCCATCGACCACCACATCTTGCGTCGCCGCCATGAAAGCCACGAGAAAGGCGCTGGCGATCGTCCAGGCGAGCGCATGGGCGGGGTCCCCGAAGGCGAGACCCGCAAGGCCGATCGCCACGCCAATCTGGGCGAGGAGCATCCAAGCGCGGCGGCGCCCGACAAGCTTTGCCAACCCCGGAACATCCACCGCGTCGATGATCGGCGCCCAGAGGAATTTGAAGGTGTAGGCGAGGGCGACATAGCTCAGAAGGCCGATCTCGGTTCGGGAGATGCCGACTTCGCGCAGCCAGGCCGATTGCGTCGAGAAGATAAGAAGAAACGGCAAACCCGAGCTGAAGCCGAGCGCCAGCATCAGCGCAAGACGCCGATCGGTGAGGATATCGGCAAGAAGCGGAATGCGTTTGGCCGGCAGACTCATGCAGCACCTTGTCGCGATTCGGCGCAAGGTTGAGCATGGCGCGAAATGTTTGTCATGTGAATCCGAAGCAACGACGTCAAGTTTGCGAAATGGCCAGTTGGTAGGGTTGACACACGCCCGCTTGCCATCTGCCATCTTGGGAAGGCATCAGTAGGAACAAAACCGCCGGAGACCTGCCCCTGTCGCAATCCTCCGCATCGCCACATGCTCCGCCTTCGGCTTCGCCTGGCTCGCAGCCCTTGCTCCAGGTGAGGGGACTTTCGGTCGAGTTCGGGAGCGGTGTCGAACGCGTGACGGCGGTACGCGGGCTCGATCTCGACGTGCGAGCAGGTGAGACGGTCGCGATCGTCGGCGAATCCGGGTCGGGAAAATCGGTGACCTCGCTCGCGATCACCCGCCTCATCGAACATGCGGGTGGCAAGATCGCTTCCGGGCGGATCGGTTTCACGGGTCGGGATGGTCGCGTGCGCGACCTTGCGACTGAGACGCCGGAGTCGATGCGCCGCTTGCGAGGTCCCGAGCTCGCCATGGTTTTCCAAGAGCCGATGACGAGCCTCAATCCGGTGCTGCGCATCGGCGAACAGATCGCCGAGGCCGTGATGCTGCATCAGGGCGTCGGGCACGCCGAGGCGATGGCGGAGGCCCGCCGCATGCTGGAGCGCGTCCGCATCCCGGAGGCGCAGCGGCAGCTCACACGATACCCGTTTCAGCTTTCCGGCGGCATGCGACAACGCGTGATGATCGCCATGGCGCTCTCTTGCCGGCCACGCCTCCTTATTGCCGATGAGCCGACCACGGCGCTCGACGTGACCGTGCAAGCGCAAGTGCTGCGGTTGATGGCCTCCCTGCAGCGGGAGCTCGGGATGGGGCTCATGTTCATCACCCACGACATGGGGGTGGTGGCGGAGATCGCGGATCGCGTCGTGGTGATGCGAAATGGGGAGAAGGTGGAGGAGGGCACCGCCGAGCGTATTTTCGACGCGCCCGAGCATCCCTATACGCGGGCGTTGCTCGCTGCCGTGCCGGCGCTCGGGAGCCTCGCCACGGAACGCCTGCCAGTGCCCTTCGAGGTGCCGGATGGTCCAAGCCCGAAACCGCAAGACACGGTGCGCGGCTCTCCGGTACTCGAGGTGCGTGATCTCGTCACGAGATTCGACGTGCGGCGTGGCATATTCGGACGGCTTGCCGGGCGCATCCACGCGGTGGAGCATGTCAGCTTCGATCTTCGGCCGGGCGAGACCTTGGCCATGGTCGGCGAATCGGGCTGTGGCAAATCGACCACCGGGCGCAGCATCATCCGGCTCGAGCAGCCGCAAGACGGCACTATTCGCCTCGCCGGAAGGAATGTGACGCAGCTCGATGGTCCGACCGAAAAATTGCTGCACCGCACGATCCAATACGTGTTCCAGGACCCCTTCGCCTCACTCGATCCGCGCCTGACGGTCGGTTTCTCGATCGCGGAGCCCATCCGCACGCATCGCTTGCTCGCGGGCGCCGCCGTCGAGCAACAAGTGCACGCCTTGCTCGAGCAGGTTGGGCTCACCGCACAGCATGCGCAACGTTACCCGCATGAGCTCTCGGGCGGGCAACGGCAGCGCGTGTGCATCGCGCGGGCACTGGCGAGCGAGCCTCGCGTGATCATCGCGGACGAGGCCGTGGCGGCACTCGACGTCTCGATACGGGCGCAGGTGGTCAATCTCATGATGGATTTGCAGTCGCGGTTTGGGGTCGCCTACCTGTTCATCACCCACGACATGGCCGTGGTGGAGCGCATCGCGCATCGAGTGGCGGTCATGTATCTCGGGCAGATCGTCGAGATCGGACCGCGCCAATCGGTCATGGAAGATCCGCGCCACCCCTATACGCGCCGCCTTCTCGCCGCCGTGCCCGTGCCTGATCCGCGGCGACGATGGCGCGAGCAAGAGGTCGACGATTCCGAAGTGCCTTCGCCACTGCGCGCCATCGGCGATCTGCCGAACATCGAGCCGCTCGTGGAGGTCGGGCCCGATCACTTCGTCGCGCGCCATCGGGTTGGCGGCCTCTACTGACGCCTGGCCGGCCACGCATGAGCCAGGACTCCACGAAGTCTTCCAGTCGGACGCGTGAGGCAGTATCCTCGAAGTAGTAAATGCTCGAGTTATTGCTTTTTTCTCTACCAGGGAGCCGCAATATGTCTCAGCTCTTCTCGAAGGTGGTGCTTGGAGGCGCGCTCGCTCTCCTCAGTGCCGCGCCGGCGCTTGCAGCGAAGGACCTGGTGATCGGGGTCGATTCCAACATGCCGCATCTCGATCCGGCGAACACCAATGACACGCTTTCGCAATCCGTCGAACGAACCATGTATCAGGGGCTTTTCGGCTTCGACAAGGACATGAAGCTGATCCCGGCGCTCGCCGAGAAGGTGGATTCCGATGAGACGGCGACGGAGTTCACCTTTCATCTTCGTCATGACGTGACTTTCCATGACGGCACCCCGTTCAATGCCGAGGCGGTGAAGGTGAATCTCGAAAGAGTGATGAACCCGGAAAACCACCTGTCGCGCCGAAGCCTCGTCTCGATGGTCTCGCATGTGGACGTGGTCGATCCGTACACGGTGAAGTTCGTGCTGTCGCAGCCCTTCGGCGCCTTCGTGAACAACATGGCCCATCCGGGGACCTTCATGATCAGCCCGAAAGCGCTTGCCCAATACGGCAAGGATATCGCGACACACCCTGTTGGCACCGGTCCGTTCAAATTCGTGAGCTTCGCCACGGACACGGTGAAGACGACGAAGTACGAATCCTATTGGAAGCCCGGCTTGCCGAAGGTGGACAGTGTCACCTTCAAATCCGTGCCCGAGAACGGCTCGCGTTTCGCCATGTTGCAGACTGGCGAAGCGCAGTTCATCGCGCCCTTGCCGGCCGAGCTCGTGAAGGCGGCTCAAGGCATTCCCACGCTCAATGTCGTGATCTCGCCGTCCATCATCGCCCGCTATGTGGCGCTCAACAATATGCGAAAACCCTTCGACGATGTGCGGGTGCGCGAGGCGCTGAATTACGCCGTCGACAAGAATGCTTTCATCAAGATCGTGTTCAGCGGCTATGCCGAACCACTCGATGCGCCGATCCCGCCAAAGCTCGCTTTCTATTCTAAGCAAGGCGAATGGCCTTACGATCCCGCAAAGGCGAAAGCGCTGTTGGCCGAAGCCGGTTATCCCGACGGTTTCAGCGCGGAGCTCTGGGGCGCGACCTCGACGCTTGCCAAGCGGGCGATGGAATTCCTGCAGCAGCAATTTGCGGCGGTGGGTGTGAAAATAACCGTCTCGCCGCTCGAGGCGGGGGTGTCGACGGCAAAGCTCTGGAATGTGCAGAAACCGGAGGATGCCACCATGCAGATGGATTTCACGGCCTGGTCATCCTCCACGGGCGATGCCGATTGGGGCTTGCGGCCGCTTCTCGACAGCAAGTCTTTCCCCCCGAACCTCTTCAACATCGCCTATTTCCACTCAGCCGAGGCGGATAAGGCGATCGAGGCAGGTCTTGGGAGCGCCGATCCGGCAAAGCGTGCTGTCGCCTATGCGGAAGCGCAAAAGATCATCTGGAAGGATGCTCCTTGGGTGTTCCTCAGCGTCGATCAGCTCATAGCCGGAGAGTCCAAGCGTCTTTCGGGCGTCTACTACATGCCGGATGGCGGCATCTTGACCGAAGAGGCGGCGCTGAACTGACGTGGTCGGCAGGCGCGAGTAGCGCCTCGGAGGCGATCGCGTGCTCGCCTTCATCCTGCGTCGTCTCGCCGGCACCGTGCTCGTTCTCCTGACGGTGTCGGTCTTCGTCTTCGGCTTCGTGCGGCTTTTGCCAGGGGACCCCGCGCGCCTCGTGGCAGGCCCCGACGCAACCGCCGAGGACGTGGCGGCCGTGCGTGCCGATCTCGGACTCGAAGGTCCGGTCTGGCGGCAATACGTCCGTTACATCGGCCAGACCTTGCGCGGCGATCTTGGCCGCTCGGCAAAGACGCGCCAACCCGTCATCGCCGAGATCGGCGCGCGCTTCATGCCGACGCTTTGGCTCACGCTCGTCGCGATGGGATGGTCGACGCTTTTCGGTCTCGCCGTCGGGGTCCTCTCCGGCGTCAAACGGGGTCGATGGGAGGACCAGACCGCGATGGTGCTCGCGGTCTCGGGTGTCTCTTTCCCGAGCTTCTGGCTCGGGCTTTTGCTCATCGATCTCTTCTCCGTGCGGCTGGGCTGGCTGCCGACCGGAGGCGATGATGATTGGCGCAGCTTCGTGCTCCCGTCGATCACGCTCGGCGCCGGTGTCGCGGCGGTGCTCGCGCGCTTCACCCGCTCCGCCTTCGTCGAGGTGGCGGGCGAGGATTATGTGCGCACGGCGCGCGCAAAGGGAGTGCCGGAACGAGGCGTGATCTGGAAGCACGCCTTGCGCAACGCGCTCATTCCCGTGGTCACCATGATCGGGCTCGAGTTCGGCTTTCTTCTCGGCGGCTCGATCGTGGTCGAGACGGTGTTCTCCTGGCCCGGTCTCGGGCGCCTCCTTGTCGATTCGGTATCTTTTCGAGATTACCCGGTGATCCAGGCCGAGATCCTGCTCTTTTCGACGGAGTTCGTCCTGATCAACCTCGTCGTGGACGTGCTCTATGCGGTGGTGAATCCGGAGATCAGGCTCAGATGAGCGAGATGGCTATCGGCACCGTGCGCATTCGTTCGCCGCTCGGCGAATTCTGGCGACGTTTCACGCGCCGCCGTGTCGCCCTTTTCGCCGGCATGGTGATCCTGTTTCTCATCCTCGCCGCGATCCTTGCGCCATGGATTGCACCTTATGACGCGACGACGCCCGATTACGCGAACGTGCTATCGGGGCCTTCGTTTACACACCTTGCCGGCACGGACGTGTTCGGGCGCGACATTTTCAGCCGCATCATCTGGGGCGGTCGCGTCTCCTTGACCGTTGGCTTCGTCTCGGTGGCGCTCGGCTGCATCGCAGGCATGGTGCTTGGCTTGGTGAGCGGCTTTGCCGGCGGCTTTCTCGACAGCCTCATCATGCGCTTTTGCGACGTGCTCCTGGCCTTCCCGGGCATTCTTCTCGCGATCGCGGTGGTGGCGGTTCTCGGACCGGGCATCTCGAACGTGGTCTATGCGATCGCGGTCTTCAGCATGCCGGTCTTCGCGCGGCTCGTGCGGGGCTCGACGCTGGCGCTCAAGCAGACCGTTTACGTCCAGGCGGCGCGCAGCATCGGCGTCCGCAAGCTGCCGCTCATTCTCTATCACATCCTGCCCGGCACCTTGCCGGGAGTGATCGTTTATCTCTCGCTGCGCATCGGCACGTCGATCTTGACGGCAGCCGCGCTGAGCTTCATCGGGCTCGGTGCCCAGCCGCCGAGCCCCGAATGGGGGGCGATGCTCTCAGATGGGAGAAGCTATCTCGGGGTTGCCGATCATTTGACCGTGTTCCCGGGCATTGCCATTTTCGTGACCGTGCTGGCATTCAATCTTCTTGGCGATGGGCTTCGCGATGCGCTCGATCAGAAACTGCGCTGATGCGGGCTCGTGATCTCGGACTTGCGTGCGGCCGCCTGCCACCAGGCGCCCGCAACAGCATCGCCGATGTGCCCGGCGTCACAGTCGGGCACCGCACCCTCATCTCGGGAGAAACTTGCACCGGCGTCACGGCAGTTCTGCCTCATGAAGGGGACATATTTCGCGACAGGCCGGTCGCCGCCGCGCATGTGCTCAACGGCTTCGGCAAGAGCATCGGGCTCATGCAGATGGAAGAGCTCGGGCAGCTCGAAACGCCCTTGCTCTTGACGAACACGTTCTCGGTCGGCGTTTGTGGCCAGGCGCTGATCCGCCGCGCGATCGCTGCGAACCCCGGCATCGGGCGCAAGACCTCGACGGTGAATCCCGTCGTGTGCGAATGCAACGACGGCTACCTCAACGACATCCAGGCCATGGTGGTGAGCGAGGCGGACGCCCTGGCGGCACTCGACGTGGCCGATATCGCGTTCGAGCTCGGCGCTGTCGGAGCGGGGGCGGGGATGAGCGCGTTCGGCTTCAAGGGCGGCATCGGATCGTCTTCGCGCAAGCTCTTGCTCGACGGCTCCCCACATCATCTTGGCGTGCTCACTCTCGCGAATTTCGGTCGCGCCGGCGATCTTTGTCTGCCGGATGGGCGAATAATCAGCCCCGGCGAGCCCGCGACCCCGGAACAAGGCTCCGTCATTGTCGTCATCGCGACCGACGTTCCGCTCGAGCATCGTCAGCTCCAGCGCGTCATTCGTCGAGCATCGGTCGGACTCGCCCGCTGTGGTTCCTTCTTCGGCAACGGCAGTGGCGACGTCTTCGTCGGCTTCACCACGGCCAATCGCGTGCCGCATGAGGCCAAGACCGACATCCTGCCGCAACGCGTGCTGGCCGAAAGCCGGATCGATCTGCTATTCGAAGCGGCGGCCGAGGCGACGCAGGAGGCGGTGGTCGACGCGCT
>JAFAQA010000066.1 GCA_019246665.1 Hyphomicrobiales bacterium
CTCGAGGGTCCCCGGCGCGTCACGACGCCGGTCTTCGTCGTTTACGCGCTCGTCGGACGTTGGACGATTCTCGATCTTCAGGAAGATCGCTCGTTCCTGCGCAACCTCTCCGAGGCGGGGTGCGAGCTTTACGTGCTGGACTGGGGTCATCCGACGCCGGCGGATCGTTACGACGATTTCAGCGACCTCGTGGACATTTACATGGACGGGTTCGTCGATGTGATCCGCAAACGGGAGAAAGTGGACAAGGTCAATCTCCTCGGCATCTGCCAGGGAGGCGTGCTGTCCCTGCTCTATGCCGCCTTACATCGCGAAAAAGTGCGAAACCTCGTGACCTTGGTGACGCCGGTCGACTTCCATGCCGATCGCCACGACGAACGGCTAGAGCAAGGCTTCATGAATGTCTGGATGCGCAGCCTCACACATGAGGATGTCGACCAGCTGATCGATGCCATGGGCAATATTCCAGGCGAGATCGGCGGCGCAATGTTCTCGATGATGACGCCCTTCCGCAGCCTGGCAAAATATAACCTGACGCTTCTGGACGTGGGGCAGGATCGCGAGAAATTCCTGAACTTCTTGCGCATGGAAAAATGGCTCGCGGATCGGCCGGCTCATCCCGGCGAGGCAGCTCGCCAGTGGCTGAAGGATTTGTACCAGGACAACAAGCTCGTGACGGGCGAGCTGATGGTGGGAGATCGCAAGGTCGAGCTCAATAATCTCACCATGCCGATCCTCAATATATTCAGCGAAACCGATCACATCATTCCCGCGTCTTCGAGCCGCGCACTTCGCCGGGCCGTGGGCACGAAAGACTATTCGGAATCTTCCGTGAAGGGCGGCCATATCGGCATCCTCGTCGCCCGTGCGCAGGAAAAGCTGCGCGAGGAAATCGCCGGCTGGCTCGCCGCGCGATGACGATCCGCCGCGCGCATGTGAACGGCATCAGATTGGCCTATGAGGTCGAAGGCTCGGGGCCGCCTCTCGTCCTCATCATGGGCTATCGCCTGAACTCGCGCGCTTGGCCGCCCGAGTTCATCGCGACGCTCGCCAAACACTTCACCCTCATCTTGCTCGATAACAGAGGAACGGGACTGAGCGACAAGCCGGCCTTTGGCTACGCGCTTTCGAACATCGCCAAGGATATTTGCGGGCTCCTCGATTTCCTGAACATTCCGCGCGCTCACGTGCTCGGATATTCGATGGGGGGTGCGGTGGCGCAAGAGCTTGCCTGCCGTTATCCCGAGCGCGTCCGAAAGCTCGTCCTGTGCGCAACGTTGTGCGGGGGGCCGCGCACCGTCTATGCCGGGCCCGCCGTCATTTCCGTCATGCGCAGCCTCGTTGGGCTCTCTCCTCGCGAGGCGGCGCGCCGTATCGCGACGGTCACTTACGCGCCCGCCTATCTGGAAATAAATCGCGAGCGTGTCGAACGACAAATGCTGCGAGAGATTGCCGATCCCACGCCGCTTCACGCGGCGGATTTGCAATTTCAGGCTTTTGTCGATTTCGATTCGTCCCGCGCGCTCGCTGGCCTTCGCACACCCACGCTCGTCCTTACAGGAGATCAGGACCGTTTGATCCCACCGGGCAATTCGAAGCTTCTGGCCAAGCTCATCCCCGACGCTCGCCTCGTGATCCTGTCCGGCTTCGCGCATCGCGTCCTGTGGGAGGGGGCAGAAGAATGCGCCTCGCTCATCGAGAACTTCCTCGCTGAGACACAAGAGCAGGACCAAGGAGCGCATCAAGAGAAGCATCAAGAGGCGGGCGCGGATGCCGCATAGGCGCGCGCCTGGTGGGGAGAGCCCGGCGCAAGGTCCGTTCCGGCCCTTAAGCTTCGACAAGGCTGGCCGTTTCATCGGCGAAACCCTCGGCACTTTCGGCCTGCCGTTCTTCTGGCCCTATGCGTCGATGCGGGCCGTCGCCGAGCTCATCCTCAACTCCGCCGATCCCGTTTATCGGGGTCACGATATTCGCTACGGGGACGGAAAGCCGGTGGTGCTCGTCCCTGGACATCTCGGCGGCGATGTGAGCTTGGCCCCTCTCGCCTTATGGCTCGATGGCATCGGGTATCGCCCGGCGAAGGCGAAGGTGGCGATCAATCTCGACGATCGAACATTGGATGAGCCGGTGGCGACGGCGCTGCGGGAGGCGGCGCGCCGCATCGGACGAAAAGCGGTCATCATTGCGTTTGACACGGGGGTGCGCGCCGCGATGCGTGTCGCCGCAAGTGAGGGTGAGCATGTTTCAGATCTGATCGCGGTCGGGCTTCCCGATCACCTGCCGCCCATACCCGGCGATGTTCGGCTGCACGCCATCGAGACATCGCGCAGGGTCGCGGCTGCATGGCGAGACGACACGCATGTCGTGGACGGCGCCCGTGCCCTGCTGCCGATAAATCCGGCTGCTTTGAAGATTCTTTCGGAGATCTTGCGTGAGATCCCGATCACCTTGCTCACGCCGCGACAGGCTTGATGGCCCTTGCGGACCTTGCATCTGCGCCTACATCATCGGCTGACGCCGGCGGAGTTGTGCGAGAGCGGCCATGCGCACAGGTGCATTGGGCGCGCCGTAGAGGTCATAGCCTCCCTTGCGCTGCAGGACCTCGAAATAGAAGCGTTCCTCGAATGGCTCGGTATAGGCCTGAAGCAATTCTCCCTCGCCGACCTTGTCATAAAGGAGGTCGTTGAGACGAAGCTTGTCGACGAATTCGTCGGCAAGCGGGAAACGGGACGCGAGGTCATCGTAATAGTTCGACGGGATGGCGAGAAGCCGCAGGTTGTTGCGGCGCAGCCTTTCTACTGTCGCGAAGATGTCCGCGCTCTCGAAGGCGACGTGATGCACACCGGCTCCCGCGAGCGCCGACACGGACCGGGCCGTCGCCGTGTTTCGGCTCTGTGAGACATTGAGTGGAAAACGCAAGGTCCGGTTCGCGCTCGCGACCGCCCGACTATGCACGAGCCCATAAGGGTCGGGCAACTCGAAAGGCGCCTCGGGCTCGAGGCCGAGCACCGAGCGGTAGAAGAGAATCCAGGAATCGAGTTGCCCCTCCGGCAAGGCCTGGGCGATGTGATCGATACGCATGAGGCCGGCCTCACAAGAAGGCCTGTTGGCATTCTCTTGCAGGACGAAATCCTGATCGAGTGCATGGGCAGGCTTGCCGTCATCGGCGACAAAATAGAGAAGCCCCGCATCCGGGGCCCGAATGGCGGGGATGTGCAGCTCGTTGGGTCCGACGCGTCCATCGAAGCGTTTCGCGCCGAAGGCCTCGGCGCGGCTCACCGCCTGGATTTCATCGTCGGTGCCGAGCCCGATGGCGCAAACAGAGGGGCCGTGCATCAGAAAATAGGAATGCGCGAAGGAATCTCTTTCGGCGTTCACGACGAGGTTGATCCCCCCTTGCTGATACAGCACCACGTCCTTGCTGCGGTGTTGTCCGGCTCGGACAAAGCCGAGCTCGCCGAGCAGCTCGCCGAGCGCGACCTTGGTGTCCGCATCCGCGGTGAACTCGACGAAGGAAGTGCCGGAAAACTCAGGCGGCGGTGGTGGGTCGAAAAGCTGCACATGCGTTTTGCGCGGCTTGCCCCTCCCACGCGCTTCTTCGTTGTCGAGCGACGCGCCGGCAATCCGCGCGCGCGTTTTCTCCTCGACGAAAAGAAGGGAGCGCATGCCGTCACTCGCGGTTTGTCGTGTGGGCGCGCCGCGAAAATCATCGTTGAAGATTTCGAGCGAGATCGGCCCGGCATATCCGGACTCGAGGACCGCGGCGAGGAAGCTCGAAACGTCGAGGTCGCCCTGACCGGGGAAGCAGCGAAAATGCCGGCTCCAGGACAGAGGATCCATCGAGACATTCGGGGCGTCGGCGAGTTGCACGAAGAAAATGCGGTCACCCTTGAGCTTCGCGATCGGGCCGGGATCATCCTTGATCGCAAGCGTATGAAAGCTGTCGACGATCAAGCCGAGATGCGGGTGGGCCGCCTTTTCCACCAGGCGCCAGGCATGGCTGAAGGTGCTCACGCGCGCGCCCCAAGCGAGAGCCTCGTAGCCTAGGCGCAGTCCGCGCTTCGCCGCCCGCTCGGCCGCCTGTCTCAGCTGGGCCGCCATGCGCGCGTCGTCGTCGATGGTACTCTGGGCGACATTTGAGCAAATCAGCAAAAGCGGCGCCCCGAGCTCTTGCATCAGATCGAATTTGCGTTCGATGCGGTCGAGATTGCGCAAAAAGAGATCGTCGGGGACGCCCTCGAAATCGCGGAAAGGCTGGAACAGGCAGATTTCGAGTCCGCGATCATCGGCGAGAAGCCGCGCCTCCTTCGCCGAGCCGTCGAAGAACAGAAGATCGTTCTCGAAGATTTCGACGGCGTCGAAACGCGCCGCCGCTGCCGCCTCGAGCTTTTCCGGCAGCGTGCCGCTAAGTGAGACCGTGGCGATGGATCGGCGCATGGCGAGCGGGAAGACGATAGTTGAATTCGCGCGGCCCTTCAAATCCTGGCGACCCAGGCCATTGACCGGCAAGTTCCTCGCGACCTCGACAGTGACGAGGCTGATCCAGCCGCTTTGCCGGCAACAGGTTGGGCTCGCCCGTGAAGGGCTGCAACCGCTCGACTTGACTTGTGGGCGGTCTGGCGAGGATCGATCGACTACATCGCGCGTGCGGCGCCGCCGATCGCCTCCCCTTCGATGTCCTTTCCCGTGTAGTCGGACATGAGCGCCGTCGCGATGAGCGTCAAGACCGCGCACACCGCGATGTAGCACGCGATGGCATAGGGGTTCTGGTAGCGCTCATAGAGCGCGGCCGCGATCAAGGGGGCGGGCCCTCCGGCGATCACCGAGGCAAGCTGATAACCGAGGGAAGCTCCGCTATAGCGCAAGCGGCCGGTGAAGGACTCGGCGATGAGTGCGGCCTGCGGCCCATACATGATATCGTGCGGGATGAGCGAGAGCACGACCGCGAGGAAGATAACGGTGGTGACGCCGGTGCCGAGCATCCCGAAATAGATGAAGCCGAAGATGCCGGTTATCACCGCTCCGGTCATGTAGACCTTCTTGCGGCCGAGGCGATCCGAGAGATGACCAAAAAACGGAATGGAGAAGAAAGAGACGACCGAAGCCGCAAGCACCGCGACGAGCAGAAAGTCGCGCGAGAGTTTCAGCGTGCCGACCCCGTAGGCGAAGACGTAAGCCGTGAAGATGTAGAATGGGGCCTGCTCGGCCATTCTCGCGAAGGCGCTCAGGATGATCGTCTTCGGCTGCTCGCGGATGACCTGGAGGATCGGGGTCCGCTCGACGCGCCGTTCGGCGACAAGGCGCGCGAACACCGGAGTTTCGAGGATCCCAAGCCTGATATAGAGCCCGACAGCAACCAGGATGAGGCTCAACAGGAACGGTATGCGCCACCCCCAACTGAGGAATTCGGCGCCTGAAATCTGGCTCACGGCAAGCACCGCGAGATTGGCGAGGAAAAGGCCGCAAGGAACCCCGAATTGCGGCCAGGAGGCGATGAAGCCACGTGTCTCGCGCGAACGCGCCCACTCCATGGACATGAGGACCGAGCCACCCCATTCGCCGCCGACGCCGACACCCTGGATGAAGCGCAGGATGGTGAGGATGACCGCGCCCCAAATTCCGACGCTCTCATAAGTCGGCACGAGTGCCACCAGAAAGGTCGCAAGCCCCATCACCATGAGCGTGGCGATGAGCGTGGATTTGCGCCCGATCCGGTCCCCGTAATGGCCGAAGATCGCGGCGCCCACGGGCCGCGCGACGAAACCGACCGCGTAGATGGCAAAGGCCTCGAGCGTGCCGACGAGCGGATCGGATTTCGGGAAGAAGAGCTTGGCGAAGACCAGCCCCGTAACTACGCTGTAGAGGAAGAAATCGTACCATTCGATCGCGGTGCCGATCGTGCTGGCGATGACCGCTCTCCTCAGTTGCACGCGCTGCTCGGCGTCAGACAGAATGAGCGAGCCGCTCTCCGAAGTGGCCATGGTGTCTCCCCTTTATATTCCCCTTGGAACCTGATTGCTTCCTAAAAGAAACGCCCTCATGATCTAAGCTACTATACAAGCATGATCTTTTCGGAAAGCGGTTGCAACTTTTTTAGATCATCTGCATCCAAAGGGTTATAATGAGATGGCAATTTGAGAAACCGGCAATCGGGCTTGCCCTCGAAGGTCGGAAGCGAGAGACCTTACGTCGGCCCCATTCCTTTGATCATCAATATTCCTTGAGCATCTGACGCAAGGGAATAAGGCTGCCGTGTCGCGGGTCTTATCCTTGAGACAATGATGGGTGAGCGCTCGGGCGCTCGACAAGCAATGAGCTCGAGAAGCAATGAATTGGCGTTCGCCCGCTTGCATTAGTAAACCAAGGTAAGACCCAAATGTCGCTTTCTGAAAAACTTGTCGATGGCATCGCCGTCACATTTCTGTTCCTGGGCTTCATCTCCGGAGTGATCGCGGAGCCGATGAACAAGTCTCCTCACGAGACAACGGTTACCACCCATCCAATGGCAGCTCACTCTCAGTCAAATCAGGATGCTCGACGCGCCGCCTCGCACGTGTAGATTGAGGTTGACGAACGGGCCTTCGGCGGGCGCCCGCCGTTACTTGATGAGCTCGAGATGAGGGGAACCATTTTGGTCCAAGCACCATTTCCCGCAGGTGTCATTTCCTGAAGGATTGGGCAGAAGCTTGGTATTCGAGGTCGATGCTCGCACCCCGGGCGAGCAACAGCGGGTAGTCGGCGCTCGTTTTCGCGATAGCGCCGCCCGTCTTCACCCCCGCGGCTACTCTTCGTCGCGACGTGCGTTGCATCGGCACGGTGGCGCGCATAAAGCGCCCCGCGCGTGCGCCTCTCGGTGATTCGACGAGCGAGCGAATGACGCACGATCCTGGAAGAGGCGATAAGCGAGAAACCATGTCGGACCGCAGGCCTTCGAGCAGGAACAAGAGCCTGCTTACCCTGGGAGGAAATGGGAGGTGGTCGACCGCCTTACCTCTTCCGCGAAGCGTCTTCATCTATGATCGCAAGTCCATCATCCTCCATTGGCTCACGGCCGTGCTGGTCGCAGCCCTGTGGATCATCGCGCAAATCATCGACGACTTCCCCGCGGGGCCTTTGCGCGTGGATGCCCGCTCGGTCCATATCTCACTCGGCGTGATGCTCGCGATCGTGCTCATCATCCGCTTGCTTTGGCGCAACCGGGGCGAGGGCGCGCTTCACCCCGACCAAGATGGCTGGCTCGATCGCCTCGCCGCGTTTGGCCATTGGTCGCTTTATGGGCTTGCCATCCTTGCGGTCATCCTCGGGCTGATCAACGCGCTGGCGAGAGGCGACAACATATTCAACCTGTTCTCCCTTCCCGACCTCGCACATGGCGATCGCGGCGTGCGCAATTTAATCGGCACTCTCCATGGCTGGGTGGCGAACACGCTTCTGATCCTGGCAATCGGCCATGCCCTTCTCGCGCTCTTCCACCACTACGTTCTGCGCGACGGTGTGATGCGTCGGATGCTGCCCGGCTTGGGTCGCGCAAAAGGCACCCCAAGAGAGCAAAGCTGACCTGCATAGGTCGGTGTCTGACCGGAAGCCGATGGCTTGGCTCGCCTTGCGGCGAAGTCCTCGCACCCGATCCGGCGGATCAGCAGCTTATTTCCTTGACAGGTCCCGACTGCCTATGCAGCTTTCGCGAGCCGGCGCATGAATAACGTCGATCTCAAATCAGGCCGTGGAGGAAACATGATGGCTCGAAGTGGCATTGGCTCTCCAATCGCGGGCGCGCTCGCGCTCGCCATCGCGGTGGCGACGATGGGTTCTGCCTCGTCGCAGGAGGTGAAATCCGCGGTGAAATACGGCGATATGACCACGGTCTCGCAGGATCTTCTCAATCGCGCCGAGAGCGATGGGAACAACTTCCTGCTCACCAATGGGGACTACTGGCAAAGACGGTATTATCCGAACACCCAGATCAACACCGCGAACGTCGCGCGACTGCATCCCGCCTGGATCTTCCAGACGGAGGTCAAGGAATCGCTCGAGACCTCACCCATCATCGTCGACGGCGTGATGTACGTCACGACCTCCTTCAGCCATGTCTATGCGCTGAACGCACGCACCGGCGAGGAGATCTGGCATTACAAGCACAAGCTCGGGCCGGTCACGACTTTCTGCTGCGGCCCGAACAATCGAGGTGTCGCGGCCTATGGCGACATGGTCTATCTCGCGACGCTCGACTCCAAGCTCGTCGCGCTCGACGCGAAGACCGGCAACGTCATGTGGCAGACGGACCTCGCCGACCCGGAGCTTGGCTACAGCGAGACGATGGCCCCGACCGCCGTGAACGGCAAGATCCTGATCGGCACGAATGGCGGCGAATACGGGATTCGCGGCTTCCTGCGCGCCTATGACGCGAAGACCGGGAAGCTCCTCTGGAACTTCAACACGATCCCCGACAATTCCGTCGGCGTCTGGGCCGAGAAGGATGCGACGGGGCGCGACATGCATCGCGACATCGCGGCCGAGAAGGCGCAGCTCGCGAAATCCGGCGATCCGTTCAAGACCCTGGGCGGAGGCGTCTGGCAGAACCCCGCGGTCGATCTGGAGACCAACCGCATCTACTTCGTGGTCGGCAACCCGTCGCCCGACCTTGATGGCTCGGTGCGGCCCGGCGATAATCTTTACACGGATTCGCTCGTTTCGCTCGACCTCAACACCGGGCAATATGTCTGCCATTTCCAGTATATCGCGCACGACATCTGGGATCTCGACGCGGTGAGCCCGGCCATCATCACCACGGTCGCCGGCAAAGACGGCAAGCCGATCAAGGGCGTCATCCATGCCGGCAAGACAGGTCACGTCTATGTGCACGACGCCAAGGACTGCTCGCTCATCCGCTTCTCCGAGGCAATGGTGCCGCAAGAGAATATGTGGACGCTTCCCACGAAGGACGGCGCGCGTATGCTGCCCGGCGCCAATGGCGGCGTCGAATGGTCACCGATGGCAACCAACCCGGTGCTCGGCCTCGCCTATGCGATAAATCTGCACCAGCCGATGACCTACCATGTCGCCAATGCCCCCTATCCGCAAGGCAAGCTGTGGCTCGGCGGAGCCTTCAAGGTGATCCCAACCGAGGAGCAGTGGGGGAATGTAACCGCCGTCGATTACAACACCGGCAAGATCCGTTGGCAGGTCAAGACGCCGCAGCCCATGATCGGCGGCGTGCTCGCGACCGCGGGCGGCCTCGTCTTTACGGGTGAGGGCAACGGCCAATTCAAGGCCTATGACGCCGACACCGGCTCGATCCTTTGGAAGTTCCAGGCGGGGGCAGGCGTGAACGCGCCTCCCTCTTCCTATACGGTCGACGGCAAGCAATACATCGTGGTTGGCGCGGGCGGCAACGTCCAGCTCGATTACAAGCGAGGCGATGCCATCATCGCCTTCACGGTGGATTGAACCGCAGTTCTGAGCGCTGAATCGCGCTCAACCTTTCGAGACGGGACCGCTGGGCGGTCCCGTCTTTTTCGTGAGCATGGAATCGTGACGAAGCAAAGATGCGAAAATCGAGACTGAGGCGCGGCGTGTCTTCGCGCACGGCAAGGAGGGCAGGGGGCGGGGCGCAATTGGTGGCGGCGATCGTCTTGGTCGCGAGCGTTGTCGGGGCGCAAAGCCAGACGATCGAGGAGAAGGCATCGAGCTGCGGCGCCTGTCATGGAGAGGCAGGCATTCCCCAGGACAAGACAAAGCCGATGATCTGGGGCCAGCAGGAGGGCTACCTTTACCTCCAGCTTCGCGACTTCAAGCGCGGCACGCGGAAAAATGACGAGATGTCGCCGATCGCCGCTGCCCTTGAGCGGGAGGACATGCTTGCGCTTGCCGCTTATTTTGCCCAGAAGCCCTGGCCGTCGCTCGAGCAGGCGCGCGCACCCGCGGAGGTGGCCAAGCGCGCCTTGGTCGCGATCGGCTCGGTCGGTTGCACAGGTTGTCATCTCGGTGAATTTCAGGGGGACGGAAGTGTCCCGCGTCTCGCTGGCCAGAGCCGGGAATACCTCGCCAAGACAATCGCCGACTTCCGTACCCGCGAGCGCGGCAATAACCCGGGAATGTCCGATCTGATGAACGCAACTTCCGAGGACGACCTCGCAGCGATCGTGGAATATCTCGCCGGGCGCTGAAGCTAAAGCCACCCCCAAAACCGCCAATCCCCCATGGGCGTGGTGATGCGCAAGGCACGTAGATCATGTTGCGTTCAGAGATTCAGTAGGGACAGGCTATCTCTTTGTTTTCCCCATGATCTTATCGCAGAACTGGGACCGCCTTTGCGGTTCATGCTTTAGTCGCCGTCGTCAAAGCCCGCTTTCGCGCCTGGAGGTTTCCGCCTGCAGGCGCGAGAGCTCGGTTTCGAGCGTCGCGATGCGTTGTGCCTGTTCGGTGAGTGTCGAGGCGACATCCGGCGCGTCGAAGCGCTGGGGAATGTGCTGAGCGCAATTGGCGTCCCAGGTTGCAACCCTGAACAGAAGCACCTGCTCGGGCCGGGCGCGGTATCGTTGAGGCATCAGCCGCTTCAACAGCTCGGCGTCATTCTCGACGATACGCGCCTCGCCCCAGATCTTCACGCGTTGGCGGTTTACATAATCGATCAGGAAGAGATGCGCCTTCGGATTCTCGGCCAGATTGCCGAGCGAGATATATTGCCGGTTCCCCGCGAAGTCGGCAAAGCCGATGGTCTTCTCATCCAGCACCTTGAGGAAACCCTTTGGCCCGCCGCGATGCTGAATATAGGGCTGGCCGCTCTTGCTCGCTGTCGCCAAAAAGACGCTCGTCTGAGCTTCGATGAACTCTGCCAAATCGCGGGTGATCCGCGTTTCCCAGCACCTCTGTTTCTCCATCGCCTCGATGGCCTGCCTCGAACCCTTGCGCGCCTGCATCGCCTTCACTGATGATGTGAAGGCAACATCGCTCGCATAGAAGTCGGCGTCCCGTCCTTCCGTCATAGGCCGAGATCACTCAACGAGGGATGGTCATCGGGCCTGCGGCCAAGTGGCCAGTGGTATTTGCGTTCGCTCTCCATAATCGGAAGATCGTTGATGGAGGCGAGGCGGCGACTCATCAAGCCTTCCGCATCGAATTCCCAATTCTCATTGCCGTAGCTGCGAAACCACTGTGCGCTGTCGTCGTGCCATTCATAGGCGAAGCGCACGGCGATGCGGTTCCCGTGAAAGGCGAAGACTTCCTTGATCAACCGATAATCGAGCTCGCGAGCCCATTTGCGCCGCAAGAACGCCTCGATCTCATCACGCCCTTGAAAGAACTCGGCACGGTTTCGCCAGCGACTGTCTGGCGTGTAGGCGAGAGCGACGCGCTGCGGGTCGCGCGTGTTCCAGGCGTCCTCGGCAAAGCGCGCCTTCTGGGCGGCTGTCTCGGCGTTGAAAGGGGGCACGGGAGGGCGGCTCATTCCATCGGCCTTGTGGTGCGGGGCGCGCTCATCAGCTCGCGCCCGAAGCTGCCAAGCTTCGGTTCATAGGCGCAAAGGGGCTGCGGAGAAAGGCTCAAAGCTTCACGACCTCGCGCGTTGACTGTTATGTTATATCATTCTATCTCTGGCCGCGTCGTACAGGAGGTTGGCGATGAAAATTCGGTTCCCGCTCGCATGGCTATCATTGGCGACAGCCTTCGGCCTCGCCCTTACACCGGCAGTCGCGCAGACCAACGACAAAGCCGTCAAGATCGTCGCTGCCGAGAATTTCTACGGTGACATCGCCCAGCAGCTTGCAGGCGATAATGCGCAGGTCACGAGCATCCTCTCGAATCCGGACGAGGATCCCCATCTCTTCGAGGCGAGCCCCTCCGTCGCCCGCGATCTCGCTTCGGCCAAGATCGTCATCTACAACGGCGTGGACTATGATCCCTGGATGGCGAAGCTTGTCGGGGCCAATAAGTCGCCAGGGCGGCGCGTCATCGTCGCGGGTGAGCTGTTGCACAAGAAGACCGGCGTGAATCCCCACCTTTGGTATGATCCTCCGACCGCACCCGCCGTCGCCAAGGCGATCACGGCCGCGCTTGTCGCCGAGGATCCGGCGCACAAGAACGATTACGAGCAGCGCCTCCAGACCTTCACGGATTCGCTCCAACCCATCACGGCGAAGGTCGCCGGCATTCGCAAAGCTGGCTCGGGAATCCCCGTGACAGCGACCGAGCCCGTCTTCGGCTATATGGCAACGGCGCTCGGCTTCAAGATGCACAATGAGCGCTTCCAGCTGGCTGTGATGAATAATACGGAGCCAGCGGTGTCGGACGTGGCTGCCTTCGAGAATGATTTGAAGATGAAACGCGTCAAGCTCTTCTTCTACAACAGCCAGGCTACGGACAGCGCGGCGCAGCGCCTTTTGAAGATAGCGCAGGATAATCAAATTCCCGTGGTCGGCGTGACGGAGACGCTTCCGCCGGGCAAGACCTTCCAACAGTGGATGGAAGGCGAACTCGACGCGATTCAAAAGGCCCTCCCGAGCGGGGCTTGATGGAAGCTCTCGCCTTTTCCGATGTGACACTCGAGCTCGGCGGCAGGGCCATCCTGTCGCGAGTTTCCTTCGCGATCGAAGAGGGCGA
>JAFAQA010000096.1 GCA_019246665.1 Hyphomicrobiales bacterium
ATCGGCGTCACGTCAGGATACGCGGGAGGGAGGCGATGTCAGGAAGAATATGATCAGGCGGAGGCACATCGGGATTGAGGTGTAGGCCACGCCGGTTGATCCACGCAACCGTTAACCCCAAAGGTTTGGCTCCGACGAGGTCTGTGAATTGCGACTGGCCAGAATGGAGGATTTCGCTGACCGGCAATCCCGAGTGATGAAGCAGATATCGGAACAAAGTGCCGTCGGGTTTGTAACCCTTGGCTCTTTCGGCCGTACACACAAGGTCGAACGCAAATGGTATGGGTGTGGATTCCAACAGGTCGTCGTCGATGTTGGAAACGAGAGCGATTCGATAACGACTTCGTAGCGTTTCAAGTATTGGCAAAACGTCCGAATAGAGTTGCATCTCTTTGCAAACGCCAAAGAAGTGCTCGATAAGTGACGGGTCGGCGTCGGTGATCTTGAAATGGGCAAACGCCTCTCCCAGTGACGTTTTACAGATTGCCTTATAAGACCGATACGGTTCCCGATAGTGCGCAACGTTGCGGCTTTCCCAATAATTATAGAAGGCCAGAGCGTCGACGTTTGCAGCTCCAGCGTCCAAGAGAATCGCCTGAAACGCTTTCGCATTCGCTGGTGGTGTGTTTACGAGCGTACCGTACACATCGAACGACAAAAGTTTGTACATTTGGCCTCCGTTGTGGGCACCTTGGATGTCTTACGGCAAGCTCCTCGGTTGACTGGGACGAATCAGTCCCAGCCATAAGGACAGCGGTTGCGGAATGGCTGCACGGCGCAATAATCGAAAGCTGTCTTGAGACGGTGTGCATTGAGACTCGGCACTCTCAGCCCGGGATCGATCACCCCAGCTGATGCAATCAGAGGCCCGAGCTGGATTCACCGCCTGCTCCGCGCGGCTGTCAGCCAAGGTCCACCGCGAAACGCATTCGAAAGCAGCGGTGAGGTCGTGCTCGGTGCTACGCTTCCTTTTGCACGTTCCAGAAAATGGCGAAGCCGTTCGGCACGCCGGAAAGCCTCGTATTGAAGGCGGTCGCTTGCAGATATTGCCCCAGCGGAACATATGGCACGTCGACAAAGACTTCCTGCTGGAGTTCCGCCGCGATCTTCTGTTGCGACACCTGGTCCGGTGCGGTGAACCAGTTATTGCGCAGCTCCTCGATCTTGGGATCATTCGGCCAGCCGAACCATGCGTTGTCGCCATTGGCGCGCAGTGAAAGATGCCCGGCAGGATTGAGCATGTCGGAACCTGCCCAGGCTGTGAAGAAGACGTTCCACCCGCCCTGATCCACAGGCTTGCGGCTGGCGCGACGTTGCACCACAGTACCCCAATCGGTGGCCACGTAATCGACGTTCATGCCGGCCTTCTGCAGCATGTCCAAGCCGATGTCGGACATCGCCTTGAGCACGGGGAAATCGGTCGCCGCGAGCAGCACCACTTTCTCGCCACCATAGCCGGCGGCTTTCAGTGCCTCCTTGACCTTGGCCATATCGCGTGCGCCGTTGAGCACCTGCATGCCCGCATCATTGGCCATCGGCGTCCCGGGCGTGAACACACCAACACCGGTGCGCCACATCGATTTGTCGTCACCCGCGACCGCCGTCATGAAATCAGCCTGGTCGACGGCCCCGATCATCGCCTGACGAATTTTTTCATTGTTGAATGGGGGCACAAGATGGTTCATCCGCATGATGGCAATTTGCCCGGTCGGATCCTGCACCACCACCTTCAGCTTCTTGTCCTGGCGCAGCAGTGGCAGCAGGTCCGAAAGCGCGTAGTCCCACCAGTCCTGCTCCCCCGATTGCAGGCTTGCCGCGGCAGTGGCCGGGTCCGGTGTCGTCGTCCAGACCACGCGCTCGACATGCACCACCTTCGGTCCGGCCGTCCAATCGGGCTTGCCGGAGGTGAGGGGGAGGTAATCGTTGAATTTCGTGTAGACCGCTCGCGCGCCGGGCACGCGCTCATCGGCCTTGAATCGAAACGGACCGCTGCCGATCATTTCCGTGACCTGCGTGCCGGGATCGGTCTTGGCGAGCCGCTCCGGCATCATGGCGGGCATGTATGTGCTGGATTTCCCGAGCGCCGCCGGCAGCAACGGGAAAGGAGACTTCAAACGAAAGCGGATCGTCTTATCGTCGGGTGCGGAAAGCTCGTCGGTCGCCGCGAGCAGGGCTTGGCCGAACGCGTCCTTCGCTCCCCAGCGCCGGATGCTGGCGACGCAATCGCGCGCAAGGACCTTCTCGCCATCGTGCCATTTGAGGCCGTCCCGCAAGGTGAGCTTCCATTCCTTGTTGTCGTTCTCGGTGGCGTGCCCCTCCACCATTTGGGCGGACGGCTGGTAGTTGCCATTGGTGCCGTAGAGCGTGTCGAACACCATGAAGCCGTGGTTGCGCGTGACATAGGCCGTGGTCCAATGCGGATCGAGAACGACCAGGTCGGCCTGGGGGATGAATTTGAGCTCTGCGCTCGCGCTTTGCGCGCGGCCGACCAGCGGGAATGCGAGCGTCGCCGCAGAGGCGGCCAGAAAGGCGCGTCGTTTCATTCTCGTCCTCCAGTCGACAGGATCATATTTGCAAAACCGCAGGGCCGGCCGCCAGGATACTACATTCCACACCCTGCGGGCTGAAACAGCTTCATGGTTTGCTCTCCAATAGTCGATCGATCTCGGCCTTCAATTGCGACTGTTGGTAGGGCTTCGATAACCGAGGCAACAAGGCCTTCTGCGCCGCCGGCAAATCCGCGTATCCCGAGACGAGGAGAACGGGCATTGTCGGATGCTTGCGGCGCACGAGCTTCACGAGTTCCACCCCGGTCATGCCGGGCATGGCCTGGTCCGTCATCATCATGTCGATGGAGCGACCAGTCTCCAGGATCTCCAGCGCCCGTTTTGCCGAGTTCGCCTCGACGACGGTGTGTCCCAAATCCTCGAGCATGTCCGCGGTGCTCATGGCGATGAGAGGATCGTCCTCGACAACGAGAATAGTCCCTTTGCGGCCTTCGCGGATTTCTGAGATGTGGGGTCGTGGAACCGAGGTTCTTGTCGTCGCAATCGGCAGCCACAAAGTCGCTGTCGTGCCTTTTCCCACGGTGCTTGAAAGCTCTAGCTTTCCGCCGAGCTGAACCGCAAGCCCATGGACCGTGGACAAGCCGAGCCCCGTTCCCTTGCCAGGTGGCTTGGTTGAGAAGAAGGGCTCGATCGCCTTTTTGAGCGTCGCCGCATCCATGCCCGAGCCCGTGTCCGCGACCTCGACCCGCAAATAGGGCTTGTCATCCAACCCTACCCCGGCCCCATCTTCTCTCTTGGCGACACTAATCCTGATCTCGCCGCCCCCCGGCATCGCATCGCGCGCGTTGATAGCAAGATTGAGGATGGCAAGCTCAATTTGATTGGCATCGACTTGCGCCGGGGGAAGGTTGCTCGGCGCCTCGATTATCAGTGAGATATGCGGACCGAGTGTCCGCTCCAGGAGCTCGCGGATGCCCACCAGCAAGGTTGCCATGTCGGCGGAGCTGGTCTTCAGTTCCTGCTGTCTCGAAAAGGCCAACATTCGTTGGGTGAGCGATACGCCGCGACGCGCGCCTTGCATGGCTCCATCCAGGAGGCGCCGAATGCGCGCGTCATTCGGTAATTTCTTGTGAAGGAGCTCGAGATTGCCGGTTATCGCCATCAAGAGATTGTTGAAGTCATGGGCTACACCTCCAGTGAGCTGGCCGACGACTTCCATTTTTTGCGATTGCAGAAGCTGCTCCTGCGCTTTCTCGCGGGCAGCGACTTCGGCGAGCAATTCCCCCGTGCGCTTCGCGACCCGCTCCTCGAGGGTGCGCGTCAATTCGGAAAGCGCCAGGCGCTCGGCCTTGAGCTCGCGAAACAACTGTTCGCGCTCCAACTCCGCTGTCTTGCGAGCCGTGATGTCGGAGGACACACCGACGAGCCGGCCAATCTTTCCCGGGCCGTCCTTGACCATGCGCGCGCGCATATCGATCCAATGCACCGTTCCGTCCGGCCAAACATTCCGATACTCGACCGCACAGTTGCAGCCAGTGCGAAGGGTCTGAGCCAAGGCGGCTTGCACGCGCGCCACGTCTTCGCGATGGACCGAACCGAGAAGCTCCTCGAACGAAAACTCTTCCTTCCCGCGGCGATCGAAATGCGCGCGACAGCTTTCCGAAGCGTCAAGCACCATGCCGTCGATATTCAGCGTCCAGGAACCGAGCTCGCCTGCCTCTAGCGCGTTCTGTAGCCGTTGCTCACTTTCGATCAGCTCTTCGAGCCGCGCCCGCGCCTCGTATTGGCGCCGTCTCCCGCGAAGGGCGGCGCGCGCAAGGCTCGCCAGGGTCGTCGGGTGGAAAGGCCGCTCGAGAAACGTGACATTGCCAAGCATCTCGGCGAGCCTTGTCGCGGTTGGATTGCGCTCAGGACCGCCCCCGCGATAGGTCAGCAAGATGATGGGAATGTCGGACCAGGGTGGCTGCCGCGAGAGAAAATCTGCCAAAGGCCGCAGATCAGCATCGCGTAACGCTTCATCCGCGATGATCGCCAGGCCGGCACCCTTCCCGAGCTCCTCGATAACTGTAGCGAGATCGGCCCGTGCGTCGGCCGGGACGCCCGCTTCCTTCAGGATAGATGCCGCAATCTGAGCGTCGCGCCCCTTCGGTGCCAGGACGATCGCGCGCTCGGAGAGGGGGCCGGCTTCACTCACTTGTCCTTGCCCTGCAACTGCCCGCTCCCGCCGGTGAAAACAGGCACCCCTCGTAAGACGCCCTGAAACTCGTCGAGAGGCTCACCTAGGCTGAGACCCCTTTTCTCGATCCGAAATTCACGCAGCGTCGTCTCATGGAAGCCCGAGCGCTTCTTGATGACCGATATCGCGCGGCGCACTTTTCCGTGGGCCTCGAAATAGCGAAGCAAGATCACGGTGTCGGCGAGGTAGGTGATGTCAACCGGTGAGCGCATGTCCTCGATCAATCCATGCTGTGCCACCGTCATGAACGTCGAGACGCCATGGCGGTTCAGAAACTGGAGCAATTCGTGAATGTGGAGAATGAGGGCATTTTCCTCAGGCATGGCGGCCTGATAGCCGTTCAGGCTGTCGATGATGACGGTTCTCACCTCGTCGTTTGCCACGCTTCCGCAAACTCGTTGTGAAAACTCTCCCGGCGAAAGCTCAGACGCGTCGATTTGATGAATGATCAGGTCTCCGCGTCTTTGAAGCCCTTCGAGATCCATGCCAAGCACCTTCGTGCGATCGAACAACAATCCAAGCTCCTCATCGAAGACGAACAATGCAACCCTGTCGCCGCGCGAAATCGCCGCTGTGGCGAAGGTGAGGGTAATCAGTGACTTCCCGGTTCCGGCGGGTCCGAGAATCAAGGTGCTGGAACCTGAGTCGATACCCCCGCCGAGAAGTGAATCGAACTCGCGAAGGCCCGTCGACAGCAGGGTCCGGGCGAACGGCTTGCGAAATTCCGCGGCGACGAGTCGTGGGAAAACGATGAGGCCGCCCCTCTTGATCATGAAATCGTGGTAGCCGCCACGATATTGTTGGGCGCGATACTTCAAGACGCGCAAACGTCGCCGCTCCGGCCCGTAGCTTTGGGCAAGCTCCTCCAGCCTGACGACGCCGTGAGCGATGCTATAAACCGTTTTGTCCGCGTCTTCGACCGTAAGATCGTCCAGCAGGAGAACAGTAGCGCCAAAACGTGCGAAGTAATGCTTGAGCGCGAGAATCTGGCGTCGATATCGAAGTGAGCTTTGCGCCAGGAGGCGGATCTCGGAAAGGCTGTCGAGGACCACGCGAGCGGGCTGAACCCGCTCGATGGTGTCGAAAATCTGCCTTGTCGTTTCGCCGAGCTCGAGGTCCGATGAGTAGAGGAGGCTCTGTTGCTGATCCGGGTCAAGCAGACTTTCGGGGGGAATGAGCTCAAAAATCTCGATCTCATCTGACAGTGTCCAACCATGCGAAGCCGCGCCTTGGCGAAGTTCCTCCGCGGTTTCGGATAGAGCCACGTAGAGCGATCGTTCTCCCGCCTCCGCGCCTTGGAGCAGGAATTGGAGGGCCAATGTCGTCTTGCCGGTGCCGGGCTCGCCCGCGACCAAGAAGACGTGGCCGCGCGAAAACCCCCCGGACAACACGTCGTCGAGCCCGGGGATTCCGGTCTTCGCCATGGTCGTCGCACCTGACATCGATCGCTCTCCACATGGATTGTCAGATCCAGAGCTGGGGCATTGCCGCCCATCCAGGGCAGATGCCGGGAACCTGGATTTCCAAACTCCCAGTCAACCAGTATGTTTCGACTTGATCAAACCAGATTGCCAAAAGCAGGGGGTGCTTTCGGCCTTGGCTTTGCCCGGAAAGCCGCAGCACAATCGGAAGTCGCAATACGTTCGACAAACAAACCGCGCATGGCACCGGGACAATACCGAAAGCGGCTAAGTAGTACCATAGAAGTCCCACGTCATTTGAGCAGGTGCTTTGCTGACGAAAAGGAAAACAGGTGACATGTCGGCCAATAAGCGAGACGATCTTGCTGAACGAATCAATTGGCGAGTATCGCAAAAGCCGGCGAGGCGATCATGTCCAGGGTGACGGAATACGGCATTATTCCAGTCTTTCAAGGTCAGGACGGACAGCTGACGGTTCAACCGCGGATGCTGTTCGAGTCAGAGGAAGACGCGAAGCGCGCGGCTGAGATTTTCGCCGAAGTACTGGGTGGCGCGGTTGCCTTCTCAAAGGTGGTGGATTCGGAAACCGGATTCGCGGAAGATGGCATCATCATCGGCAAATATGGAGTCCTGGCCGCCGGGCCCGAGGAAGAGATAGGCTCGCAACCCCGTGGCTCATGGCGCGATCGCTTCGATGGGAGGCCACGGTTGTCGCTGCGCAAAAATCCGGAACGATATATTTTGACGTTTTTCGAGGCCCAGCTACGTCTGTGCGCGCTCGCGCGCCTTGCCCGCCGAGAAGCAGGGACAGGTTTCGCGCCGAGGTGGGATGCCGCCGGCGCTGTCGGCCTCGATGCTTTCGCGGAGCATGATGACGATGATACGCCTCGTCAAATTCCTTCAATCCCCACCGCTATGGAGTTCTTGGCGCGCGAGGCTCGTAGCCTCCATCAAGTGGACGAGGCTTGCCCTGATGCTCGCTGGTTCATAAAGATGACAGGGGCCTGGGCATTCACCTTGGCGGGAACGAATGCGGAGGCAGCGTGGAACGGTGCCCTCGCTTGCGCCATCGAAGCGGATGAGCAAGCGTTCTTCGATCGAGTGCTCGCCCCTTGGATCACGCATCGCTTCAGGCACAGCCGTACCACCCTGCCGCGGGTCGACGATCCCATGAGCGAGACGGAGAAGTCGTTTGAGGTCGCCAGAGTCGGCGCCATTCGGCGGCTGGAGCACGACCCGCAAGGAGAGCACCTCCTTTCGCGGTAGCGCCGGTGCCAGATCATGATCTGGCTGGCCTCAACCAACGGACCGCCAATGCTTCGTGATTCAAGCGGCCCGAAGCCGTTCAGGCTTTTCTGGTCCGTTGGGTGAACGCTTGCGCGGAGCGCCGTTCGCGCCTTGCTGCCCGAATATCTCAGTCATGATGACAGAGAGTGCGTCGAGATCGACGGCGAAAGCGTCGATGACGTGTCGCCAGATTACAAGCTCGGCGTAGCCTGCCTCACGCATCAGCTTCGCGGCCGTGGCGATCATCGCCGGGTCGGTAAGGCGCGTGCGCACGCCATTTTTGTAAGGCGACGTCAAAAATTCTTGTCGCATCGGGGGTCCTGAGGCGAGCATTGATTGAGCGGACGCAACCCTGTTGAACGCGACGAATCACACACTTCATCTAATTAGAACTTAATTAGCGTATATCAAACAGAAATTAAAACAAGCGATCACTCACTTCTTTTGCATCAATGCTGGTCAGCTACCTGTTTCGCCTCTGTCCCGCGTGCCCCCGGCCTCGGCTCTCCCTTGGCCCTCCCTGCCGTCGATGGCGAGAGAACGCGCCGTTCATAAGCAACTCGAAGCGAAGCGCTCCCGCGATTGGCGCCGCCTCGACGAGACGCACGCTGACGAGATCGCCGAGACGGAAGGTCGTGCCGCTGCGATCGCCGACCAGGGCATGCTCGGCTTGCCTGTAGCGAAAATATTCGCCTCCGAGCGTTGCTGCCGGAATGAACCCGGAGGCACCGGTCTCGGTAAGCGACACGAAGAGGCCGGCGCGCGTGACGCCGTTGATGCGCGCCTCGAAAACCGTCCCGATCTCGTCGGCGAGGTGCGCGGCAATGAGGCGATCGACGGTGTCGCGTTCAGCGGCCATGGCGCGACGCTCGGCCGCGGAAATGTGGGCGCCGATTTCGGCGAGGGCGGCGATTGTCATCGAAGGCGGCAGGCCATCCTTCCCGAGATGCAGCGCGCGTATCAAGCCGCGATGCACGATGAGGTCCGCGTAGCGACGGATGGGCGAGGTGAAATGCGCGTAACGGCGTAGGTTCAAGCCGAAATGGCCGTAATTCTCCGGTGCATATTCCGCCTGCGCCTGTGTGCGAAGCACGACCTCGTTGATGAAGGCTTGATGCGGAGTACCCTGGACGCGCGCCAGGATCGTGTTGAAGACACCTGGACGCATCGCGCCATGCTTCGGCAGCTTGATTCCCACCGAGGCGAGCACCTCGCGCAAGCCTTCGAGCTTTTCAGCCGAAGGCTCGTCATGAACCCGGTAGAGGAGGGGGCTATGAGCGCGCTCGAGAGTTTCAGCGGCACACACATTAGCAAGGATCATGAACTCCTCGATCAGCCGATGCGCCTCGAGGCGCGGCGGCACCACGACGCGATCGAGCGTCCCGTCAGGCTTGAGCAGGAGCTTGCGTTCGGGAAGCTCGAGGTCGAGCGGCTGGCGCTCGGAACGGCCCTTCTTCAATGCGCCATAGGCTGCATAAAGGGGCGCGATGACATCGGTGAGGAGAGCCCCTGTCGTGTCGTCGGGCGCTCCATCGATCGCGGCTTGTGCCTGAGCGTAAGCGAGCTTCGCGGCCGAGCGCATCATGACCCGGTGGAACGAATGATGCAGCTTGCGGCCCTGCG
>JAFAQA010000195.1 GCA_019246665.1 Hyphomicrobiales bacterium
ATCCTCTCGCCTGATGTGGCGAGCGGGCCAGCCTTCGCGGTCGAGCTTCAGAAATTCGACCCCACGCAGTGCCAAGCGGCCAGCGGCGAGAACAACCAGGATTGCGTGCGAAACTGGTACGTCGAATATTCGGCGGGGCTGATCGGCGAACTCAAATATTATTCCGGTCAAGAGGATTTCCTCGCCGAAATGCTGGCCGATCCGCAAGAGGCGCTGATCACCGCCAGGCTGTCGCTCATCCTGATCGAAGGCGGCACGAAGTACAGTCAATGGGCCGCGCTGACGGATGAGAACGCCGCCAAGAATGCAGGGCTCGACATGCCGCGCTACGAGGCGATCCTCGGTGTGTGCCAAGAGGCCATCGCAGTCATGCGCACTGCGCTTTTCGATCTGCGGCAACATCGCGACAGGTCGCGCCTCGAGGCTGGCCAATATCTCAAGAACGCCACGGCTTGCGAGAAGGTTTTCGCGCTTGCGCCCAACCGCTCGAAGCTCAGGGCCAGCACGCGCGGCGAGCGGCCACCCGCGCCTCTGGCGAAGGACGGCCCCTTGCAGATCACACCGAAATAGCAGCGTTCTTTTCTGGCGCGAGTTGAAAAAGGTGTTTTGAATAGTCACGCGGCGGCGGTAAAGTATTGCCCGATGGCCGAATTGAATTCACATTGTCAATGTGACGCCTGCCATAGACATCCCTCGTTTCGGGCGCGATTCACATCTGCTCGATCTGATTCGGTTGAGCCACTTCGAGCATTTCCAAAACCGCTAATGTTTTTCTGGGATAGGAGCTGGGCGTGCAACCGAGGGATAGCTTGGCGACTTTAACCATGAGCGGGTGCGCCCCTAACGCAAGCGCCAGCCGCTCACGTGCCGACTGCCTTACTTCAATGATTGGCTCGAGCAGGAAAGCTTAAATTCATGCGCAGGCTCATGAAGACCAACCACAACTCCAGTCCCGGAACACACAACCCTCCGCGCAAGCTGGCGCTCGCCCGTCAGGCCACGATGCCGCGCAAGGCGCTTCCGGAATCTCTCGACACGCCGACCGATTTGACCAATGACGCCGTGGCGGCGCTGTCGAAAGCCATCAACGGCCTCTTGGCCGATGCGTTCGCGCTCTACCTCAAGACCAAGAATTTCCATTGGCATATGAGCGGTCCGCATTTCCGCGATTATCATCTTCTTCTCGACGAGCATTCAGACCAGATTTTCGCCACGACCGATCCCCTCGCCGAGCGCGTTCGCAAGCTTGGCGGGAATACCTTGCGCTCGATCGGCGACATCAGCCGGAACCAGAGCCTCGAGGACAACGACGCGGAATTCGTGAGCCCGCGCGACATGCTGCTCGAGCTGCTGCAGGACAACAAGAACATGGCGCAAGCGATGCGCGAGGTCCATGAGGTTTGCGAAAAGCACGAGGATGTCGCGACCGCGAGCCTTCTCGAGGTCTATATCGATGAGACCGAGCGGCGCACCTGGTTCCTCTTCGAAGCGAGCCGCGACGCCGACGATACCGGGCATTGAGACGCCGGACCCGGCGTGGCTCGCGCGCTGGCAAATCTCGAAAAGCCGCGTCCGCGCGTTCTGACCCAAATTATGTCTTCAGGGCCAAGCGGCTCGCGGGTGTCTTATCGGCCGTGCTCGCCTCGAGCTCTTGGCGCGCGCTCGCCACCGCGTCGGCGAGCTCGGCCTTGAAGCGCACGAGCGGGCGCCGAGCTCCGTGAGTCAATAGGATGCGGCGAACGGCGGGATCAGCCCCCGCGACGTAGACCAGCGCCTGGTTGCGTCGAGCCTTGCGGGCAAAGCCTTCGATGGTGGCGGCTGCGGTCGAGTCGATTACCGGCACGGCCGAGAAGTCGATCACGTAGGCCTTGGGGTGCTCGCCGATGCGGTCAAGCGCTGCCGCGACGCTCGCGGCCGCGCCAAAGAAGAAGGCGCCGGAAATCCGACAGACGAAGACGTCGCGATCAGTCGCGAGCGATGCATCGTAAGGGCGTCGGCCACCCCTATGGGCGTGGTCGGCCCTGTCATCCTCGATAAGGGGTGATGCGCTCTCCACCGCCACTGCCTGCGCCATTCGATGCAGGAATAGAATTGCACCAAGCCCAAAGCCGACCAGGATACCGGTGGTGAGATCGCGGAATACGACAATCAGAAAAGTGGCGAGCAGCACCAGGGCATCGCCGCGCGAGGCGCGCATGAGAGTGGCGAATTCGTGCTTCTCTGCCATGTTCCAGCAGACGACCGCGAGCACCGAGCCGAGCGCTGCGAGCGGAACGTAGCTTGCGAGCGGTGCTGCCACCATCATGAACAGGAGCAGGAAGGCGCTATGCAGCATACCCGAAATGGGGCCGCGGGCTCCTGCGCGCACATTGGTGGCGGTGCGGGCGATCGTGCCGGTCACGCAGATGCCGCCGAAGGTGGCGGACGCCATGTTGGCAATGCCTTGGGCAACGAGCTCGGCATTGGAGCGATGACGGCGGCCGGACATGCTGTCGGCGACCACCGCCGAAAGCAAGCTCTCGATCGAGCCGAGGAGCGCGAAGGAAACCGCGGCTGGCAAGAGTTCGGTGAGCTTGGCAAATGAGATCGCGGGCAGGTGCGGCGATGGGAGGGTTCGCGGAAGTTCGCCGAAGCGCGTGCCGAGCGTCTCCGCGGGCAAGGCAAAAAGGAAGGCGACGATCGATGCAAGTCCCGTCGCGATCAGAAAAGCCGGCCAATGCGGCCGCCATCGCCGAACTGCGGCGATGGCGCCGATCGTAAGAAGCGAGAGGGCGACCGCGGCGTTGTTGAGGCTCGGGAGCGCGGCGCCGAGCGCCTCGAGCTTTGGAATGAAGGGGCCGGGCTCAGGGCCGTTGAGTGTGAGCCCCAGAAGCTCCTTGATCTGGCTCGCGAGGATGATGATCGCGATGCCCGAGGTGAAGCCCACCGTCACCGGGAAGGGGATGTATTTGATGAACACCCCGAGGCGAAGAACGCCGATGGTGACGAGAATCACACCGGCGAGGAAGGTGGCGAGGATCAGCCCTTCGACCCCATGTTGCTGCACGGTCGCCGCGACGAGCACGATGAAGGCTCCGGCGGGGCCGCCGATCTGAAAACGGCTACCCCCAAGCGCCGAGACGGCGAAGCCGCCGACGATCGAGGTGTAAAGCCCGCGATCCGGCGTGACGCCCGAAGCAATCGCGATCGCCATGGAGAGCGGCAGCGCGACGATCGCGACCGTAAGTCCCGCGAACGCGTCGGCGCGGAATTTCGCGAGCCCGTACCCCTCGCGCAAAACAGTGACGAGCTTCGGCGTGTAGAGCTCGGCGAAGCTCGGGGCGAAGCTCGGGGCTCTCGGCGAAGTACTCATCGCGTCAGCTCCTCAGGCTTGCGCTGTTGCCGGCTGATTCTGCGGCGCGCGTCAGGCGCACGCCGCGCCCACCTCCAGCACTGATCTTGTTCTCGCCGATGAGCTCGACGCCGGCCCGCTCGAGCGCTTCGACCACCTTCGTCAAGGTATCGACGATCCCTCGGACGTTGCCGTCGCTCGCCTCCATGCGCTGAATGGTGGGAAGCGAAATGCCTGAGAGCTCCGCAAGCTCTCGCTGATCGATGCCGAGCAAGGCTCGCGCGGCGCGCATCTGGGCGGCGGAGATCATATTGGGTGCCTTGAGAGCTTCCTCAGGTGCTGCACCTTAGCATTGATGTGGGAGACATCAACATAGCTCTTTCAGCCATTCCTTCAGAGTGACCGGCTTGAGAGGCTCCTCTGGGACGCGGTCGCCATTTAGGGTTAACGCTCCGTTAAACTCGGCACGCCATTGATTAACGCACCGAATCGCGCCGCGCGTATTGCGCGATTCGGCGACAGCACGATGCGGTCAAATGGAATCCCATTTTGCCGGAAAGTTATGCGACTCTGATAACTTGGAGCATGGCGGCAAATCCGTTTGAGGCCAGCATGCTCAAGAGGCGGGAAGTGCGATGGCTCGGCATGTCGCGGTGCTCATGGGAGGCTGGTCGGTTGAGCGACCGGTCAGCCTCAATTCGGGCAACGCCTGCGCCGACGCGCTCGAGGCCGAGGGCTATCGCGTCACGCGCATCGATGTGAAACGCGACATCGCCGAGAAGCTCGCGAGCCTCAAGCCCGACGTGGTCTTCAATGCGCTGCACGGTCGCTTCGGCGAGGATGGGACGATCCAAGGCATATTGGAGATTTTGCGCCTCCCTTACACGCATTCAGGCGTTCTCGCCTCGGCCCTCGCCATCAACAAGGACAAGGCCAAGATCGTGATGGCGGCGGCCGGCGTGCCGGTCGCGGTCGGCACGGTGGTGTCGCGTTTCCAGGCGGCGAAGCGCCACGTGCTTCCCCCGCCTTACGTGCTGAAGCCCACCAATGAAGGCTCATCCTTCGGCGTCGTCATCGTGCGCGAGGGCCGCGAGCATCCGCCGCAAGAGATCGCGCGTGAGGATTGGCCGCATGACGAGTGGCTGCTCGCGGAGAGCTTTGTGGCCGGGCGCGAGCTCACTTGCGGCGTCATGGGCGACAAGCCCATGGACATCATCGACATCCGTCCAGCCACTGGGCTCTTTTATGACTACGACGCCAAATATGCCGAAGGCGGCTCGATTCATGTGATTCCTGCAGAGCTTAAACCGAATATTTACCGAGACATTCAACAGTTCGCGTTAACCGCGCATCAAGCACTCGGCTGCCGGGGCGTGAGCCGTGCCGACTTCCGTTACGACGATACACCTCGAGGATCGGGGGCCATCGTCTGCCTCGAGGTCAACACGCAACCCGGGATGACGCAGACGAGCTTGGTGCCGGACATGGCAGCTCATGCAGGCATGAGTTTCCGCGAGCTGGTCAGGTGGATGGTGGAGGACGCGTCCTGCGATCGATGAGCGCCTTGGCGGATCCCTTCACGAGCGCCTACGCGCCGCGCGCTGTTTTCGTCAGCGCTGCGCAGGGTGGAGCATTCGCGCGTCCGAATTCGAAGCTGGCGTCCCGCCGCGGAGCTTCGGGGATCGCCGCCGCCGGAATGCGCATTCCGCGTTTCACCGGCACTTTTCTGATCGGCGCCCTGTTTTTGAGCGTCGCCAGCTTCGGCGTGTGGCGCGGCGGAGAGCTCGACGCTTTCCTTGCACGAAATGGAGCCGTGAGGGAGGTCCTCGCACGCGCTTTCGGTCTTGGCATTTCGACTGTCGAGGTTTCGGGCACGTCGCGGCTTTCGCCCGCGGAGGTCGTCGCGGCGGCGGGTGTCGATAGCCGAAGCTCGCTGCTCTTTGCCGATGTCGAGGCCTTGCGCCAGCGGCTGAAAGCAAATCCGATGATCGCCGAAGCGAGTGTCCGCAAGCTCTATCCGCACGCTCTCGTCATCTCGGTCATGGAACGCCAGCCCTTCGCGCTCTGGCAGAAAGATGGCGAGGTCTCGCTCGTCGCCGTAGACGGCACGCCGATCGATGCGCTGCGCGACGAGCGATACGTCGATTTGCCGCTCGTGGTCGGCGAGGGGGCGAATGAAAGGGTCAAGGCTTTCGTGGCGCTTCTCGACACGCAGCCGTCGCTCAAGCCGCTCGTGCGGGCAGGCAATTGGGTCGGTCAGCGCCATTGGGAGCTGCAGCTCAAGAGCGGACTCACGGTGAAGCTGCCGGAAGCCGATCCCGCGGCGGCATGGGCCCGCTTCGCTGGGCTGATGCGCGACTATAAGCTTTCCGAGAAAGCCTTGATTCTCGTCGACCTGAGATTGCCCGACCGTGCGATTTTTCGCCTGACCGAGGAAGCCGCCGCGGAGCGCAACGAGGAGATGAAGAAGCGCCTGCCCCCCTTCAAGGGAGAGCCGGGATGAGCCTGCGCCACGGGCTCACGCCGCGCGTCAAGCCGGTCGGGCCGCGAAAAAGCTCCGTCGTCTCCGTGCTCGACATCGGCACGAACAAGGTGGTGTGCCTCGTCGCGCGCCTCGACCCCATGGAGGCGAATGCTTCGCTGCGCGGGCGCACGCATATGGGCCAGATTCTCGGCATCGGGCACCAGCGCTCGCAAGGCCTGAAGGCAGGGGTGATCAACGACCTCGAGCTGGCCGAGGAGACCATCCGGCAGACCGTGCACGCGGCCGAGCGGATGGCCAAGGTTCAGGTGAAATCGAGCATCGTCAACATCTCGGGCGGACGGCTTTCGTCAGAGGCGCTCGAAGGGCGCGCTGACACGCGCGGGCGTCCCGTCAGCGATGGTGACGTGCGCCTCGCCCTGTCGCGCGCCAGCGCCAATGCGGCCCGGCCCGGGCGCGCTGTGATGCACGCCTTGCCGACGAGCTTCGCGCTCGATGCCGTGAACGGCGTTCGCGATCCGCGCGGCATGGTCGGCGAGACGCTCGGCGTCGGCATGACGGTCGTTTCGGCGGATGTGACCTCGGTGCGCAATCTGATGCTTGCGGTCGAACGCTGCCACATCGAGGTCGAGGGCGTGGTCGCCTCTCCCTTCGCCTGTGGTCTCTCAACGCTCGTCGACGACGAAGCCGAGATGGGCGCGGTCGTCGTCGACCTCGGCGCGGGCACCACGACCATCGGCGTATTCGCCGGCGGACGGCTGGTGCATGCCGACGGCGTGGCGGTCGGCGGCAATCACGTGACCCTCGACGTGGCGCGCGGCCTCTCGACCCGCCTCTCCGCGGCAGAGCGGCTGAAGACGCTTTACGGCTCGACCATAGCCACGGCCTCCGATGATCGCGAGACGATCGCGGTGCCCACAGTTGATTCCCAGGAGACGGCTGAAGAAGCCCATATTCCGCGCGCGCAGCTCGTGCGCATCATCAAGCCGCGGGTCGAGGAGATTCTCGAGTTCGTGCGCGATCGTTTGCGCAAATCCGGGATCGTGCCGGAAGGTCGCCGCTACGTTCTCACCGGCGGAGCGAGCCAGCTCACCGGACTTGCCGAGACGGCAAGCCGCATCCTTTCGAAGCAGATCCGCGTCGGCCGGCCGCTCGGCGTCAAGGGATTGCCCGAAGCGGCCAAGGGGCCGGCATTCGCAGCCGCCATCGGGCTTCTGATCTATCCGCAGATCGCGGATGTCGAGCATTTCGAGCCGCGCGCCGAGAGCGGCATGTTGGCTGCCGGCGGCGATGGCTACTTCGCCCGGGTCGGGCGATGGATCAAGGAGAGCTTTTGAGGGCGCGGCGGGCACGATCCGGAGCGTGAAGAGAGACTGGAACAGGCGTTCGCATGAACGCGCAGAAGATGAGGCCAAGGCGATGACGATCAATCTCAAGGCCCCGGACATCCGGGAATTGAAGCCGAGGATCACCGTGTTTGGCGTCGGCGGCGCCGGCGGCAACGCGGTCAACAACATGATCGAAAGCGGCCTTCAGGGGGTCGAGTTCGTTGTCATGAACACGGACGCTCAAGCCCTTCTGATGTCGAAGGCCGAACGCGTCATTCAGGCGGGCCTCGTGGTGACGCAAGGGCTCGGTGCGGGGTCCCATCCCGAGGTCGGCCGCGCCGCCGCCGAGGAGGTGATGGAGGAAATTCGCGATCACCTCGTCGGCGCTCACATGACCTTCGTCACCGCCGGCATGGGCGGCGGCACCGGCACGGGCGCCGCGCCCATCGTGGCGAAGGTCGCGCGTGAGATGGGCATCCTCACGGTCGGCGTCGTGACCAAGCCCTTCCAG
>JAFAQA010000273.1 GCA_019246665.1 Hyphomicrobiales bacterium
CGCTCCCGGCAGAGCGCCTTGCAGCGGCTGAAATGGTCAATGGCAAGGCGCATGTGACCGCGTCCGTAAAGGGCATCACCAAGGCCGCTCAGGGCCCTTGCCTCGCATTCGGCATGCCCGACCTTCACTGCAAGCTCATGACTTTGCTGGTGATGGCTTAGGCACCCATCAATGTCACCAGTGGAGAACAACAGGCATCCGAAATAATAGTGAATGTCGGAGAGCTCGGGTTGGGCGTGATGCCTTTCCGCGAGCGGCTCGGCCAGCTTCAACGCCGCGATACCCTCGTCATTGCCTCCGAGAAGCCGCACGCATGAGGCAACCCCGATCCATGCCCGGCTTTGCGCGAGGCTGTCCCCCGCGGCGATAGCAATTTCACGAAACGCTCGCATCGCCTCTTGCGCGCGGCCGAGCTCGCGCAGGATGACGGCACGCAAGAGACCGAGACGCGTGATATCGTCCGTGGAAGTTGCCAGCGCACGTCCGCGCTCCGCCAATTGGAGAGCGCGCTCATAGCGCAGGAGATTCGATTGGGCATCCGCGGCCTCGGCATAGGCAGCGGGCGCTCGCGGATCGTCTGCTCGGTCGAGATGCTCCGCCCGCAGCGATATGTCGCGTGTCGCATACCATTCCGCGGCGAGGCCGTGCAGCTCTCTGCGCCGGGCTCGCAGCAGCGAAGCGTAGACGGCGTCGCGAATGAGAGCGTGAGCGAACAGACAGCTATCGCCGGCGGACCTCAGCACTGCGTATGAGATCAGGTCTGTACAGTCGAAATCCGCATCGGCGAGCAGATACCGAAGAGCCGCGAGGGGAAAGCTTTGCCCAAGAATCGAGGCGGCCTGGAGCGCCCGTCTGTTGAGCGGGTCCAAAAGATCGACGCGCGCCTGAACGAGCGCTTGAACCGTGCCGGGCACTCCCGTCTGCGTGCCTTCCTGAGAGTGGCGCAGGAGTTGCTCCAAGAAGAGCGGATTTCCTCCCGCCCGGTCCACCAACTGCTCGATGATCGATATTCCGGCAAATGGCTTCGATGTCGCCAATGCCATTGCGTCTTCGCGGCGCAGGGGACCGAGATCGATGGTGATCAGCGAGACACCTCCGGCCTCGCTGCGCCAACGTGCGTCGATGGGATCTCCTTCGGGGCGAGATGTCATCACGAGGATGGCGGGACATTCGCCGACAACACCCGCCAGCGTCGCGAGATAGTCGCGCGTCGACACATCCGCCCAATGAACATCCTCGACCACCAGCAATCGGGGCTGGCGAACGCAAAGCGAGCGCACCAGGCCGCTCAGGAGCTGCCGCTTGCCTTGATGTCGCGCCGCGTTGTCCATGGCATCGTAGAGACTGCGCAGCGCCGTCGGCTGCGGCAAATCGAGCAGGTCATTTAAGAAGACGACATCGTCGGGCTTGACGAGCCCGGTTTCCACGACCTGTCGGGCGGCGGCCTCGCGGATTTCGAGCAGCGCTTCCGAGGCAATCCCAAGAATGCTGCGGACCAGGGTGCGGACTGCGTCGATCCCCGAGCCAAAATCGAGGACCGGGACGACATTGGAGGCAAAGCCCGCCGCCTTCGCCTCGCTCTCGTACTCCTTGATCAGTCTCGTCTTGCCGATACCCGCCTCGCCTCGGACGTAAAGCGTGCCGCCTTGGTGGAATTCGCGGCAGGCCGAAAGTGCAGCCTTGAATTGTTGCAGCTCTTTCGTCCTCCCCACGATCGCGGCGAGATCACCGGCGGCGTCCTGCCGGAATCCGTTCAGGCGATAGGCCCTGATCGGCGTCGCGAAACCTTTGACTGTCAAGGAACCCGCATCCGTGTGATCGAGGCTCGATTCAAGGGCTCGCCGGACAAGATCCGAGATCAGGATCTCGCCCGCTCGCGCCTCGCTCGTCAGGCGCGCCGCGAGATTCACTGTCTCCCCGGTTACGGTGTACTCGCGATGCGCATCGCTTCCGGTTGCGCTTGCCACGACATCGCCTGCCGCGATTCCAATATGCGTCTGGAGCGTCATCGCCTGATCGGAGGCGAGCAATGGCATGGCCGATCGGATTGCGAGCGCCGAGCGGATCGCGCGCTCAGCATCGTTGCCGTGGGCGATCGGAGCGCCGAAGACCGCCATGACGCTGTCCCCGATATGCTTATCGACGTAACCGCCATGCTCAGCGATGATGCGATCCACGCAAGAGAAGAAGCGCCCGAGCAGCCGGTGCACATCCTCAGCATCAAGCTCGTTGCTGAGTGCCGTATAGCCCGCGAGATCGGCGAACAAGACCGTGACTTGCCGACGCTCGCCCTCCGCGCTTGCGACCTCAGGCCTCAGGCCGGATGCCGCTTGCGCAGAATGCTCACGCGCAGCTCGCAAGCCCGTGATCGCATTGAGCATTTTCTTGCGGTGACCGAGCAGCACTCCGATGCGCTCCAGATCCGCATCGGTCAGATCGCAAAGGACGTCGCCGTCGATGGCATTGGCGCGGAAGCGCTCCTCGTACGTCTCGAGGCCGAGCGTGCGCAACCAAGCCCGAACGTCCAACCCGGTCACCTCGCCATGCTGCAGTCGTCTCGCATCCACGGTGGGGATTGCTTCAGAATGCTCCCGCCGAGATTAAACGTCCAGACGCTCTGAGAAAATACGGGCGAGTTCACCCGCTGGGCCAAAGCTGGCGTTTGGGAGCGTGTGCTCACCGCGCTCATCACGCCGCGGGGGTTCCAACTCTATAGCCGCGAAGGGAAGCTCGTGAAGGCGCGGCGGGTCGTTGTTGCCATTGGCGTGATCCCATTTGCGCATATGCCCTCGGTTCTCTTGCAACTCCCTCAAGAGCTTTGTTCGCATATTTCATGCTATGGCGCGGTCGATCACTTCAGGGACCGCAATGTGGTTGTGTGCTCGGCGCGGGGGCGTCAGCCCTCCATCTCGCAGCGTCACTCCATCAGGCAGGGGCCATGGTTCATCTCGTCGCAAGAAAGAGCACGATCAATTTCAACGAGCGGGTGCGCTTGCCACGGCCTCTGATCGACCGCATTCGAGCCCCCATGTCAGGACTGGATCAAGGTTGGCGGTCGCGCTTCTGCACGGACGCGCCGCTCGTGTTTCATACGATGATGCCCGAAGGATTTCGCCTGAAGGTCGCGCGGAACCATCTCGGTCACGCCGCGCCAGGGTGGTTCGTGAAAGATCAGACGATCGGGCTCATTGAGCTCCTTCTCGGATATGTGCTCAGGAAAACGAAGAGGCACGGCGATCGCTTGAACCTCGGAGCTCATCCAAATTGATGGTTCGAAACGGTCGCTCTTAACGGACCATGTTATCGCGGCAACCGGCTACAAGGTCGATATGACACGCGTACCTTTCTTGAGCGATGCGTTGCGCTCACAGCTTCGAACTGTTGCGAATACTCCCATATTGTCGGTGAACTTCGAGTCCTCGATTTCCGGGCTCCATTTCGTAGGTCCAAGCGCCATCAATAGTTTCGGAGCGCCTTATAGAATTGTCTACGAAAGGCGTCCCGTTCCAGCGGGGTTGCCCCCGATGCCTCCGATACCGCTCCGCAACCGAACGGCAAGCCGCTTCTGCCAATAATAATATGATCCAAGGGGAACGTCGTCGTTGATATACTCGCGTGTAAATAGAGACGCTCTCATGCGATTCGCTTTTGGGGCCGAGTTCGCGGCGCGTCGCCTGTCGCGCTACCTTGCGAAGTCGGCGAACCGGATCGCTGCGCGGTAACCTCTCGACCGTGAACGCCCTTTTGGGTATTTCGAGGTACTCACGGTGGGAGACCATGACCGTTTTCGGAAGAGCGGTATCCACATTTCGGGTTCATGGAGCCGAGGCGCGTCACCACCAGCACAAACCGGCGCTAGTTGGAAGCCGTCGCGAAGCTGTCGCAGATTGACGGGTATTCTGCCGCCTGACGCCAGATCGCGCCGGACCCAATTTGTTCGATAGAAAGCCCCAAGAAATTCACGTGACGCGCTGCCCAAAAAAGCGGCCACGACACGAACACGACCAAACCATAGCGGCATACGTCACCATCGCCGCGGTCATTTTCGAAGCGCAGCGATTGCGAGCGTTGAGCTGGGAGCAGGCAGCCAAGGGCGTTGCGCCTTGACATGCATTGCCTGCTTTGCGATGTCCGCAGGATATTGTTTAGGGGGACGCACCGAAAGGAGGGGTGGATGGATCAGGCGCGAGCGTTTAGAGAGCAAGCTGCCTTGGCCTTTAGCGTAGCGAAAACGGAAAAAGCCGAAGATCGGCAATCCATGATTGAGTTGGCAAATATTTGGCTGAAATCTGCCGAGAAGATTGAGCGGCAACGGCGAACGGCTGCCCTTGTGGATAGATGGTACCAGAAATTGAGCGTCTTAGCAGGCGGAATCTCCGCATCTTCCCACTGAGCGGAGCAATGTACGAGTGCGCGCCTCCGCAGGCGCGCCTAGCGAAAATAATTTTATTTTTTGATCCCAAAAAGCCTACCGTATGCGGCCAAAGAGGAATGGCTTCGCGATTGGAGGCAGTCTCTGCATGAATTGACACAAGACTAATTTTGCCGATGCGATGCAAAGGACGGGTCGGTGTTAGTTCTTGAAAGAGCGAACCGCTGGTGAAACGTAAAAGCGGGTAATTGCGCGGGCAGTTAAATGTGACAGGTGGGCTTTCCGCTGCGCAGTCGATTCAGGCTTGGTGTTCAAAATCTCGCGCGCAAAATCTTTCGCGGCCGGAGCTCGAGCGAGCGTTCCCGGGCCTGCTCAAATCAATCCTGAAGTATTCCGAGAGTGCCAGAAAAGACAGCGCGCGGTCTACACGAGGAAAACGCGAAATACCGGCTTGCTCGGTTCGTCTTCTCGCGTTAAGCAGTCCTTATGAGCGGAAATGGTCACGGCAGCGTGTGGCGCTGGTCGCGCAAAGCGGCCGGCCACCCCGATTGAAGCCGATGACGTGCAACGAAACGGGAATGGCCGCCTGGAGGGTGCTCCGGCGGATAAAGTGAAATCGCGATCGACCAGCTCCTTCAGGCAAGATCGAAGCCGAGAAGGATGATGGTCATGGCTTCAACCCCAGGCGAAATCTCCTTTACCACGCGAGGTGGCGTCAAGGTGCGGCGCACCGCGAAGGATGCCGGCGACGGTGCCCGCGCCATTCTCGATTGCCGCCAGGCTCTCGATGAGCGACGCGGCGCGGTGTTCTCATCGAATTATGAATATCCGGGGCGCTACACGCGCTGGGATGTCGCTTTTATCGACCCGGCCTTGAGCGTCACGGCGCGCGGGCGCGAGGTCGAGATCGCGGCGCTCAACGGGCGAGGTCGCGTTCTGTTGCCGGGTATCGTAGAGGCGCTCGCTGGCGCGGATTGGCTCGACAGGCTCACGCGAAGCGAAAACGCACTCACGCTGGAGGTGCGCCCACCGAAAGCGCACTTCACCGAAGAAGAACGCATTCGCCAATCCACCGCCTTTTCAGCGGTAAGGGCGCTCATCGCCTTCTTCGCCAATAACGAATGCGCGCATCTCGGTCTATACGGCGCCTTCGGCTATGATCTCGCCTTCCAATTTGATCCGATCCGCAAGCGCCTGGGCCGGCCCGACGGGCAGCGCGACATCGTGCTTTTCCTGCCCGATGAGATCATCGTCGTCGACCATTATGCGGCGAAGGCGACCCGCTTCTCTTATGAATTCGAGATCGCCGGCCGTTCAACGAAGGGACTGAAGCGAGGCGGAACGATCGAGCCCTTCCGCTTCGCAAGGGACGCTCCGATTGAGTGCGACCATGCGCCAGGCGAATATGCCGGCATCGTGAGCGAGGCGCTTTCGCGCTTCAAGCGCGGCGATCTCTTCGAAGTGGTGCCGGGGCAGAGCTTCTTCGAGCGTTGCGCGGCAACGCCTTCAGCCATTTCAATCGCCTTGTCACGCATCAACCCGGCGCCTTACGGGTTCATGATCAATCTGGGGATGAGCGAATACCTCGTTGGTGCCTCGCCCGAAATGTTCGTGCGCGTCACCGGTGGCCGGCGCATCGAGACTTGCCCGATCTCAGGCACCATCAGCCGCGGTGCCGATGCCATCTCGGATGCCGAGCAGGTGCGCAAGCTCCTGAATTCGGCGAAGGATGAAGCTGAGCTCACCATGTGCTCGGATGTCGATCGCAACGACAAATCGCGGGTCTGCGAACCGGGCTCGGTGCGCATGATCGGACGACGCCAGATCGAGATGTATTCGCGGCTGATCCACACGGTGGATCACATCGAGGGACGCCTGCTGGAAGGGCTGGATGCGCTCGACGGCTTCCTGTCGCACGCCTGGGCGGTCACGGTCACAGGCGCCCCGAAACGCTGGGCCATGCAATTCATCGAGGATCACGAACGCTCTCCGCGCGCCTGGTACGGCGGGGCGATCGGCATGGTGCATTTCAACGGCGATCTGAACACCGGGCTCACCTTGCGCACCATTCGCATCAAGGATGGCATCGCGGAAGTCAGGGCCGGCGCGACTTTGCTCGCTGATTCGGACCCGGAAGAAGAGGAGCGCGAGACGCGGCTCAAGGCTTCCGCCATGCTTGCTGCAATCCGCGAGGCTGGAACTTCCGCGCAATCCACGCCCGCCGCCCTTCCGACAGCCCGACGCGAGCCGCTCGAACTCCTTTTGATCGATCACGACGACAGTTTCGTCCACACGCTCGCCGGCTATTTTCGTCAATGCGGGGCGCGCGTGACGACCCTGCGAGCCCCGGTGCGGGAGGGGTTCCTCGACGAGTATCCCGCCGATCTCGTCGTGCTCTCGCCAGGGCCCGCTCGCCCGTCGGACTTCAACATGAAGGCCGCGATCATGGCTGCCTGCGCGCGTTCCATCCCGCTCTTCGGCGTCTGTCTCGGCTTGCAAGGCATCGCCGAAGCCCATGGTGCCGTGCTCCGCGAGCTCGAGGTGCCCATGCATGGCAAGCCCTCCCGTATCCGGGCCGGGGGCGCAGGCCTTTTCGCCGGCGTCCCGTCAGAGTTCGCTGTCGGGCGCTACCACTCGCTCGTCGTCGATCCCTCCACCTTGCCGCCCGCTCTCGCCGTGACCGCACGAACGCAGGATGGCGTCGTGATGGCAATCGAGCATCAGTCCTTGCCGATCGCGGCCGTGCAATTTCATCCCGAATCGATGATGACGCTCGGCGGTGAAGTCGGACTTGCCATCATCGAAAACGTCATGCGCATGGCGCTTAAGCATCGTTCGGCCAAATCGAAAAAAGGCGCAGCTGCGCGATGGAAAGCGAGCGTGCTCGGCGAACCGACGTCCGTGTTTGAGCGGAAGGTCAGCGCCCTCCCGAAGCACGCGATCTCTACGTCGACACTCCGGCCCTCTCGAGATGGCAGCTCGTGATCTTCCAGGATCCATCCGGCTGCTTCTCGAGCGTGTAGACCGCCGTCCAGGCCTGGCCGTCCGCGTCCTCGATCGCGAGCGTGTCGGTGAGGCCTTCGGCTGTTTCGGCAACATCGGAGAAGGTATAGGTCTTCGGCCGGTAGACCGGTGCGTAGCCGTTGCGCACCATGCTCATGAAACGATCAGGGCTTTGAAAAATCGCATGAAGCTCAGGGGAGGCGAAGGAAAAGGCAGTCGCTCCGTCATCTCGGCGAAAAGCGTCAATCTGCTGCTCGATCACGCCGCGGCTCTCGGCGCGGTCACTATCCGTGAAGGCAATGGCAGACAAAGGTGAAAGCACGATCACCCCGCCAGCCAAGCCCGGCAGCAAGCCTGTCGACCAGCATACCCGCATGAACGTCCTCCCCGAGCTCGTGGCCAACCTAGAGCACGATCCGCAAAACCGGCCCCATTTCGGAGATAAGATCATGCGGAAAAACAAGAAGACAACCTGACGCTACTGATCTCATCTAAACGCAACGACTTCTAGCGGATCGATTCCGATGGATGGTCCGTCCGTAAAATCTATCCACAATGCTAGAGCTTTGTGGTCGGGCCTTTTCGACAAATGGGAACCATTTGTGGGGTCCGGATCACTAGCATATTAGCCAGGCCGACAGCACCGCTCTCGATAAACTCAAGCAAATCCGGCATTGTCAGCGAATGAGCGATGCGCGAAACTCCATTCGGCTCTCGATCGTGATTCCCGTCTTCAACGAAGCGGAGAACCTGCCCCAGCTCGTGGCACGGCTCACTCCGGTGCTTGCACAGGAGGGGGACGAATGGGAGATCTTGTTCATTGATGACGGCAGCGCCGATGAGAGCTTGGCTGAGATCCGACGGCTCAACGCAATTGAGCCGCGAGTACGCGCGCTGTCGCTTTCGCGCAACTTCGGCAAGGAGGTGGCGATCGCGGCAGGACTCGACGCCGCCCAAGGTGATGCGGTCATCATCATGGATGCCGACCTCCAGCATCCACCTGAGCTCATTCCGGAATTCACTCGACGTTGGCGCGAAGGCCACGCGGTCGTCTACGCGCAGCGCGGTGGTCGGGACTATGAAGGACCGGTGAAGCGTGTCTTCACGCGCCTCTTTTATCGCATCTTCGCGCAGCTCGGCGAAACCCAGCTTTATGAAGAGGCCGGGGACTTCCAGCTCTTCGATCGCAAGGCGGTCGAGGCCTTGCGGCTTCTCGGCGAGCGCGCTCGCTTCTCAAAGGGCCTCTATTCCTGGATCGGCTTCAAATCGATCGGCGTGCCTTTCGAGGTGGGCGAACGGCTTCACGGGAAAAGCCGCTACAACTACCGCAAGCTCCTGCATTTTGCCTGGGACGGAATCACCTCCTTCACTACCGTGCCGTTGCGGGTATGGACCTATCTCGGCTTCCTGATCTCGATAGGCGCTCTGATCACGGCACTCTACTTCGTGCTCGAAGCCCTGCTCGTCGGCGTGAAGACCCCGGGCTTTCCCACTTTGATCGTGGCAGTGACTCTGCTTGCCGGCGTTCAACTCATGTCGCTCGGCATGATCGGTGAATATATCGGGCGCATCTTCGCCGAGGTGAAGCGCCGCCCGCTTTACATCATCGCGGAGCGGGTGGGCGTGGAGGCGGCCCCGCCTCGCTCGGGCGCGGCTCCTACCGTCGCGCCGAGCCATGCGGCTGAGGCAGCGCGCCTTTTGCGGTCGGACTGACCCCCGCTGGCCAATGCGGCCCCTTCCACGTGTCGAACCGACTTGACTTTGGGGCGGGACGCGGGCCTTGCCTCTTTCGAGAAGGATGGCTCGATTTTACTCGACGCCGTGCCTTGTCGACCCGCCCCGAAACTCAGCTCCAGGAAATCCCGATGTCATTGTCCATGCACGAAGCCTCAGCCGCCGTCTTCACGCGCATGCTCAGCGCGCTTTCCGCCCTCCTCGAAAAGGCGGAGGCGCATGCCGCGAGCCGCAAGATCGAGCCTGAAGCGCTGCTCGGCGCAAGGCTCTTTCCTGACATGTTCTCCTTCACCCGCCAGGTGCAATTGACCTGCGACTTCGCCAAGCTCTGCTGCGCCAGGCTCTCCGGCACCGAAGCGCCGAAGCATGAGGACAAGGAGACGACGTTTCAGGAATTGAAGGCGCGCATCGCGGCAACCCTCGCTTTCATCGAGAGCATGCAAGGCGACCAGATCAACGGCACCGAGAGCAAAGATGTCACGCTCAAGATCGCCGGCAAGGACACGAAGATGAAGGGACGTGACTATCTCTTGTTTTTCGCCTTGCCGAACTTCTACTTCCACGCGACCACCGCTTATGACCTTTTGCGCCACAACGGCGTCGAGGTCGGCAAACGCGATTTTTTGGGTCTCGCCTGAGTACGTCCTGTTGATGGAAGCGCAAGGGCGTATCCCGTTGCCGAGTAACCGTTTCCCTCCCATCGGCAGGCGCTTGAGCTCGACAGCGTCGAGACTTCGCCAGGAGGTCGAAGCACGGCCGCGTTTTGCCGTGCTCGACGCGGCACGCGGCGTGGCGCTCTTCGCCATGATTATCTTCCATTTCGCCTTCGACCTCGACAGCCTTGGACTTGCGGCGCTCGATGTCGGTGGTGATCCACGCTGGCGCTGGTTTGCCAGATTCATCGCGGGGAGCTTCCTCGCGCTCTCGGGGATAAGCCTGGTCATCGCCCATGCGAAGGGAATTCGCTGGGACGCCTATTTCCGCCGTCTTGCGATTCTCGTCGGTGCCGCCCTTCTCGTCACGCTTGCGACCTGGTACGCGATGCCGGGCGAGTTCATCTTCTTCGGCATCTTGCATTCGATCGGGGTTGCGAGCCTGGTCGGGCTTGGGTTCCTGCGGATGCCTTGGCCAGCGACGCTCTTGGCAGCGATCCTCGTTCTGGTCGCGCCGGACTTCATCGCTGGGCCCGCCTTCGATGCGCCGCTCCTGCGCTGGCTCGGCGTTTCGACCATCACGCCATCGACCCTCGATTTTGAGCCGGTTTTTCCTTGGCTTTCCCCCTTTCTCGCCGGGATGGCGCTTGCCCAGCTCACCTTGCACTATTTCACGAAAATCAGCGTTGCGGGGTGGCGACCGCAGCATGCGCCCGGTCGCATGCTGGCTTTCGCCGGGCGGCACAGCCTCGCCATCTACTTGATTCACCAGCCGGTGATGTTCGGCACACTTTCGCTTATCGCTCGGCTCGCGCTCGCTCCCGCCCCGGTTTCAACGGAGGATCAGCCTTTCGTCGACGCCTGCCAAGCCGTGTGTGCCTCGCGCGGCGGTGAGGGCCGCGATTGCTTTTCCTATTGCGTGTGTACGGCGGGCGAGCTGAAGAAAGCCGGCATTTGGGAGAGCGTGCTCGCGGATAAATTGACGCCGCTTGAGCACGAACGTCTCGCCACCGCGATGCAGGCCTGCGCCAAGGGTAATACGGGCGCCGGTCTCGCGCAGCCTTGAGCACATGCTCCGCCTCGAGCTTTTCCCGAACAGATCTTCGGGGACAAGCGTGAGACTCGGAGAAGAGAGGGAATGATGATCTATTTCTGGGTGATGCTCGGAAGCGCTCTCGGCGGCGCGGCCCGTTATTGGTGCTCGGGCTTTGCCGCAGCGCATTTCGGCGAAACTTTCCCTCTCGGAACCTTAGCAGTGAACGTCATCGGTTCCTTGATCATCGGCTTTTTCGCAACCTTGACGGGGCCTGAGGGTCGCTACCTCGTCGGCACAGAGGCGCGGCAATTCGTGATGATCGGACTTTGCGGCGGCTACACGACTTTTTCCTCCTTCAGCGTGCAAACGCTCAACCTCGTGCGAGACGGGGAGATGAAGCTCGCTGGCGCCAATATCGCGCTTTCGATCATCTTATGCCTCCTTGCAGTCTGGATCGGCCATGTCGCGGCCGCTTCGCTCAACCAGCTCAGGGGTGCCTGACATGCACATTCCCCGTGACGCCATGCTGCTGCGGGTTTTCATTGGGGAGGACGACAAATACCGCGGGCGCCCGCTTTACGAGAGGATCGTTCTCAAGGCCCGGGAGCAGCACCTTGCCGGCGCGACGGTGCTGCGAGGGCCGATGGGCTTTGGCCATTCGAGCCGCTTGCACACGGCAAAGATCCTCAGACTGTCCGATGATTTGCCGCTCGTCATCGAGATCGTCGACGAGGAAGCCAAGATCAAGGGCTTTCTCCCGGAGCTCGAAAAAATGATGGGGAGCGGCCTCGTCACACTCGAGAAGGTGCAAGTGCTTCAATATGGGCAGAACGAGGGGAAGCCATCGGGTGGGTAGGGCATGACCGAAAAATTGAGCGATGCGGACGCTTAGTCTCTAGTCTCGAACGAGATCGCGATGGGCAAGCACGCGTCGAGAATTGGCCACGGGACGAGGTTGCCACGAGCTGCGACGAATCGGTGGCTAATCCGGGCCTCGGGCTCCTGGCAAGGAGATATGCAACGGCTGCGCGCCGCGACCGAGCGTGTCTAGCGAAGTTTGAATCTGAGTTAGGCTGATCCCCTCCTCCGGCCGCCTCGCCGTCTCGGCTCGGCGGCGACCTCGCGCCGAAACGTGACGCCGAGCCTTTCTTCCAGATTGGGGAAGGCGTCGCTCGCATGCGGGATCGCCATCGCCTCGACGAAATGCGCCTGGAAGGCCGGCTCGATCGCCGTCTCGACTTTTTCGATTCTGCGCACCACCTCGCCGATCTCGCGCCGCGACGCTGCGTTCAACAAGGCGATGCGTGCCCCCGTGCCGGCCGCATTGCCGGCCGAGGAAACCTTGTCGAGCGGGCAGTCGGGAATAAGCCCGAGCGCCATGGCGTAGAGCGGATCGACATGACTGCCGAAAGCGCCAGCGAGCGTAATGCGCTCGACCTTCCTCACGCCATAGCGCTCCATGAGCAGCTTGACGCCCGCGTAGAGCGCGGCTTTGGCGAGCTGGATGGCGCGGATATCGGCTTGCGTAACCGCGATGCGAGGTTGCCCTTCCGCGATCACATAACGGAAGGTGCGCCCATCGGCTTCGATGCGGTGGCTGCGCTCAGCCATGGTCCCATCGATGATGCCGTCGGGGCGCAGCACGCCCGCGATCTCCATTTCGGCGACCGCCTCGATGATGCCCGAGCCGCAAATTCCAGTGACGCCGATCGTCCCGAGAGCCCCATCGAAGTCCGGTTCATCCGACCAGAGATCGCAGCCGATGACCTTGAAACGCGGCTCCAGCGTCGCGCGATCGATGCGCAGCCGCTCGATGGCGCCAGGCGCCGCACGCTGGCCGCAACTAATCTGCGCTCCCTCGAAGGCGGGGCCCGTGGGCGAGGAGCAGGCAAGCAGGCGAGAGCGATTGCCGAGCACGATCTCGGCATTCGTGCCGACATCCACGATGAGGCGGATCTCGTCGGAAAGATACGGCGCTTCGCACAAGACGACCGCCGCCGCATCCGCTCCGACATGGCCACCAATGCAAGGAAGCGCGTAAGCGAAGGCGCCGGGCGCAATATCGAGCCCGATTTCCCGCGCGGGCGCGTCGAACCCCGCATCGATGGTGAGTGCGAAGGGAGCGACGCCGAGCTCGGTCGGGTCGAGGCCGAGCGCCAGATGATGCATGATCGGATTGCCGGCAAGCGTGACCTCGACGATGTCACCCGGTGAGACGCCTGCCTGTTTCGCTGTTTCCTCCACCAGCCTTGCGAGCGCTCCATGCACCGCTTGCGTCAGCTCGCGGTCACCGCCCGGATGCATCATGATGTGCGAGACACGGCTCATGAGATCCTCGCCGAGCCGGATCTGCGGGTTCATGCATCCGCTCGAGGCGAGCACATCACCGCTACCGAGATCGCAAAGGTGCGCCGCGACCGTGGTCGAGCCGATATCGAAGGCAAGCCCGAAGACGCGTTCCTTCAAGCCTGGGTAGACCGCGATGATATCGTGTCCGTGCCGCACGCAAGCCGTCACGGCAAAATCACCGGCGCGCAGTGTTTTTTGCAAGCCTCGGAGCACGGCCAACTCGGCGCGTACATCCATAAGCCCCCATTGTTCGGCAAGCGCCCTCGCGAGGCGCCGGAAATCGCTCGACGGATCGGCCATGTCCGGCTTCTCGACCTCGAGATAATGGAGCCGCGACACGGGGTCGACCTTGACAGGCCACGCCTCGGCGCGCTTGCGCACCACTTGACGGTGGAGCTGGGATTCCGCCGGCACGTCGACGAGGAGATCGCCGCGGATGCACGCCTGGCAGCCAAGCCGCTCGCCATGCGCGAAGACGCCGCGCACGCGCTGATAGCGTTCCTCGACCGTGTCCACGGCCGTCACATGGCCAAGCGCTGAGGTGATGGCTCGCTTTTGATCCACGCCCTCGACGATGGCGACGCGACAGCGTCCGCAGATGCCGCGCCCGCCGCAAACCGAATCGAGGTCGACACCAAGCTTGCGGGCGGCCTGGAGCACGCTAACCCCCTCGGGGAAGCGTCCGCGCTTGCCGGAAGGCGAGAAAGCAACGGTGAATTCGGTCATTCGCTCACGCCACTCGACACGGGAGTGCGTCCATCACGGCCGTGCGCCCTCTCTGCCGCCTGACTCGATGAGCAAGCGGAGTCGCCCGTCGTCATATTCGCGTTCGAGGCGCTGGATTTCCGTCGCGACGACGGCTTCGAGATCCTCCCCGCAAAGTGCAGGCTCCCCTTGGCGCCAATCGGCAAGATAAGCATCCGTTGCCGTGGCTCCGCTGCGCATCGCCGCCATGTCGATGGCTTGCGCGAAGCGAGGCGAGAGCTCGCGTTTGACGCGCGGAGCTCTTCGGCCGCCTGGAAGAGAGGCTGTGACCTGGGCCGGGATGTCGCGCCAATAGGCGATGACGAGTTGTGCCATCTTGGCTATCGGGAAGCGGCAACAAGCTTGCCCTCAGGAGAGGCGGCTTCCCCTTTCCGCGCGAGGAATCCTTCAATGCCCCGCAATCCGGTATCCCGTCGCTCCAAGGGCAGGCCGAGCAAGGCCGCCGCCGCCTCGGCACGGCGCTTGAGATCGGCGTCCGGCGCCTGCGCCAGCCAAACCAGTCTCCGGTAGTTTCCGAAATAGTCACCGAGAAGCTCGGGATGCCGATCAAGTCCGAGACCTTCCATCACCAGCCGATCGAAGAAGCGCACGAGATAATCGGTGAGGAAGAAGGTTCCGATCTCTTCCTCCATCATCTCCTCGAAGGCGTCGAGGCCAGCATAGAAAGCATAGCAATGGGCGCCCTCGATGCGCTCGACCCCTTCCTCGGCAAGCATGGCATCGAGTTGTCCGCCCGTGCCGCAATCCCCGTAAAGGCAAAGGATGCGCCGATACTGGCCGCGATGCGCGCGGACCTTGGCGCGCACCGCCTCGGTGATACGCTCCGGACGGTTGTGCAAAATGGCCGGCAGGCAGGTGACAGCAAGATGCGACCAGCGATTGAGGCGAATGGCGGCGAGCAGCTCCTTCGCCAGGGCGCCGCAGGCGATCACGAGGGTGTCCGGGGACGAGGACGCGGCGTCAAGGCTGGCGTCCGGATCGGCCGGGACACGCACCGCTCTTGCCACCTCTGCGATACCGGATCGCGCTCCTTGCCCGCTGCCTTGACGCTGAGTCCTCATATGAGCCTGTTTTCGCTCCTGCCCCGGGTCGCCGGTTAGCGAGTGATTCAATTGTCAGTCCCTATTCTCATCCTTGTCACGCAAATTCGATCACTTCTATTGCGCCGCCTGCGCTCGCGCTTGCGCCGAGCCTTGGCGACGCCCGAGCAGCGATTTTGCAGTCTCGACCGTCACCGCAGCGTCGCGGCAATAGGCGTCGGCTCCGATCGCGTTGGCGAAGCTCTCATTGAGCGGCGCGCCGCCGACAAGCACGATGTAATCATTGCGAACACCTTTTTCCTTCAAGGTGTCGATCACGACCTTCATATAGGGCATGGTGGTGGTCAAAAGGGCAGACATGCCGACAATATCCGGCGCGTGTTCCTCAATGGCCGCGAGATATTTCTCGACCCCATTATTGACGCCGAGATCGACGACCTCGAAGCCCGCCCCTTCCATCATCATGCAGACCAGATTCTTCCCGATGTCGTGGATATCGCCCTTCACGGTGCCGATCACCATCTTGCCGACCTTCGGCGCGCCGGTTTCAGCGAGCAACGGCCGCAAAATCGCCATGCCGCCTTTCATGGCGTTCGCCGACATCAGCACTTCGGGCACGAACAGGATGCCGTCGCGGAAATCCTCGCCGACGATGCGCATGCCTTCGACGAGCGCCTCGGTAAGCACCTTGTAAGGCGCCCAATTGCGCTTAAGAAGAATCCTCACTCCCTCTTCAATCTCGGCCTTCAGCCCGTCATAGAGGTCGTCATGCATCTGCGCGACGAGGTCGGCGTCATTTAGGGAATTCAGGTCGAGATCGTCCCCGGCCATCGTTATCTGCTCCAGAACAAAGTTCGTTTGCGGTGCTTTGCCTCACATCAAAACCGGGGCTGCGGTAACATAGATGGCGGCTTTGCAGAAGGGGCAGCAAAGGCTTTCATGGCGGTAAAGGGACGCAAAGGCTTGACTATCTGGCACATTATCAGCAGGTTCCGTGCCCCCGGTCTTCTGGGGCAGCCGCTTGTCAGCGCGATGCCGCTCGAAACTTTTGCTCCTACGGGGCATTTTCTTGGGACATCGCGCAAAGGCGTTTAAGGGCATGATGGCTATAGGTTGAGGCGCCTTGATGCTCTAGATTATCGATTGGGCATGATCTTTCGGAAACCGATCTTTCCGGATCATGCTTTAGGGAGGATGAGTGAAGCCCACCGATATCGGCAACCCCGATTACTTCCATAAGGTCGTCGACTGCCAATGGGCTTGCCCAGCCCATACCCCGGTCCCCGAATATATCCGGTTGATCGCGGCAGGGCGTTACAGCGACGCCTACATGATCAATTGGGAATCGAATGTCTTCCCTGGGATTTTGGGAAGAACATGTGATCGCCCTTGCGAACCGGCTTGCCGCCGCGGCCGGGTCGAGGAAGAGCCTGTCGCCATTTGTCGGCTGAAGCGAGTGGCATCCGACTACAAGGACGACATCACTGCTCGCCTGCCGGCAAAGCCCGGAAGTACAAACGGCAAGCGCATCGCCTGCATCGGCGCCGGGCCGGCTTCCTTGACGGTGGCGCGCGACCTCGCCCCGCTCGGCTACGAGATCACCGTGTTCGACGCGGACAAGCGCGCCGGCGGCATGATGCGCAGCCAAATCCCGAAATTCCGCCTGCCGGAGACCGTCATCGACGAGGAAGTGGGCTACATCCTCGATCGAGGCGTAAATTTCCGCGGGGGCCAGGCCATCGACAGCCTTCGCGACCTTCTCAAAGAGGGGTATGAGGCGGTCTTCGTGGGCACGGGCGCGCCGCGAGGCCGCGACCTCGATATTCCGGGACGCAGGGAAGCCGCGGCAAATATCTCCATCGGCATCGATTGGCTCTCGAGCGTCTCCTTCGGCCACATCACCAAGATCGGCAAAAGAGTGATCGTGCTCGGCGGCGGCAACACCGCCATGGATTGCTGCCGCTCCTCCCGCCGACTCGGCGGCGAGGACGTCAAGGTCGTGGTGCGCTCCGGCTTCGACGAAATGAAGGCCTCGCCTTGGGAGAAAGAAGATGCCATCCATGAGGGCATCCCCATTCTCAACTTTCTAGTGCCCAGGGAATTCCTGCATGAGGGTGGCCGCCTTACCGGCCTGCGGTTCGAGAAAGTCAGGGCCGAGCGTGGCGAGGATGGACGACGCAATCTCGTGGCCACGGGCGAGCCGGACGTGCTCATGGAATGCGACGACGTGCTAATCGCGGTTGGGCAGGAAAACGCCTTCCCCTGGATCGAGCGGGACATCGGCCTTGCCTTCGACAGATGGGGAATGCCGGTCGTCGACAAGGTGACCTTTCAATCCTCCGTGCCGAACGTGCTCTTTGGCGGCGATTCAGCCTTCGGCCCGAAGAACATTATCTGGGCCGTTGCCCACGGGCATGAGGCGGCGGTGTCCATCGATCTCCTTTTGCGCGGCGAAGATGTGCGCAAGCGACCACCGCCGATGACCAATCTGGTCAGCCAAAAAATGGGCATTCATGAATGGAGCTACGACAATGATGTGGCGCTCGACCTGCGCTACAAGGTGCCGCTCAAGGACCAGGCGATCGCGCTCAAGGACATCAAGCAAGAGGTCGAGCTCGGTTTCGACCCGAAGCTTGCCTTTGCGGAGGCGCAGCGCTGCCTCAACTGCGACGCGCAGACGGTGTTCTCCGCCAATCTGTGCATCGAGTGCGACGCTTGCGTCGACATCTGCCCGATGGATTGCATCACCTTCACGGAGAACGGCGAAGAAGGCGAGCTACGCTCCCGTCTCACAGCGCCGGCGACGAACCCAACGCAAGACATCTATGTGGCGGACGGGCTGAAGACCGGACGCATCATGGCCAAGGACGAGGATGTGTGCCTGCATTGCGGACTGTGCGCCGAGCGTTGCCCGACCGGCGCCTGGGATATGCAAAAGTTCAGCCTCGACATCAGCCACGCGGAACATCAGGCATGCCGATCGAGCGCGTGAACGACTTCGTCGTCCGTTTCGCAAACGTCAACGGCTCAGGCTCGGCGAGCGCGAACCAGATCTTCGCGCGGGCGATCCTGCGGATGGGTGTTCCGGTCGCGCCGCGCAACATCTTCCCCTCGAACATTCAAGGATTGCCGACCTGGTACGAGGTGAGAATTTCGCAAGCCGGCCATCTCGGGGCGCGCGGTGGGACCGATCTGATGGTGGCCATGAACCCGCAGACCTGGGACAAGGATCTCGCGGCGATCGAGTCAGGCGGTTATCTCTTCTACGATTCCTCGAGACCGATCCCCTCATCCAAATTTCGCGATGACATCACGGTGATCGGCATGCCGCTCACGCAGATCTGCAACAAGGAATATTCGGACCCGCGCCAGCGCCAGCTCTTCAAGAACATTATTTATGTGGGCGCCCTCTCGGCACTGCTCAATATTGATGTCGCCGAGATCGAGAAGCTTTTGTCTGAGCAGTTCCGCGGCAAGGAAAAGCTGATCGCGCCGAACGTGAAGGCGCTGCACATCGGGCGCGACCATGCGCTTGCCAATCTCGCTTGCCCGATCGGGCTCAAGGTGCGCCGCGCCGACGAGATCGGCGACCGCATCTTCGTCGAGGGCAATGCCGCCGCGGCGCTCGGCGCCGTCTATGGTGGCGCGACTGTCTGCGCCTGGTATCCGATCACGCCTTCGACCTCGCTTGCCGAGGCCTTCGGCAATTTCTGCAGGCGTTACCGCAGCGAGAAGGAGAGCGGCAAGAACCGTTTCGCCATCGTGCAGGCGGAGGACGAGCTCGCCTCGATCGGCATCGTCGTCGGTGCCGCCTGGAACGGAGCTCGCGCCTTCACCGCGACCTCCGGTCCCGGCATCTCGCTGATGCAGGAATTCCTCGGCCTTGCCTATTTCGCCGAGGTGCCGGCCGTCCTTTTCGATGTGCAACGCGGCGGCCCATCGACCGGCATGCCGACGCGCACGCAGCAATCCGATATTCTGCTCTGTGCCTACGCGTCCCATGGCGACACGAAGCACGTGCTGCTCTTCCCGGAAGACCCGCACGAAGCCTTCGAATTCGGTGCGCTCGCCTTCGATCTCGCGGACCGGTTGCAGACGCCGGTCTTCGTCATGCTCGACCTCGACATCGGCATGAACCATCGCCTCTGCCGACCTTTCCTGTGGGAGGACAAGCACGTCTACGATCGCGGCAAGGTCATGCACTTTGCCGATCTCGAGACGGGGCGCGACTTCGGGCGCTACCTCGATGTGGACGGAGACGGCATTCCTTATCGCACCTATCCCGGCACACATCCCAAGCGTGGTTCGTTCTTCACGCGCGGTTCCACGCGGGACCGTTATGCGCGCTACACCGAAGAGGGCGGCCCCTATGTCGACAACATGGAGCGCCTCTTGCGGAAATTCGACACGGCGAAGACGCTTGTGCCTGCGCCCATCATCGAGGCCGCGAAATCACGCACGCCCTTCGGCGTAATCTATTTCGGCTCAACGAGCCCAGCAATGAGCGAGGCGGCCGAGCTCCTCGAGAAGGACGGCATCGCGCTCGACCTCATGCGTGTGCGCGCCTTTCCGTTCGGAGGTGAGGTGACCGATTTCATCGCCGAGCATGAGCGCGTTTTTTTGGTGGAGCAGAACCGCGACGCCCAGTTGCGCACGCTCTTGCTCGCCGAGTGCGGCATCGATCCTGCGGTGCTCACTCCGATCCTGCACTACGATGGCACGCCGATTACCGCACGCTTCATCCATGAGGCGATCGCGGGTGCCGTGAAACCTGTCCCGGAAACGCCGACGAGAGTGAAGAGTGAGATGTGAAGAGTGAGTAGAAGATGATAGCGAATGGAAGAAAGCTGTGTTCAACTTAGCTTTTCACCATTTCACTACTCACGACTTCACTCTTCCAAATAGAAGACCCGATCATGACCTACCTTCCAAAACCGAAATTCCGCCATCCCGCGCTCGAGACCAACGAGCTCGGCTTCACTCATCGCGACTACGAGGGAGCCATCTCGACCTTATGCGCGGGCTGCGGCCATGACTCGATCTCGTCGGCCATCATGCGGGCCTGCTTCGAGCTTTCCTTGCCGCCGCATCGCATCGCGAAGCTTTCGGGCATCGGCTGTTCGTCGAAGACGCCGACCTATTTCCTCGGCCAGGCGCATGGCTTCAACAGCGTGCATGGGCGCATGCCCTCGGTGTTGACCGGGGCCAATCTCGCCAACCGCGAGCTCATCTATCTTGGCGTTTCGGGCGATGGGGATTCCGCCTCGATCGGCTTTGGCCAATTCGCGCACGCGATCAGGCGCGGCGTCAACATGTGCTACATCGTCGAGAACAACGGCGTTTACGGCCTCACCAAGGGTCAATTCTCGGCGACCTCGGACAAGGGCTCGAAATCGAAGCGCGGCGTCGCCAATACGGATACGGCGATCGATCTCGTCGCCGTGGCGCTGCAGCTCGGCGCGACTTTCGTGGCGCGTTCATTCTCTGGCGACAAGGGCCAGCTCGTGCCACTGATCAAGGCAGCGATCGAGCATGAAGGCGCGGCCTTCATCGATTGCATCTCGCCTTGCGTCGCCTTCAACAATCATGATGGCTCGACCAAGAGCTTCGACTATGTGCGCGCGCACAACGCGGCGCTGAACTCGCTCGATTTCATGACCTCCCGCGCGCCGATCACCGCCGACTACGAGCCAGGCGCGCTCGAGGTGATCGAGCTGCATGACGGCTCCTCGATCCGTTTGCGCAAGATCGCGCCCGAGCATGACGTGCATGACCGCATTGCCGCCATCAATCTCTTGCACCAGCGCGCGGCCGCCGGCGAGATCGCGACCGGGCTCATTTATGTCGACCAAGAGCCGGTCGACCTTCACCATCACCTCGCCACGGTCGAGAAGCCGCTGAACGAACTTGGCGAGGCGGAGCTGTGCCCCGGCTCGGCCGCTCTCGAGCGGATCAATGCAGGGTTGAGGTGAGGTGCCTGTCGCCTGCGCTCTTGCCCATCAGCTATTCCCGACGACTTGGGGCGTTATGGATAATGAATTTCCTATTGACTTCGAATAGGATAAGAAGCTATTTCTTATCGTGTGAAAGAGGCCGTTCGTCAATTGGATAAGCGCTTCGCAACGCTGTCCGCTCTCGTTCAAAATTCCCGTCCTCCAAAGGGATGGGTTCGAGCTATTCGCGATGCTCTCGGCATGACAACGGCACAACTCGCGAACCGAGTCGGTGTGTCGCAGCCTAGGATCGTCGAGATTGAGCAATCAGAGCTTAGCGGAAGCATAAGCCTTCGCTCGCTCCAGCGCGCTGCCGAAGCGTTGGGCTGTCGGATAGTGTACGCGTTGGTCCCAGAAAAACCTCTCGAGACAACTATTCGCGAACGGGCAGAATCGCTTGCCGCTCGACATTCGGGGGCTGTCGAACACAGCATGCGGCTTGAGGATCAGGCCGTGCACGATGCCACCGCCAGCCAGGAGCTTCATCGACAAAGGGTCGAGGACCTTCTGCGGCATCCCGCTCGGCTTTGGGACGATGAATGACGGGTTTCTTCGACTTCGATGCAGATGCTACACCATTGACAACAGTAGAGCTGGATGGGCTCATTCCAACTCACATTACCTTGCGTAGCGAACTCAACGAGCTCGAACAACGCAATATCGCTGCTGCGGATCGCTGGGCATTTTCTCGAAAGCGCGACGTCATATCGGAGCCGTTCCTTCGGGGACTGCATCGCCGAATGTTCGATGGGGTTTGGCGTTGGGCGGGGCGATACCGAACTACTGAACGCAATCTTGGCATCGCGAGCTATCTCATCGAAACGTCCCTTCGGCAGCTCATCGAAGATGCCCGGTATTGGATGGCCAACTCCGCCTACTCTCGAGATGAACTGGCGCTTCGCTTTCATCATCGCCTCGTAGCAATCCACCCCTTCGCCAATGGAAACGGCAGATGGTCGCGGTTGGCGGGCGATTTGCTCGCTGTCCAACAAGGAAACCCGCGCTTCACCTGGGGTCGCGCCCATCTACAGAGCGCTGTGGATGTTCGACGCCTTTACATTGCCGCGCTACGGGCCGCCGATGATCATGATCTTGATCCGCTGATTGCTTTTGCAAGATCGTAGTGCATGTGCAGATGGCGCACGGCGTTTCACTAGCTTACCTCCCCAAAGCTCCTGTGTGTTTACACGCCGCCAACCTTGTCGTTATCACGAGACGTGCAGCGCCGGCGGATGGCGCGCATTGCGACGCGGCTTCACGACGATCTCCACGTCCTGACCGAGCGCCACCAGAAAGCGAAGCAGGCGCTCCACCGAGAACTGCCGGAAATCACACCTATCTCCCCACGTCGCTCTCTTCGGCCGCTTTCACGTAGCGTTCGGCGTCTTCCTGCAGAAGGAAACCCTGGCGTTGTGCATTGGCCGCAGCACTCGCGACGGCGCGCACATACGCCGCGTGATCGGGATAGCGCTCCTCGAGCGATCGGCGCGGGTCGCCCTTGGCCAGGCGCTCGGCCTTGGTCCTGGCGAAGGGCAGATACATGCCTGCATGGTCGCAGCCTTCATCGGGAGGATCCTTGCGAAGGTTCCAGCCGGTGTAGGTGCCGGTCGGCACGACTATGTCGGGGAGCCGGATGCCGCCGAGCGTGTTGCCATCGGCATCAACCCTCGGCACGAAGGCCGGATAGGGCGAGCCGAGGAGCTTCGGCGGCAGCACCGTCAAAATTCCACGATCCGCCTCGGGGCCGAAGTCGAGAAGATCGCCGCGATGCATGCGCCCGTTATAAGTCACGCCGGGAATCATTGGAAACCCGACATCTTCCTGCTTGGAGGAGACGAGCGTCTCTTCACCCGCACGGGGCACGCGGCTTGCCGGCGGCTCAGCGCCGGTCGAGACCCATTTGTCGAGCATCACGAGCAGGGCACGGAGCCCCTGATTGCCGACGAGCGGGTTGCGCGTTTGTTGGCAAATGCCGAAACCGGAAGCCGGCACGCCATCCCCGTGTGGCCGACCGGAAATGAGGTAGAGACGCACATTCGGCGTCTCCCATAGGTCGAGCCCTCGGGTATCGGTGTGCAGGATGGAGGCCGCCTTTGCCCAATATTCATTCTCGGAATTGGCGTCGATGATCTTCGGGCAGGTATCGCTTTCCAGGCAGCGGCGCAAAAGACCATCGGTCTTTCCGGTCACCGTATCGGTCGTGATCGGGTAAGCGAACGGGAATTTGTACTCAGGGTACCAGCGCGCGATGTGCTGACGATGTGTACGGAAGGGTTCTGCGAAACGATAATTGGCAAAAATGCCGCTGCCGCCGCCCACCCAATCGAGCACGCCATCCACGGCTTTGCCGCGGGCGTCCGGACCAAGGGGCCAATTCGGATCCTCATTGAAGCCGAGCGCCACGAATTCGCGCATCATCCGGCAAGGCTGGGAAATGCAATAGGTCAGCACCTCCTTGATGTCGCCCGCGAGCGGGTTTGCCTGGCCATGATCATCCGCCTTGGCGTGGCGCAGGAAGGAAGCGAAGTCGCGGATAGCGGCGAAGCCAAGCCCCGTCACCTTCGGGTCCTTCGCGGGGTAGATGAGCTCATACAGCTTGCCAGCCTGGAACTTCGTTCCTTCCGGCCAGAGGTTGATCGACTTGCCATCGGCGGCGTAGCGCCAAGCATCCGCCGGCAGCGACGTGGGCTCGTCATCCACACGCGCCCTGACGAAGAGCGTCGCCTTCGTCGTGTCCAGGCTCGCTGCCGCATAACTCAGCGCGCCGGACGTCGTCGTGTCATTGTCGATCACGAACTCTTCGAGGCTCGGACCGGTGATCGGCGAGCCGTCGGCATTCTTCGCAACAGGCGCGTCGAGCACGAAGGGGCCCCCGCCGACGCCGGGCGTCACGCCCGAGATGGCATCCCACCCGCTCCAGGCCAATGTGTACCCCTGACGCATCATGAAGCCGTTGCCGGCATCTGCTGCGTGGCTCGGATCATTCGAATTTTGCTGGGCGTCATTGAGCGAGGCGAAGGCCAGGATGTGGCCTCGATTGTTGATCTCGAAGAGCAGCTTGTGATTGCCCTTGGAGCGATCGATCGGGCGGATGATCAGGATGTTGCTCGAATACTCGACCATGCCGCGCACATTCTTCGGCGCCAGCGCGATGTCGGTGATCGAGCCGTTCGCGGGATCCTTGGGATCGACCTCGCCATAGGCGCGCCCGACAAGCTTCTGATATTGGCCGACCGCGCCGAAGGACATTCCATCGAAGGTCGGCGATTGCACGCTCGTGATCTCGATTTTTGTGATACGTGCCGCTGCCGGTGCCACAAATCCGGAGACAGAGAGAAGAGTCGCCGCAAGAATTCCGCCGCGAATGCGGCGACCGCCGCCCGTTTCCAAACGCATCATGCGCAGCCCTCGCCTATCTGGATCCCTTGCCTTTCGCCCCTGATCGCCAGCGACGGAGCGCTCGACCGAGCGCCCCTCACCAACCGCTCAAGAAGGACGGATAGCCAAGGCCAAGTGTCGTCAGGCTTAAGAGCCAAGGCTAAGGGTCAAAGCTAAAAGGGCGCGCGGCTCAAGACCAGCGGCGCGCCCTTCACATCTTGGCGATTGCCTGGACGCTGCTTACGAAGGCCGCCCCACGCTCACATAACGGAAGCCGCGCCGCCGCATTTCTTCGGGCCGGTAGATATTGCGCAGATCGACGATCAGCGGTTCGCGCAAGAGACCCTTGATGCGATCGAGATCGAGCGCGCGGAACGCGTCCCATTCGGTGACGATGACGAGCACATCGGCGCCGTCGACACAGGAATACGCGTCAGGAGAATATTCGACCTTGTGGAGCAGAGCCCTCGCCTGCTCCATGCCTTCGGGGTCATAAGCGCGGACCAGCGCCCCTGCCTCCTGCAGCGTCGACACGATGGCGAGCGAAGGCGCATCGCGCATATCGTCAGTGTTCGGCTTGAAGGTAAGGCCGAGGAGCGCGATCCTCTTGCCGCGGATTTGGCCGCCGCAAGCGCCGATCACCTTGTGCGCCATGGCGCGCTTGCGCTCCTCATTCACCGAAACGACCGTCTCGACGATGCGAATCGCGGCGTCGTTCTCCCTCGCGGTCTTGATCAGCGCCAGCGTGTCCTTGGGAAAGCAAGAGCCACCATAACCGGGGCCGGCATGCAGAAACTTCGAACCGATGCGGTTGTCGAGCCCGATGCCGCGCGCCACCTCTTGCACATTGGCGCCGACCTTCTCGCACAAATCCGCGATCTCGTTGATGAAGGTGATCTTCGTCGCGAGGAAAGCATTGCCTGCGTATTTGATGAGCTCGGCGGTGCGGCGCGAGGTCACCACCATCGGCGGCTCGTTGAGGAAGAGCGGCCGGTAAAGCTCGGTCATCACCGCCCGCGCTCGCTGATCCTCGGTGCCGATGACGATGCGATCCGGGCGCTT
>JAFAQA010000288.1 GCA_019246665.1 Hyphomicrobiales bacterium
CTCGACCTCCGAACCTGAGGCGAACAGGCTGATCTTCGCTGCCCCTTCGGCCGGCGCGATCTCGTAGGCGCCTTGCGCGCAAAGGTTCTCCTTGCCCGCATCGGCGCGCGCCGGTTTGAGGTTTTGCCGGGTGAGCGCGAGCAGCACAGGGCCGCTCTTGTGGCCAAGCGCGATCTGCCAGCATTCGGCGGTCTCGATGGCATCAGCCGGGCGCAGCACCAGGAGATTGGGAATGGCGCGCAGCGCCGCCAGATGCTCGACCGGTTGGTGTGTGGGGCCATCCTCGCCCAAGCCGATCGAGTCATGAGTGAAGACATAGATCGCATGGGCCTCCGAGATCGCAGCGATACGAATGGCCGGACGGCAATAATCGGAGAAGACCAGGAAGGTGCCGCCTGCCGGAATGATCCCGCCATGGAGAGCCAAGCCGTTCATCGCAGCGACCATGCCGTGCTCGCGAATGCCGTAATGCATGTAGCGGCCGGAAAAATCCAGAGGCGTGATGTCTCGAAGCGGCTTCACCTTGGTGTTGTTCGAGGGGGTGAGGTCCGCTGAACCCACGACGAGCTCCGGCACATGGGGAACGATCGCCTCCAGCGTCGCCTCGCTTGATTTGCGCGTCGCGATCGTTGGTTTCTCGGAGGCGAATTTGCTCTTGAGCGTCTCGAAGATCTGCTGCAGCTCCGGGAGCGGCTTGCCGGCAAGCCGCCGCTCGAACTCGGCCCGCTTCTTGGCGTCCGCTGCCTTGAGACGGTCTTCCCAAGCCTTTCTGGCGTTCCCCCCCTGTGCGCCGATCTTGCGCCAGGCATCGAGAATTTCCTGAGGCACCTCGAAAGGCGGCGAGGTCCAGCCGAGATTCTTTTTCGCCGCGGCCGCTTCCTCCGGCCCGAGCGGCTCGCCATGAGCCTTGTTGGTGCCGGCCTTCGTCGGGGCGCCGTAGCCGATGATGGTCTTGCAGGCGATGAGAGTGGGGCGGTCAGACCTTTGCGCGCTCGTGATGGCGCGAGCGACCGCTTCTCCGTCGAGCCCGTCGACATGCGAGGCGTTCCAGCCACAGGCCTTGAAGCGCGCCACCTGATCGACCGAGTCCGAAAGCGATGTCGGCCCATCGATCGAGATGCCGTTGTCGTCGTAGAAGGCGATGAGCTTGTGAAGCTTGAGATGGCCCGCGAGCGCGGCCGCCTCTTGCGAGATGCCTTCCATCAGATCGCCGTCCGAGCACAGCACATAGGTGCGATGGTCGACGAGATCGTCGCCGAACTCGGCCGCCAGGATGCGTTCTGCGAGCGCGAAGCCGACCGAAGCGCCGATGCCTTGCCCCAGCGGGCCCGTCGTCGTCTCGACGCCGGCGAGCGTATGTCCATGTTCGGGATGGCCCGGTGTTTTCGAGCCGACTTGACGGAAATGCTTCAGATCCTCGATCGAGATATCCGGATAGCCCGTGAGGTAGAACAGCGAGTAGAGGAGCATCGAGCCGTGGCCAGCGGACAGGATGAACCGATCCCGGTCCGGCCAATGGGGCGCGCTGGCATCGAATTTCAGGAAACGCGTGAACAGGGCGGTCGCGATCTCGGCCGTGCCCATCGGCAAGCCTGGGTGGCCCGATTTTGCTGCTTCGACGCCATCGATCGAAAGCGCCCGAATGGCATTCACCATGCCTTTGTGCAGATCGTCAGCTGTCATGATGGAGACCAGATCCGATGAGCTTTGCGTGATAACACCTCAGGGAAACGAGTCAAAGCCCGGCTTGCGATGCGAGAGCCGTAGCTCGATAGGGTAGTGCCTTGCGTATTGCTTTCAATCTTACCGCCTTGACCCCATGCTGTTCGGCGCACTCGATTGGCGCCTAACGACCAGGTGGCAGTGCCTTATGCGCCGCTTCCAAAAATCATGACGTGCGATGCTGTTTTTTCATCGATGCTGGTGAAGCCGAGGCGTAGATAGAAAGCGGCGGCCGACGGCGTCGTGCGAAGGCGCACGATGGTAAAACTACGTCGCGCCTCCTGTAGAGCATGATGGACGAGCAGCGACCCGACACCGTGACGCCGCGCTGAAGCGAGGACGTAAAGATGCCGGACGCGGCCAATTTGCTCAGTGTCGGCATAAGGATCGCGATTGAGCCCCACGACGCCCAAGAGTTGCCCGGCACTGAACGCGCCAAGAAAACACTCGCCTTTACGGTCGAACCTGTTTGCCCCTGAAGCCCACTCCTCGACGAGACGGCGCATGAACTCACAGCCCTGCTGCTCTGCCTCGACAAGAAGTGGTCCAATAGCATCGAGCGAGGTCAACGGCCTGATCCGAACGGGGTTCATGGCGGTTATGGGGGCTGATCATCTAGGCTAGACCATGATCCGCAAAAGTGGCCCCACTTTTGCGAGATCACGCGGAAAAACAAAAAGGTAACCTGCCGCTCCTGATCTCATCTAAACGCACCGCGTTCTAGGCCAAGAAATTCGGGCCGACGGCAGAAAACTTTCGAGATCTGTTTTTTACGTGCTTCACCAGAGCAGGATGCATCAGACCTGCCAAAAAGCCGAAATTCGGACAGGGACACGACCCGATGCGGTCTGATGGGGAACTTCCAATTGACGAAACTCTCATGCGCTGCCTAAGGTTGCACGCGCATCACGCGAGAGACATTCGTGATTCGCCCCACCGGGAGTGCCCAGGTGGACGAGCCTCGCCGGAGGGTCGCCGGTTCATGACGTCAGACGAAGCTCCGCTTCTCGACCAGGCGCTGCGGCGGCTCGTGGCCGCGCTCGATCGGCTGGAGCTTGCGGCGACCGCGAGGCTCGATGCCGAGCAAGGGCTGGAGCCGCTCGAGACCGAGCTTGCGATCATGCGCGACGATCGCTCCCGCCTCGCAGTGGAGCTTGACGGCGCGCTGGCGCGCAATGCGAGCCTCGAGCATGCCACGCGTGAGATTTCGCAGCGTGTCGGACGCGCCATCGGCAGCATTGAAGCGGTGCTCGGGGGCGCATCCAACGGCGAGGCGGAAGGCAGGCCGACTTGACCCAGGTCTCGGTGACCATCGCCGGCCGCTCCTACCGCATGGCCTGCGAGGACGGTCAGGAAGCCCATCTCGAAGGGCTCGCCCGGGCTTTCGATGCGAAGATCGCCGACATGCGGACCGCTTTCGGAGAAATCGGCGACATGCGCCTTCACGTGATGGCGGCTCTCACCTTTGCGGATCAGCTCTCGGAGGTTCGCGATCGCGTCCAGGCGCTCGAAGCCCGGACCGCGCGCGCCGAGCAAGAGGCTGCGGAGCGCGTCGCGCAAGAAGAGGCGCTCCGGCGCGATCTCGCGGAGAAGGTGAATTCCGCTGCCGAGCGCGTCGAGCGCCTTTCGGCGACGCTCGCCTCGAAGCCGCGCTGATTTCGTTCAACGTGTGTCGTGGGGCTAAACACCTAGCCCACAGCAGATAGAGCGGCGCCACATCGTATCTTCCGCTACTCGGCTGAATGAACGCCGGCATGGCGCGAGCACGGAAGCGAACGCGCAGCTACGCGATGCTCACGGAAACGTGCTTTCCGCCCTCCGTTTTTGCCTTGAATCTGTACTAGCTACAGAACCGATATACGTGGCGCTCAATAGTGCAAAAAACCCACGCGATGGACACGACAATGCATCATACCCTCGAGGCGGCAGCAGTCGATGTCGGCCAAGCCGATTCCTCGACCCGCAAAGCGGGCCTTGCCTCGCTGGGTGGAGTTTTGGCCGCGCTTGGCGCCGCGTCCTGCTGTGTCGTACCCTTTGCCCTGTTCACGCTCGGCATCAGCGGGGCCTGGATCAGCAATCTTACCGCGCTCGAACCCTATCAGCCGATCTTTGCCTCGGTCACCTTTGGGTTTCTCGGCTATGGCTTCTACCTCGTCAACCGCAAGCGGCGGGTCGACTGTGCCGAGGGCTCGTACTGCGCCAAGCCGAGCTCTGGCCGCATCGCCAAGATCGGGCTTTGGACCGCGACGATCCTGATTGCGATCGCGCTCGGCTTTCCGAAGATCGCCCCGCTGTTCCTTTAATCAAGCCAACCGCAAAAGGAGATCAATCATGCTTCGCGCGACCTTTGCTGCCGTGCTGGTCATTTCGCTGTCGCCCCTGGGCGCCCGTGCGGCCGAGAAGACCATTCTCCTCGATGTGGAGAATGCGACTTGTGGGCTCTGTGCGCCGATCGTCAAAAAGACTCTATCGCGCGTCATGGGCGTGAAGGCGGTTCAGGTCGCCGAGGCCACCGCCAATTCGGACGCCGTGGCGACCGTCACTTTTGATGACGCGAGCGCTGACGTTGGAAAGCTGATCACCGCGACGACGAACGCAGGATATCCCGCGCACCTCAAAAACTGAGGCACGTCGATATCGGATGTTGGGGGAACGAGCTTTCAGCCGGTGTGCGCATTCTCGCGCGGTGTCCAGGCACACCGCCGTACAAGCTTAAAGAGAAAGCGAGTCGCGATGACCACTCAAGATTGCTGCGCCGCAGGCACCCTGAAGTCGGGCCGCAAGTATGATCTCGCGGTCATCGGCGCGGGATCGGCTGGTTTCTCGGCGGCGATCACCGGGGCCGAACTCGGCGCCAATGTCGCATTGATTGGTCATGGCACGGTCGGCGGAACATGCGTCAACATCGGCTGCGTGCCCTCGAAAACGATGATCCGTGCGACGGAGACACTTTATCAGGCCGAGGCCGCATCGCGCTTTGCCGGTATCCGCGCAGATGGCCGAATCATCGATTGGCGCGCGGTGGTGCGCCAAAAGGACGAGCTGGTGTCGTCGCTACGCCAAGCCAAGTACAGTGATCTCCTGCCCGCCTACAACACCATTGCGTATCGGGAGGGCGCGGCGCGCCTGTCGCCCAACGGCGTCGTGCTCGATGGAGAGCCGATCGCGGCTCGCCGGGTCATCATCGCGACGGGTGCAGCTCCGGCCCTGCCCGCGATTTCCGGCATCGAAACAGTACCCTATCTCACCAGCACAAGCGCCCTGGAGCTCGAGCAATTGCCCGCCTCACTGCTTGTCATCGGCGGTGGTTACATCGGTTGTGAGCTTGGGCAGATGTTCGCTCGTGCCGGCGTGAAAGTGATCATTGCAGCCCGCCGTCGCTTGCTGCCGGAAGCCGAGCCGGAAATCAGTGATGCCTTGGCGCAATATTTCACGGAGGAAGGCCTCATCATCCGCGATGGGCTCACCTACCGGCAGATCGAGCAAACGCCCGAGGGCGTCGCGCTCTCCGTGCTGATCGACGGCCGCGCTGAGACGATGACCGCGGAGCGGGTTCTCGTCACCAGCGGGCGTCGGCCGAATACCGATGGCTTTGGGTTCCGAGAAGCCGGCATCGCATTGCTGCCCAACGGGGGCATCGAGGTCGACGACCGGATGCGCACCTCGAAGATCGGAGTCTACGCCGCCGGGGACGTTACGGGGCGTGACCAGTTCGTCTACATGGCGGCTTACGGTGCGCGGATTGCGGCGGAGAACGCACTCAACGGCAATAGCAAGCGCTATGATTCGAGCGCCATGCCAGCCGTCGTGTTCACTGATCCCCAGGTCGCGAGCGTCGGTCTGACAGAGGCCGAGGCGCGTGCTCAAGGCATTGCGGTCAAGACCTCGACGCTGAAACTGAGTCATGTCCCGCGCGCGCTCGCCGCTCGCGATACGCGCGGCCTCATCAAGCTCGTCGCCGAAGCAAAGAGCGGCAGGATTCTCGGCGCCCACATCATCGCGCCTGAAGGCGGAGACAGCATCCAGACGGCGGCACTCGCGATCAATGTCGGGCTCACGGTCGGTCAGCTGGCGCAGACGATCTTCCCCTATCTCACCACGGTTGAAGGGCTGAAGCTCGCCGCCCAAACTTTTGCCAAGGATGTCGCGAAGCTGTCCTGCTGTGCCTGAGCTGCGGTGCCGCGCACGGGCCGAGGTAAGGAGCGGGTCTCCGTTCTCGGCTACGCCTTTTATGGAGCGTGGCGACCTACCGATTAATTCGCTCGATGGTGCACGCGTGGCCTGCGAGTAGGACGCATTTCGTTCATGGAATTCGATGTCGGAGACTCGAACAGCACGTCGATGATCGGGCATTCGGGGACCTCGCCTCCTGTGCATCGCGAGGATAGCCCCTCGAGCACCGACTTAAGCTTGTGAAGGTCGGCGATCTTTTGCTGGATGTCTTGGGCATGTGCTTGCGTTAGCGTTTTTACCTGAGCGCAAGTGTAATCGCTGCGATCGACAAGGCGCAGAAGCTCACGGATTTCCTCGATGGTGAAGCCAAGCTCACGGCTGCGACGGACAAATGTGAGGCGCTTGATGAGGTCTTGCCCATAGAGGCGATGGCCCCCTTCACTGCGCGGTGGCGGAGGCAGAATGCCGATCCGCTCGTAGTAGCGAATGGTCTCGATGTTGCAGCCCGACCGCGCAGCGAGCTTGCCCCGGGTCAGCAATTCGAAATGATCATCCGTTGGCATCACGCGA
>JAFAQA010000305.1 GCA_019246665.1 Hyphomicrobiales bacterium
CGAAAGCGGCCTTCAGGGGGTCGAGTTCGTTGTCATGAACACGGACGCTCAAGCCCTTCTGATGTCGAAGGCCGAACGCGTCATTCAGGCGGGCCTCGTGGTGACGCAAGGGCTCGGCGCGGGCTCCCATCCCGAGGTCGGCCGCGCCGCCGCCGAGGAGGTGATGGAGGAGATTCGCGATCACCTCGTCGGCGCGCACATGACCTTCGTCACGGCCGGCATGGGCGGGGGAACCGGAACGGGAGCCGCGCCCATCGTCGCCAAGGTCGCGCGCGAGATGGGCATCCTCACGGTCGGCGTCGTCACCAAGCCCTTCCAGTTCGAGGGTCAGCGGCGTATGCGCGTCGCCGATCAGGGCATCGCCGAGTTGCAGCAGAGCGTCGACACGCTGATCGTCATTCCGAACCAGAACCTGTTCCGCGTGGCGAATGAGAAGACGACCTTCGCCGACGCCTTCGCCATGGCCGATAAGGTGCTCTACTCGGGCGTCGCGTGCATCACCGACCTGATGGTCAAGGAAGGGCTGATCAACCTCGATTTCGCCGATGTGCGTGCCGTCATGCGCGAAATGGGCAAGGCGATGATGGGGACGGGCGAATCCTCCGGCGACAAGCGCGCCCTCCAGGCGGCCGAAGCCGCGATCGCCAATCCGCTGCTCGACGAAACATCGATGAAAGGCGCGCGGGGGCTGCTGATCTCGATCTCGGGCGGCAACGACATGACGCTCTACGAGGTCGATGAGGCGGCAACCCGCATCCGCGAGGAGGTGGACCAAGACGCCAACATCATCGTCGGTGCCACTTTCGACCAGGCGCTCGAAGGCGTGGTGCGCGTCTCGGTGGTTGCGACCGGCATCGATCAGGTCGCCAATTTCTTCGCCGCGACCGACACCATCATGCCGCAGACGCCCGTGCAGCGCATCTCGGTCGCGACGGAGCGCCTGCGCCAGGAAGCGCGCCCCCCCATTGGAGAACCGGTTCTGGCTGCGGTGCCGGCCGCTGCTCAACCCCATAACGCCGTCGAGGCGGAATTGCCGCTGGCACACATACCGGAAGCCGTTGCCGCTTCTCGTTTCGTCGAGCCGCTGCCGGAGGATGTGCGTCCCGAGATAACCGATGCCTTCATTCCGCCTCAGCCCGAACGGCCGGTCGTACGCGCGCCGCGCATGCCGCGCGTCGAGGACTTGCCGTTGCCGGGGCAAAACCAGCTTCGCGCCGCGAAGGGCATGACCCGTCCGGCGCCGCAGCCGGTAGAGGCAAAGCGCATGACGCTGCTGCAGCGGCTGGCGGCCGTTGGCCTTGGACGCCGCGACGAGGCTGCTGAGGACGAGGCGCCCATGCCCGCGGCTGGTTCGGCCGCGCAGGCCCAACCCGTTGCGCCGCGCCAGCTCACTCCTCCGACGCCCGCGGCCTCAGTGCCAAGCGCTTCAGGAAGGCGAATTCCCGCGCCCTCTCCCGCGCCGCGCCCGGCTCACGGGCTCGACCAGCACGGCCGGCCGTTGCAGCAAAGGACCTTCGAGGATGACCAGCTCGAGATACCAGCCTTCCTGCGGCGCCAGTCCAATTGATGGCGAATCGCGACTCGATTGGAGGGCTCGTGAAGGACTCGGTCGTCTTCCCGAAACCAGCTCGTTGCCCCTTTTTTGACGGCGTGGATCGGGAACCCGATCCACGAAAGCCCAGATTTGGCCGCGTTTAGCCGGCATTCGACGGCTCGCGCGAGCGTTTCGCGTCCCGCCTCAATCTTCTGTAAACAAAAGATAAATGCCTGTAACACACTGTAAGAAAGAGTGACTTGGCGCATCTTCCGGGCACGTCTAAGGTCCCCAACCGAGACATGATTTTGACTCGATGATGGCGATGCCGCGATGGCATTCGCACCCCTCCCAATACCGGCACGGCTTCCATCCTGGGATTCCATCAAGACCGGTTCGGATCAGAGATGACTTGATGCGACATGATGCTCAACACACGGTCGAGCGGCCGATCACGGTTGAAGGGATCGGCGTTCACACCGGCAAGCCCGCCAGCCTCACCATTCGTCCGGCGGGTGCGGGAATAGGCATCAAGTTCATCCGCAGCGATCTCAAACCAGGCATTTCCATCCCGGCTCGCTACGACGCCGTGTGCGCGACCGATCTATGCACGGTGATCGGCGACCGATCAGGCGCCAGCATTTCCACGGTAGAGCATCTTCTGTCGGCGCTGGCAGCTTTCGGCATCGATAACGCGATCGTGGAGGTCGACGGTGCAGAGACGCCGATCATGGACGGCTCCGCCTCGTCCTTCGTCGACGCGGTCGAAGAGGCAGGCTTGCTCGAGCTGCCGGCGCGCCGACGTTACATCAAGGTGCTGCGAAAAGTGCGGGTCGAGAGCGGCTCGTCATTCGCGGAACTCTCGCCCAACACGAAAGGCCTGAAGCTCGACGTCGAGGTCGATTTCGATTGCTCGGTGATTGGGCGCCAGCGAACACGTTTCGAGCTCACGCGCGAGACCTATCGCCGCGAGCTGTCGCGAGCGCGCACCTTCGGTTTCGTCAGGGATGTCGAGCGCTTGTGGAAGGCCGGCATGGCGCTCGGCGCTTCGCTCGACAACACGATCGCGATCGCTGACGAACGCGTGCTGAACACCGAGGGTTTGCGTTATCGCGACGAGTTCGCGCGGCACAAGGCGCTCGATGCCATTGGGGATCTGGCGCTTGCCGGCTTGCCGATCATCGGGGCCTTCCGGTCCTACCGCGGCGGCCACCGCTTGAACATCGGCGTGATCGAAGCCTTGTTCGGCGATAAATCGGCTTACCGGATCGTTGATAGCGTAGCGCCGGCGTCACCTTCGCGCCGTGGCGACTTTGTCCCGGTCGCAATCCCGGCCGCTGCTTTTGCTCCCGATATGAGCTGATCGAGCGCGCCTCGCGCCCCTTCTCGAATTTTGTGCCGAACGTCAGTCAGCCTTGCACCGAAATGGTGGGGCGCGATAAGCGCGATTGAGCGGGGCAAATCATGAGGCGGCGGGAACTCATCGCCGGACTTTGCGGTACGGCCGCGCGTCCGTTCGCGGCGACCGATGAGAGACCGACCTCAGCTTCGAGGCGAAACCTCGGATTCATGTAGAGCCGATAGCCTTCCGAAAGCGAGTGACGAAAGGCATCGTTTTGTGTAAAAGGCCCCCGGCGCGGGCGCGGGCTATAGGTGGACAAGCGAGACATGCTTATCGAGAGGCAGCGATTTTCGAGTAGATTTGCCGTCGCGGCGCGCGCCGCTCTGGTGGTGGCAGGTGTGATCACGCTTGCCGGCTGCGACACCGTCGCGGATTCGATCGAGAACTTCAACCCGTTCAGCGATAAAAAGCCTTACAAGCCCGAGGTCCTGAACGACATTCCGCCCGACCAGCTCTACAATGACGGTCTCGGCCGCATGTCGAATTCCGATTATCCGGGTGCAGCGAAGAAATTTGCGCAGATCGATAAGCAATACCCTTACACCGATATCGCCCGCAAAGGCCTGTTGATGACCGCCTTCACGCAGTATCAGGGCAAGCAGTACGATGAGGCGGTGACGAGCGCCAAGCGCTACATCGAGCAAAATCCCAAGAGCGAGGACGCGGCCTATGCGCAGTATTTGATGGCCATGTCCTATTACAACCAGATCACGGATGTTTCGCGTGATCAGGATCGCACGGAGAAGGCCGTCCAAGCGCTTCAGCAGCTGATCACGAACTACCCGAATTCCGAGTATGCGCCGGATGCCCGCTACAAACTGCAGGTCGCGATGGACAACCTCGCGGGGGCGCAAATGTATGTCGGTCGCTTCTATCTCGAAAAGCATCAGTACACAGCCGCCATCAATCGCTTCCGCCAGGTGGTCGCGCATTACCAGACGACACGCCATGTCGAGGAAGCTTTGGAGAGACTCACCGAAGCCTATTTCGCGCTGGGCGTCACGAACGAGGCGCAGACCGCCGCGGCCGTGCTCGGTCACAACTTCCCGGATAGTCCCTGGTACAAGGACGCCTACAAGCTTCTCCAAACGAATGGGCTCGAACCCCGCGAGGACAAGGGCTCCTGGCTGAGCCGGGCGATGGAAGGCTTCAAGAGCATTGCCGCCTTTTAGCTACATCTAGATTAAATCAGCAGTGACAGCTTACCTTATTGTTTTTTCGCATGGTCTCGTCGCAAAAGTGGAGCCACTTTTGCGGATCATGCCCTAGCTGGTGCGCCCATGCTGGTCCGCCTGTCGGTTCGCGACATTGTCCTGATCGACAGGCTGGATATCGATTTCTCGCGGGGGCTCTCTGCCCTGACCGGCGAGACGGGTGCGGGAAAATCCATTCTTCTCGATGCTTTTGCGCTCGCGCTCGGCGCGCGAGGCGACGGCTCGCTCGTGCGGCATGGCGCCGAGCAGGGGCAGGTCACCGCTGACTTCGATCTCGCGAACGATCATCCCGCGCTGCGCCTCGTGCGGGAGGCAGATATCGAGACCCGAGACGGCTTGATTCTGCGCCGGGTTCAATATGCCGATGGTCGCACAAGGGCCCTGATCAATGATCAGCCCGTGAGCGTTCAGACCTTGCGGGCGCTCGGCAATTCCATCGTGGAGATTCATGGTCAGCACGATGAGCGCGCCTTGCTTGACGGCGCCACTCATAGGGCTCTCCTCGATGCCTTCGGCGAGCTTGGCCAGGAGATGGAGGCGACCGCAAAGGCGCATGCTGAACTCATTGCGGCGAGACTCGCTGCCGAGAAGGAACGTGAGCTCGTCTCGGGTGCGAGGCGCGACGCCGATTATTTGAGGCATGCGCATGAGGAGCTCTCGCGCCTTGACCCTGAGCGCGGCGAAGAGGAGGCCCTGGGGCGCCGCCGCACGGCGATGCAGCAAGCCGAGAAGATCGCTGGCGACCTCGCCGAAGCGCATGAGGCTGTGGCCGGTAAAAGCTCGCCTTCGCCAGCTTTGTCGGCGCTCCTGCGGCGGCTCGAACGCCGCTCCGATCAGTTGGCGGAGCTCATCGAGCCGATCGCGCGACCCTTGGGCGCGGCGCTCGACCAGCTTGAAGAGGCTCGCCTCGCGCTCGAGGCCGCGCTCGCCGCGACCGCCTTTGATCAGGACGAGCTCGACCGGATCGAGGAGCGGCTCTTCGCCTTGCGAGCGGCATCGCGAAAATACGCAGTTCCGGTGGATATGCTGGCGGAGCAGGCGAGCGAATTCGCGCGCAAGCTCGCCGCGCTCGACGCCGGAGAGGAAAGGCTCGCCGCGCTCGACCGCGAGGTCGCGACTGCGACCGCGGCTTATGAAGACGCGGCGGGAAAACTTTCGGCCGGACGCATCGAGGCGGCTCGCAAGCTCGATCGCGCGGTCACGGCCGAATTGGCGCCGCTCAAGCTCGAGCAGGCGCGCTTCACGACGAAGATCGAGACCGACCGTTTAGCGCGCTCGCCGTCGGGCTTCGATCGTGTCGAATTTCACGTGCAGACCAATCCCGGCACGCTTCCAGGACCATTGATGAAAGTCGCATCGGGAGGCGAGTTGTCTCGCTTCCTCCTCGCCTTGAAGGTCGTGGCCGCCGATCGCGGCTCGGCTCCGACGCTCGTCTTCGACGAGATCGATGCCGGTGCAGGTGGCGCCGTCGCGGATGCCATCGGCCAGCGCCTCGCGCGCCTCGCCGAGCGTGTGCAGGTGATCGGCGTCACACACGCGCCGCAGGTGGCGGCCCGGGCCGAGCGTCACTACCTCATCACCAAGGCCTCGGCCGAAGGCGGGAAGCGAAGCGTGACGCGGGTCGAGGGCCTGGACGCCACACGACGGCGCGAGGAGATTGCCCGCATGCTCGCCGGAGAGACGATCACGCAGGAAGCGCGCGCCGCGGCCGAGCGCTTGCTCGGCGCCTCGCCGACGCCTCGACGGCGAAACGCCAAGACGGCGTCGGCACGCGCCAGCTGAGTCTCGCCATGTCCAAATCCGTGAGCGTTCCGGCCCTGCGCGCTAAATCCGTCGATGAGCTTTCCGAAGCCGAGGCTCGCGGCGAACATGCGACGCTTGATGACGAGATCGCCGAGCACGATCTGCGCTATCATCAAGAGGACCGCCCGACCATTTCGGACGCGGATTACGACAAGCTGCGTCGCCGCTTCGAGGAGATCGAGGCCCGTTTTCCGGCGCTCGCCGGCGAGGGGAGCCGCTCACGCCGCGTCGGCGCGCCTCCCTCGGAGAAATTCGCGAAGATTCGCCACCGCGTGCCGATGCTCTCCCTCGGAAACGCCTTCGCGGATGAAGAAGTCCTCGAATTTGTGGCGCGAGTGCGCCGCTTTCTCGATCTCGATGCCGAGAGCACGCCGGCTTTCACGGCAGAGCCCAAGATCGATGGACTCTCCTGCGCCATCCGTTACGAGCGCGGGAAGCTGACGCGCGCCGCGACACGTGGTGACGGCGAGGTGGGCGAGGACGTCACGGCGAATGTCCGCACCATCCGCGCTATTCCGGAAAAGCTCAATGGCGACGTGCCCGAGGTGCTGGAGGTGCGCGGCGAGGTTTATCTTCGCCATGCCGATTTCGCCAGGATCAATGAGCGGCAGGCCGAGCGCGGAAAGCAAATCTTCGCCAATCCGCGCAACGCCGCGGCCGGCTCCTTGCGCCAGCTCGACCCGGCGGTGACGGCGCGCCGTCCGCTGCAATTCTTCGCCTATAGCTGGGGAGAAGTCTCGGCCCTGCCCGCGACGACGCAAGCGGGCGTCGTCGAGGCTTTTGCGCGCTTGGGCTTGCCGACCAACAAGATGATGCGGCTTTGCCGAACACCCGAGGAGATGCTGGACCAATATCGTGTGATCGAGGCGCAACGATCCTCGCTCGGCTATGACATCGACGGCGTGGTCTACAAGGTCGATGATCTTGCCTTGCAGCGGCGCCTCGGCTTCGTCTCGCGCTCGCCGCGCTGGGCCCTTGCGCATAAATTTCCAGCCGAGAAGGCGACGACCATCATCGAGGCGATCGAGATCCAGGTGGGACGTACCGGTTCCCTCACGCCCGTGGCCAAGCTCCGGCCGGTCACGGTCGGTGGTGTGGTGGTGTCGAACGCAACGCTGCACAATGAAGACGAAATCCAGCGCAAGGACATCCGCATCGGCGACACGGTGACGGTGCAGCGGGCGGGCGATGTGATCCCGCAAGTGCTCGGCTTCATCGAGGCGAAGCGGCCGAACGCGGCGGTGCCTTACGAATTTCCGAAGCTTTGTCCCGCTTGCGGCAGCCATGCGGTGCGCGAGATCAATCCGCGCAGCGGCAAGGAGGATGTGGTGCGCCGCTGCACCGGCGGGCTCATTTGTCCGGCGCAAGCGGTCGAGCGCTTGCGCCATTTCGTTTCGCGCAACGCCTTCGACATCGAAGGGCTGGGCGCGGAGCGCATCGAGCTTTTCTACAAGGAAGGCTTGATCGCGCGCCCACAGGACATCTTCACGCTGGAAGATCGCGACAGGCGCTCCTCGCACCGCTTGATGGAGCGCGAAGGCTTCGGCGAGACCAGCGCCCGCAATCTCTTCGCCGCGATCGCCGAGCGTCGGGAAATTCCGCTCAACCGCTTCATCTACGCGCTCGGAATTCGCCATGTCGGCGAGGCGACCGCGAAGGAGCTCGCGCGTCATTTCGGCTCAGCCCAAGCGCTGCAGCAAACCGCGATGGCGGCGCAAGATCAAACCTCCGAATCCTGGAGCGATCTCACCTCGATCGAGGGCATCGGCGAAGTCGTCGCCGAGGCTTTGGTCGACTTCTTCGCCGAGCCGCACAACTGCGAGATCGTCGAGGAGCTTCTCAAACAGGTGGAGGTCCTCGCGCTCGAAGCGGCCGCCGAGAGCTCGGCCGTGAGCGGCAAAACGATCGTCTTCACCGGATCGCTCGAGAAGATCACGCGCGAGGAGGCAAAGGCAATGGCCGAGCGTCTTGGCGCCAAGGTTGCGGGCTCGGTATCGAAGAAGACCGATCTCGTGGTCGCCGGCGCCAGCGCCGGCTCGAAGCTCGCCAAGGCTCGCGAGCTCGGCATCGAGACGATCGACGAGGATGCCTGGCTCAAGCTCGCGCAAGGGAGCGAATAGCTATTCGGTCGAACAATCATGCGCATCATCCATGACGAGGACGTGCTCACCGAAGGCTTGACGGCGCTGCCGCGTCTCGACAAGCGCTGGCGAGCCGTGATCAGGGCTTGCGAGCGGCCGCCCTTGCGTCGCCGCGAAGGAGGCTTCGCGGGCCTGTGCGCGATCATCGTCTCGCAACAATTATCGGTCGCGAGCGCGAATGCGCTCTGGACGAAATTCACCGCGCGAATTTCCCCGCTCACGCCGGAAAAGATGCTGGCCGCGACCGACGAAGACCTTCGCGCGACGGGCCTGTCGCGGCCAAAGCAGCGCAGCTTGCGGGCGCTCGCGGCGGCGCTCGTCGAGGGTTCACTCGCGCTTGACGCGCTCCATGGCGCATCTCCCGAGGAGGTGCATGCCTCCTTAACGGCCGTGCACGGCATCGGGCCCTGGACCGCCGACATTTATCTCATGGCGTGTATTGGCCATGCCGACGCGTTCGCGGCGGGCGACCTTGCCTTGCAAGAAGCGGCGCGGCACGCTTTCGGCCTCGAGCGGCGGCCGAGTGCGAAGGAGCTCGTGGTGCTCGCCGAGGCCTGGCGGCCTTGGCGCGGCATCGCGGCGCGCGTTCTGTGGAGCTACTACCGCGCGGTCAAGCAGCGCGAGGGCGTGACGGGGTGAAGCCTGCGCTTAGAGCATTGATCCCGCAAAAGTGGCCCCACTTTTGCGATAAGATCGTGCTGAAAAACAAGAGGATAACCTGTCGCTACCGATCTCATCTCAACGCAACGCGTTCTAGTCCTCACTTTATCGCTTACTCTTGAAACTCGCCCGTTCACAACTCCGTCCGCAGCCGCCACAGCTCGGGAAAGAGCACGACGTCCAGCATCTTGCGCAAATATTCGACACCCGCGGTCCCGCCGGTGCCGCGCTTGAAGCCGATGATGCGCTCGACCGTGGTCACGTGACGAAAGCGCCAGAGCCGGAACGCATCCTCGAGGTCGACGAGCTCTTCCGCGAGCTCGTAGAGGTCGAAATTTGCGCCTGGATCCCGATAAACCTGTGTCCAGGCCGCTTGCACGCTGGCATTTGGCGCGAGCTTCTCGCTGAAATCACGATTGAGTAGCGAAGGCTCGATGCCAAAGCCGCGCTTGGCAAGGACAGCAATTGCCTCGTCATAGAGCGAAGGCTCGACGAGAACCTGCGTAAGCTCGGCGGTGACGGAAGGGTTTCCCGCATGCGGCGCGAGCATGGCCAGGTTCTTATTGCCGAGCCGGAATTCGATCTCGCGGTATTGGAAGGATTGGAAGCCGGACGAGGTGCCGAGATAGGGCCGCAGTACCGTGTATTCGCTCGGCGTCATCGTGGCGAGCACGCTCCAAGCCTGAACGAGCTGCTCCATGATGCGCGAGACGCGGGCCAGCATCTTGAACACGGGGGGAAGCTCGTCATTGCGCAAGCCCTCGATGGCGCCTTTGAGCTCATGCAGCATGAGCTTCATCCACAGCTCGCTCGTCTGATGCTGAATGATGAAGAGCATCTCATTGCGGTCAGGCGAGAGCGGCGTCTGCGCGCCGAGGATGCGATCGAGCCGCAGATATTCGCCGTAAGACACGGTGCCCGACGCGGTGTTCGCGGGCGCTTTCGCGCCAGGCGCGCCGGACCCGTCGCGCCTCTCATTCATGTCACGGCCTGGCGCTCGGCCGGCGCCTCGTCCTTGAACGCGCCCCGCTCCAGGACGTCGGCGATGGCGGCGACCGCGTCATGGATGTCGACATAGCGGACATAGAGCGGCCCGAAGCCGAAGCGCATGACATCGGGCGCGCGGAAATCTCCGATCACGCCGCGCTGGATCAGGGCGCGCATCACCGCATAGCCCGCCTCATGGGTGAGGGATACGTGGTTGCCGCGCCGCGTCGCATCGCGCAAGGTCGCAAGCCCGCAGCCGAGCCGGCTCAGGCGCTCATCGGTGAGCTCGATCATCAGATCGCCGAGCGCACGCCCCTTGCGCTCGACCTCGGCCATCGAGACGCCATCGAAGGCGTCGAGCGCCTTCTCGAAGGCAGCCATCGACAGCATTTGCGGCGTCGAGCACAGCATATGGCGAATGCCATCGGCTCGCCGGTAGCCATCATCGAAGCGGAAGGGCTCGGCATGACCGAACCACCCGGTGAGCGGCTGGTCGAGGGAACCGAGATGCCGCTCGGCGACGAAAACATGCGAAGGCGCGCCAGGGCCGCCATTCAAGAACTTGTAGCCGCAGCCGACGGCGAAATCGACGTGGCATGCGTCGAGCTGCAAGTCGACCGCGCCCGAGGAATGGGCGAGATCCCAAACGATCAGCGCGCCTTTCGCATGCGCCGCTTCAGTGACCAGCGCCATGTCCTGCACCTCGGCGCTTCGGTAGTTCACATGAGAAAGCGTGGCGACGCCCGTGTCGGCGTCGATCGCCTCCGCGATCTCGCCCGCCGGCACGAAGCGCGTCGTCTTGCCGAGGAGGCGAGCGACGCTTTCGACGATATGATTGTCGGAGGGAAAGTTGCCGCGCTCCGCGAGGATCACGTGACGATCCGGCCGCAGGCGCGCGGCCGCGACGAGCAGCTTGAAAAGGTTGATCGAAATCGATTCCGTGACCGTCACCTCATCCGGCTTCGCGCCGAGCAGCGGAGCGAGCTTCGCGCCCACGCGGGCCGGAGACACATACCAGCCAGCCTCGTTCCAGGACCGGATCAAGCCCTCTCCCCATTCGCGCTCGACCACCTTTGCAACGTGCTCGGCAACGCCGCGTGGCAGGGCGCCGAGCGAATTGCCGTCGAGATAGATCACCCGTTCATCGAGCTCGAAGCGAGCCCGGCAGGCGCGGAGCGGGTCGGAAGCATCTAGCGCCAGGCAATCGTCGCGGGTGATGGACATTCGAAAAACTCGTGGCAAGCGTGATGAATATTTTAAGCTTGAAGCAATCACGCGCAAGTGCCTTGCAGAGCATTTGCCGGGAGCTTGTCGGCGCTCCCATCTTGTCCCACAACTTGGCGCGCATATTTCCGACGCCTGGGAGGTTCCGATGACCGATGCTTCTGCTTCCAAGGGTGCCGACAGCCGAGCCTCCATCGCTTCGCCTTCGACCTCGACTTTCGTATTGCCGATGATCGAGCGACGCCGCATCGAGGCGGAGATCCTCAAAGAAGTTTACGACACTCTCAAGGAAAGCCATGGCGTCGAGACGGCGAAGGCCACCATCGCCGAGGCAGTGCGCCGCTCTTCCAAGGCGCAGGCGAAACGATTCGCCGATGAGGCCCGCGCGAAGGAGGGCCAAACTTCGATGGCGAGCTTTCTCGCGCTGCGGCCGCTCTGGACAATGAATGGCGCGCTTGAGATCGAGATGATCGAAGAGACGCCTTCGCGCCTCGCCTACAACGTCACGCGTTGCCGCTACGCCGAAATGTATCGAGCCATGGGGCTCGGCGAGATCGGCCACCTGCTTTCCTGCCAACGCGACGGCACGTTTTGTGAGGGCTATGACGAACGTCTCAAGCTCACCCGCACCCAGACCCTCATGCAGGGGGCAAGCCATTGTGATTTCCGCTACGTTTATG
>JAFAQA010000317.1 GCA_019246665.1 Hyphomicrobiales bacterium
TTGTTCTGATGGTCCGCGAAGACGATCTCGATCGGCCGGCCCAGCACTTTGCCGCCGAAATCCTCGGCCGCCATGCGCGCCGCCGTGACACTGCCCTGGCCCGTGATGTCGGCGTAAGGCCCGGACATGTCGAGAAGCAGCCCGAGCCTGAGAGGCGCTTGCGCGAAAGCTGGCGCCCCCTCGGCGCAGACGAAAAGGGCCGCGCAGAAGGCGGCGATAAACGCAAATCGAGCTTTCATCGGACGTTTCCCTTCCCTTCCGGCCCCGCTTCTTCTTTAGGAAGCGTTCAGCTGGTTTCCCTCAGGCCTTGGCCGTCGAATTGAGGCGAACGGCGCAAGGAGTTCAGGCCATCCGGACCTTCGCGAAGAAAAGTCCGGACGACCCGATGAAGTCTCAATTGAGCTGCGTGCCGGCTCGGCGGGGGTTCACACCCCGACCTGGGCCACGTATTTTGTGTTGAGATAGGCGTCGATCGCCTCGCGGCCGCCTTCGGTGCCGTAGCCTGAATCCTTCATGCCGCCGAACGGCACTTCCGGCAGCGCCAGCGCCGCGCCGTTGATCGCCACCATGCCGCTCTCGATGGCGGCACCGATCGCGTTCGCCGTCTTGGCCGATTTGGTGAACGCATAGGCCGCAAGCCCATAGGGAAGGCGGTTCGCTTCCGACACCACGCCATCGAAAGTGTCAAAAGGCGCGATCATGGCGAGCGGCCCGAAGGGCTCCTCATTCATGATGCGTGCATCCTTCGGCACATCGGTCACGACCGTCGGCTCGAAGAAGAAGCCCTTGTTGCCGATGCGGTTGCCGCCAGTCTTCACCGTGGCGCCGTGCTTCTTGGCGTCGGCCACGAAGCCTTCGAGCGCATCGACGCGCCGGCTATGCACGAGCGGCCCCATCTTCGTCTGCGGGTCCATGCCGTCGCCCACCTTCACGGCCTTCGCGGCGGCCGTGAATTTGTCGACGAACTGGTTGTAGACCTTCTCCTGCACGAGGAGGCGCGTCGGCGCGATGCACACCTGGCCGGCATTGCGGAACTTGCCCGCCGCCAGGACCTTCACGGCCATGTCGATATCGGCATCCTCGAAGACGATGCCAGGCGCATGGCCGCCGAGCTCCATGGTGGTGCGCTTCATATGCAGTCCCGCGAGCGCCGCGAGCTGCTTGCCGACCGCGGTCGAGCCCGTGAACGTCACCTTGCGGATGATCGGATGCGGGATGAGGTATTCGGAAACCTCCGCCGGGTCGCCATAGACGAGGTTGATGACACCGGCCGGCACGCCGGCATCCGCATAGCAGCGCACGAGCTCGGCGATCGAGCCGGGCGTATCTTCGGCGCCCTTGAGCACGGTGGAGCACCCGGCGGCGAGCGCCGCCGAGAGCTTGCGCACCGCCTGGTTGACCGGGAAGTTCCACGGCGTGAAGGCGGCGACCGGCCCGACCGGCTCCTTCATGGCAAGCTGGTACGTGCCCTCGAAGCGCGGCGGGATGATCCAGCCATAGGCGCGCCTACCTTCCTCGGCGAACCAGTCGATCACATCGGCGGCGTTCATGAGCTCCATCTTCGCCTCGCCGACCGGCTTGCCCTGCTCGAGCGTCATGGTCTTGGCGACCTCGTCGAGCCGCTGCCGGAGCAGCTCGCCCGCCTTGCGCATGACCTTGTAGCGCTCGAACGGCGAAACCTTGCGCCAGGCCTGGAAGCCCTTTTGGGCCGCCTGCGCGGCGCGCTCGAGATCGGCCTTGTTGGCATGCGCGAAAGTGCCGATTTGATCGCCGGTCGCCGGATTGACGACGGGTGTGGCCTTGCCGCCGGAGGCCTTGCCCCAGCTGCCATCGATGAAAAGCGATACGTCCTGATACATGGTTCCTCCACCTGGACTTTGCGCCGGGCGCGTCGGCGCCCAAGCGTTTTAAGAAAATCCTCCGATATCCCTATAGGGCGGCTTGCCGCGCCAAGCAAAGCCATGGAGGCATGGGAGGTAGCGGGAAGGTCAGCTCGGCCGCACGGCGCGATGCCCGCGGAGGCTCGCGCGAACTCACTTGCGAACGTAGTGCCGCTTCATCATCTCCCTCAGCGACAAGGACCCGCTCCGACCGCTACGAAAATCAGCAAGCCGCTGCTCGGCGAGGCAAACATCCTCAAGATCGTCGAGATGCTCCAGGATGGCTTTGCCAGTGAGGTCGCTTTTGCTTTTTCCTGCGAGCTTGGGAGGCTTCATAGACCCCTTAGGTGGTTGAAGTTTTCGGCCGATATGCCCGACCTAGCTGCAGATAAATATAAGCTAAGGTCGACGGTTAGAAGTAGATGAGGTTTGGCGAGA
>JAFAQA010000320.1 GCA_019246665.1 Hyphomicrobiales bacterium
TGGCTCATCGGCCCTTGAGTGTGTTCAACATTCCGTTCGGGGTGAGCTTTCTCGATGCGCTGACGGATGCGCTGCTCGATGGCCCACTCAGCCGGTTGATCGATTTCGCCGCAGACCCGTTCACGCTCGCCGAGGCGACGCTCTACGTGCCGACACGCCGTGCGGGAAGGGCGCTCGCCGCGAAACTCGCAGAGCGGCTCCGCGGCCGGACAACCATGCTGCCGCGCATCCTGCCGCTCGGCGAGACCGATGCGCTCGAGCTCGCCTTGCTCGACGAGGTATCCGCCGGTGCCGAGATCCTGCCGGCCGTCGGCGACACGCAGCGCCTATTGCTCCTCGCCACGCTCGTCGCGAGCTGGAGTCGCGCCATCGATCGCGCCGCCTTGAAGCTCGAGACGGACGAGGCGTTCACCGCGACGGCGGGCGCTGCCGGAATCATTTCGCTCGCGGGCGATCTCGCGCGCCTCATCGATTCGCTTCACCTGGAAGCGGTGCCGCTCAGCGAGCTCGCGCGCCTCGACGCCAGCGACTTCCAGGAGATGTGGCGAATATCCGCGACCTTCCTCGGCATCGCGGGCGAGAGCTGGCCTCGCATGCTCGCCGAGCTCGGACGGATCGATGCGGTCGATCGTCACGGCCGGCTCATGCGCGCCTATGCCGAACGTCTGGCACGCGAGGGTTCTCCTCATCCCATCATCGCGGTCGGCTCGACGGGGTCGATCGCAACGACCGCCGATCTCATTGCGAGCATCGCCGGCCTCGCGAATGGAGCGGTGGTGCTGCCCGGCCTTGATCGCGGTCTCGACCGGCGCTCCTGGTCGCTGCTTGCCGGCAGCGAGCCCGCGCCCAGCCATCCGCAATATGCGCTGCGCCGCCTGCTCGATCGAATGGGCATCGAGCCCGAAGAGGTCGAGGAGATCGGCAAGCCGTCTCCCGCGCTCGCGGCGAGAGCCCGACTCATTTCCGAGGCGATGCGCCCGGCCGAGACGACCGATGCCTGGGGAGCGTTGACCGGGGCGAAGGCCGGCACTTCTATGCGCCCCGAGCTCGACGAGGGCTTCGAAGGACTTGCTGTGATCGAGGCGCAAGACGAGCGGCGCGAGGCTCTCGCCATCGCTCTCGTGCTGCGCGAGGCGCTCGAGACGCCGGAACATGTGGCGGCGCTGATCACGCCTGATCGCGGCCTTGCCGAACGGGTCTCGATCGAGCTTTCGCGCTGGGGGATCACGGCGGATGATTCTGCCGGGACGGTCTTGTCGCGCTCGTCGGCAGGCCGGCTCGCGCTGATTCTCGCCGAGCTTGCCGGCTCGACGCTCGAAGCTTCCAATCTCCTCGCCCTGCTTGCGCATCCTCTGACGCATCTTGGGCTCCATCGCTCGCTCATCGAGCGCGCCCGAGCGGTGATCGATATTTCACTCACGCGCGGGCAGCTTCTGCCCGAAAGCTTTGGAGCTTTGCGCGAAGCGCTCGCCAAGGCCGCTCAAGAGAAGCCCGAGCATGCCGCTAGGCCGCGGGCGCGACTGACGCCCGCGGATTTCGCCGCCGCGAGCGCCATCGTCGATGCACTGGACGGCGCGCTCACGCCGCTGCTTGCCGTCTCCCGGCGCGAGGAGATCAGCTTGCCCGAGCTTGGCGAAGCCCATTGCGTCGCGCTCGATGCCGTCACCCGCCTTCCGAATGGAGCAAGCGCGCTCGCGGGTCCCGATGCCGAGGCCCTGATCTCGCTCTTTGCCGATCTTGCGGAATGCCATGAGCCTGGCCCGGGGATTCCGGCATCAGGCTATGCGCAGGCGCTGCGCGGGTTGATGGAAGGGCGGGCCGTGACGCCCTCGTCGCTGGGGCAGCGCCGCGTCAAGATCTGGGGATTGCTGGAGGCACGCCTTCTGGCCGCCGATGCCGTCGTGCTCGGTGGCCTGGTTGAAGGATCATGGCCCGCGCGCATCGCGACCGACCCGTTCCTCAATCGAGGCCTGCGCGCCCAGCTCGGCTTGAGCGCGCCCGAGCGGCGCATCGGGCAGATGGCGCATGACTTCGTCGCTGCCTGCGGGGCCCCGCGCTGCCTCGTCACGCGCTCGCTGAAAGCGCAAGGCGCGGACACGATTCCATCGCGCTTTCTGCAGCGGCTCGAAGCGGTCGCCGGGGCGCCGCGCTGGGGCGACGCCAAAAGGCGGGGCGCGCATTATTTGAAGCTCGCCGACATGCTCGATGCGGCGGGGCCGCCCGTTCCCGTGCCGCGCCCCGCCCCTCTGGTCGCAGCGGCGCTTCAGCCCCGGCAATTGAGCGTGACCGCGATCGAGACCTTGCTGCGCGATCCTTATGCGATCTTCGCTCGCCATGTGCTACGCCTCGACAAGCTCGAGGCGGCGGGCCTCACCTTCGATCCGCGCCGCCAGGGCGTGATTTGGCACGAAGCTTTCGCGACTTTCGTGAAACGATATCCACACGCTCTTCCGGCAGAGGCGACCGAAGCGTTCATCGAGATCGGGCGATCGCTTCTCGCGCCTTACATGAATGATCCGCAGGTCGCGGGCTTCGTCTGGCCCCGCTTTCAGCGCGTGGCGCGCTGGTTCGTGGAATTCGAGCGCGCGCGGCGTCCGTACATCGAAGAGATCGTGGTCGAGACGAGCTCGTGGCTCGAGCTGCCGCTTGCCGATGGTGAGACCTTCCGCCTCACGGCGCGCCCGGACCGGATCGAGCGCAATCGAGAGGGAACGCTCGCCATCATCGATTTCAAGACGGGAACGCCGCCGAAGCTGGTCGATGTGCGCTCGGGCTTCAGCCCTCAGCTCACGCTCGAAGCCGCGATCCTCAGGGGCAGCGGCATGCCCGGTGTACCGGCAGCTGTCATCTCGGAGCTTTCCTATGTGGCGCTTTCCGGGGCCAACCCCGCGGGGAGGAGGCAAGCGGTCGATCCCAAGAACTCCAATGTCGCGACGCTCGACGAGCTTGCCGACGCGCATCTTTCCGGCGTGATCGCGGTGCTGAACGATTACCGTCGAGGCCAGCGCGGCTTCGCCTCGAAGCCCTTTCCGGGACTCGCGCCGGCCTTCAGCGACTACGACCACCTGGCGCGTTTCGCGGAATGGGCCGATGAGGGCGGTGAGGACGCCGAGACGGAATGAATACGTTTCGCGCCGATCTCGACACCAGGGCCCGGCAGCTCGCCGCCTCCGACCCGGAGGCGAGCGCTTGGGTGTCGGCGAATGCCGGCGCTGGCAAGACGACGGTGTTGCGCAACCGCGTCTTGCGGCTCCTGCTTTGCGGTGTCGATCCCGGCCGCATCCTGTGCCTCACCTTCACAAAGGCGACCGCGGCCGAGATGTCGAACCGCGTCTTCGCCGAGCTGGCGCGCTGGGTCAGCCTCGATGACGAGGCGCTCGGCAATGCGATCATGGACGTTTCGGGCGAAGCCGCTTCGGCCGAACGGCTCGGCGAGGCCCGCCGACTTTTCGCGCGCGCCATCGAGACGCCGGGCGGCCTTCGCGTCGACACCATTCACGGGTTTTGCACGCGCCTGCTGCAAGCCTTTCCGTTCGAGGCCAATGTGCCGGCGCGGTTCGCGGTGCTGGAAGACGAGGAAGCGCGCGAGCTCATGGCTCAGGCACAGTTTTCCGTGCTCTCCTCAGCCGTTGCAGGGGATGTGCCGGCTCTCGCCGAGGCGCTGGCGCGCGTCGGAGAGCATGTTTCTGCAAGGGATTTCGGACCTCTCGTCGAGGCGGCTCTCGGCTTGCGCGTCTGGAAGACGGATGCGGCGCAAGAGCCCGATTTCCTCGCGCAGCTTCGCCAGGACCTTTCACGTGCGCTCGAGATCGCGCCCGGCTCAACGCCGAAGGATATCGAGGAGGAACTCTGGTCGCCGGCCCAAGCTGCCCTGGCGAAGCGCGCTTTTGCCGCGTGGAACCAAGGTAGCAAATCGGACAAAGAGCGCGCCGCGGAGCTTGCGAGGATCCCGACGCTCGAACCTGCCGAACGGGTTGCGACGTACGAGAATTTGCTCCTCACCCGGAACGGCGAGGAGAAAGGACTGCGAGCCCGGAAAAACCAGGCAAGCGTCGCTGCCTGCCAGGCCGATGAAGAGATCGAACAGGATTTACAGGCGGAAGCAGAGCGTCTTTTGCGCCTTCTCGACCGGCTTCGCGCCATTGAGGCGCGCGAGCGCAGCCTCGCGCTTCTGTCGCTCGCCGCGGCCATACGGGCGCGTTTCGCGCGGCTCAAATCCGAGCGAGCCGCGCTTGATTTCGACGATCTCATCGCAGCGACACGCCGGCTGCTCACGCGGGTGTCCTCGACCTTCGTGCTCTACAAGCTGGACGCGGCGATCGAGCATCTCCTGGTCGACGAAGCCCAGGACACGAACTCGGACTATTGGGCGATCCTGCGTGCCCTGACATCCGAGTTCACGGCGGGAAGCGGCGCCCGCGCCGGCAGGCGACGCACAGTCTTCGCGGTCGGTGACGAGAAGCAATCGATCTATGCTTTCCAAGGCGCCGAGCCAAAAATCTTCGGCGAGATGCGCGATCTATTTGCCAAGGATTTTCGCGCGCTCTCCATCGAGGAAGATCGCGAGCTTTACCGGAAAATCACCCTCAACCTCTCCTTCCGCTCGACCCAGGATGTGTTGGCGGCCGTCGACGCCGTCTTCGCCCTCGAGGCGCATTTCGAGGGGTTGACCGCCGATGGCGGCCGCCCGCCCGACCATGTCAGCATCCGGCGAGGAGAGCCAGGCTGCGTCGATCTCTGGCCCGTCGTCGCAAAGGATGAGACAGCCACAGTCGATCCGTTCGCGCAGCCGGAGCTTGGCGCCTTGCCGGCGAGTGCCGAGGTCAAGCTCGCTCGCCGCATCGCGGGTGAGGCGAAGCGTTGGATCAAGGAGGGTTGCGACCTTGGCCGCGCCGTGCATCCGGGGGAGGTGCTGATCCTGGTGCGCCGGCGCGGCAAGATGTTCGAAGCCGTGATCCGGGCATTGAAACGGGCAGGCGTGCCCGTGGCGGGGGCGGACCGGCTCTCGCTCTCGACGCATATCGCGGTCGAGGACCTCATCGCGGCGGGCCGCGCCGCGCTCCTGCCGGAGGATGACCTCACTGTCGCGGCCTTGCTGAAATCCCCGTTCATCGGCCTTGATGACGATGATCTCCAGCGCCTTGCGCCGCAGCGGAAGGGGAGCCTTCGCCGGGCCCTGCGTGAGGCGGCTTGCAGCGATCCGCGCCTTTTGCAGGCCGATCAACGCCTTGATGCCATGCGCGAGGCGGCTCTGAACAAAGCCGTGTTTGCCTTCTATGCAGAGCTTCTCGGTCCGGGGCACGGGCGAAAGGCACTTGCCGCGCGGCTCGGCGCCGAGGCCGCCGAGGCGAGCGACGAGGTGTTGCGCCTTGCGCTCGCCTATGAGCGCAGCGGCGGCACTTCGCTCTTTCGCTTCCTCGACGCATTGGAAAGGAGCGGCGCGGACATCAAGCGTGACCTTTCCGCCGCCCGCGGCGAGGTTCGCGTGATGACGGTGCACGGGGCGAAGGGGCTCGAGGCGCCCATCGTGCTTCTCGCGGATGCCTGTGGGGCCTCTCCAAGAGCCGAGCGCCTTCTATCGTTGCCTGTCGACGCTCACAAACAGGTTCCCGCCTGGGTGCCACGCATCGAGCTCGATTGCGCCGCAACCTCACGGGCGCGACGCCAAGAGGCTGCGAGCCGGGCGCGCGAGGAGCGCCGGCTGCTTTACGTCGCGATGACGCGGGCTCGCGATCGCCTGATCGTGGCGGGCTGTCCCGTGAACGGCAAAGTTCCCGCGTCCTCTTGGTACGCCATGGTGAAGAACGCCCTCGACGCGAAATCGCCGCCGGGGCTCATCGACCTTCCGACGCAACCCGGGGTGGAACCGGTGAAGCGATGGCGCCTATCGCCCCCGTCACCAGTGACTTCGCTGACGGCAGCGGCGAAGCGCAGCGTCCCGGAGAGCACCCGCCCCGAATGGCTCGATCGCCCCGCGCCGGCGGAGCCCGTCACCCGACCTCCGCTTCGCCCCTCGAGCGTGCTCGACGCCGCGGATGAGCGCGCAGCCGGCGGATATCCGGCGGCGACCCGCGATAGCTTGCTCGCCGGTCGCTTTGCCCATGGGCTCATCGAGCATCTGCCGCGGATCGCGCCCGAACGGCGCGCCGCGGCGGCGGCCATTCTTGGCCGTGACGAAGTGGGCCTTGCACCGCAACACCGGGAGGAGATCGCGGAAAGAGTGCTTGCTCTCATCGTGCAGCCGGAGGTCGCACCGCTTTTCTCCGCAAGGAGCCTCGCGGAAGTGAGCCTCTCAGGCGAGATCGAGCTTCCGGATGGGAGGAGTCTCTCCGTGGCCGGGCGGATTGATCGGCTGGCGCTCACGCCGGAAGCGGTGCTCATCGCCGATTTCAAGACGAGCTTGCCAGAAAAAGGCCGCGCTATCACGCACGGCTTGGTTCAGCTCGCCGTCTATCGGGCGCTCGTTCGAAACCTCTACCCGGATCTTCCGATCCGCTGCTTCCTCATCGAGCTCGATGGTCCCCATCGCCTCGAACCCGGCGAAAAGGACCTCGAAGAGGCACTGCGACTGATTTCGGCCTGAGCTTCGAGATGTGCCGTTTCGGCACCCCTTGATCAAATTCGCACAAACCCCCATGTGGCATTCACGACATGGAGCGCCAGAATTCGGGCTCCGCGGACACAACAACGGCGGGATGTGCGTTGGAAGTCCGCAATGGTCGTAATGGGCGCCGGAAAGGGCTCGAAAAATGTCGCGTCAAAACGGCCTGTCCTCTCCGTTCATGCTGGGTTTCGACGAGATCGAGCGGGCACTTGATCGTGTCGCCAAAGCGACGGGAGATGGATATCCCCCTTATAATATCGAGCGAATCTCACCCTCCGAAGAGGGCCCGGAAAAGCTGCGAATCACGCTTGCGGTGGCCGGTTTTGCGCGTGAGGACATCGAGATCGTCGTTGAGGACAAGCAGCTCCTCATCAAGGGGCGCCAAAATGACGACAAGGCGCGGCAATTTCTCCATCGGGGGATTGCGGCGCGGCAATTCCAGCGGGCTTTCCTCCTCGCGGAGGGCCTCGAGGTTCTCGGCGCGGAGCTTGCTCATGGCTTATTGTCGATCGATTTGACGCGTCCCACGATTGAACGAGTGACGCGCCGGATCGTTATCGATGAACGGGAATAAAAACTCGTGCCACTAACTCTTAACAATAAGGCACGAGAATTGCGTATCAAACTGACGGAGGTTTGGTCATGAACGCCACGTTTTCAGCAACTCCTAGCATTTCGCTCCAGGAACTTGCGGTCCTGGGCGAAGGCCGGATCGCCTATGTCAAGCCCATGCTCTCCGACGATGTCAGCCGAGCTTTCCCCCAGGCTCCCAAGATCCAGCCCGGCCTGCACCTCTTCGGCCTCTTCGCGGCGGACGGCTCGCCGATCCTCATCACGGATTCGCGTGAGGCGGCCCTCGTCAATGCGCGCGACAGCGACCTCACGATGGTAAGCCTGCACTGAGCGGCTCATAAAGCACAACCACGCTCCCCGATGTCGGTGAGTTGGATGGGCGTCGGTGGTCCGTTTCGCGGACGTCCGGCGTCGTTCCCACGCCGGTGAAACTCCCATACCTTCCACCCCAAGCCGCCTTGAGGCCTGATGCTGGATCGAAGCTGTCGACGCGCCCCTTGAGGCATCCTGACCTTCAACAGCAAGCCAGCACGCCCAAACTGAGTTGAGCTGGAAAAATGGTTTCCATTTTTCGAGATCATGCTCTAGAGAACCTCCCTTCACGGGCGCGTAGCTCAGCGGGAGAGCACTCCCTTCACACGGGAGGGGTCACAGGTTCAATCCCTGTCGCGCCCACCAGCAAACCTGGGGCCGCTAAACGGTAATTTACGGAAATGCTGCCGGGGAGGGTCGCGGGCGGATCCGCCAGCGTCTGAGCGAGGTCGGCGTAGAGCGCCTGAAGCGGCAAGGGAATCGGCCGAAGCGCCATGGTCCAGTCGTTGATTATACATAACTTGCAAAGTTTCTGTTTAACCAAAAATGCGATTTTTCAACCGTGCTGTTACCCACTGAGCCGACGATGACCGGGACGCGAAGCGCTCCTCGCGCAACTCATCAGCCAGCACGGAAATGCGCGTACTGAGACCCGTCAAGGTTCCAGCTTCCTGCAAAAGTGCCCCCAAGTTGCCGCACGGCCGCATGAGCCGGGAGGGAGGTGCAATCAGCGTTTGCCATGCTCACCAAAGACAACGCCGCGTCGGTTCGGCCAATGGTCCACGGGCGCCGCTTCGTTAGAGCATGATCCGCAAAAGTGGCCCCACTTCTGCGATAAGATCATGCGGAAAAGTAAGAAGATAACCTGGCGCTACTGATCTCATCTAGACGCAACCTGTTCTAGGTACGAGCGACCCGGGGCAACCCGAATATCTAGGCCACAAGAGTGTTTGCTACCTGCCCTCGTATGGAGGAATCTCGGATCCTGTCCGGTCTCCATGAGGTGACAGGCATGGCAAACCATCCCGCAGACGTTCAGGCGCGCTCGCTCGAGGTTTTCGGAGCGGCAGTCTTCTGGCCGCTCTTTGCCGGCGCTTTGATCACGTTCTTCTGGCAAATTTTTCACTGGGTGAAAGCCGCCGCATGGCAGCCTTTGCCCGCCTTCGTGGCGTTCGACTGGCTCGAGGTGCCGAGACCGCGAACCGACCTGCCCGGAGTGCAGCTCGCCCTCGACTGGGCCCTCGTCAATGTTCCCTTGGCGGGCCTGCTATTGCTGCTTTCCATCCTCGGGCTGTGGATCAAGGACAGCGGAGCGCAACAGCGCAGGCGGAGCTGGGAGCGCCATCGCGGTTTTCAGACGCCCTGACGCTTGACCCAGCGAGCTGAGGCCGTTGATCTGCCAACTCGGGCAAGATCGCGGGCCGCGACTCCCTTTCGACCACATTGCGTCCAGCCTTCGCGCAACCTTTCTGACGAGTGGTTCGTGATTTGCGAGCCACGGCCCGACACGAACTTGTCCCGATTTGCGGATAGCTTCGGTTGACCGCGTGCGCATGCTCGAGAAGAGCTTGCGACAGACGCCACCTCGCAGCTTGACGCCATTTAATGATCGTCATGGGCCGGCTGAGGTTTCGGCATCCGATGGAGGTTGATCGCCTGAAATTTGCACTGGTGTTTCTTGCGACACCATGGCTTATCTTCACACTGAAAATCTATCAGGAGGCGCGACTATGACACTACAATTGGGCGACAAGGCTCCGGATTTTGAAGCCGAGACGACGCAGGGCAAAATCCGCTTCCACGATTGGATCGGCAATTCCTGGTGCGTGTTGTTCTCGCACCCCAAGGATTTCACGCCGGTCTGCACGACGGAGCTCGGCTACATGGCGAAGCTCAAGCCTGAATTCGACAAGCGCAACACGAAGATCATCGGGCTCAGCGTCGATCCTGTGACCAATCATGCGAAATGGGCAAAGGACATCGAGGAAATCCAAGGGACGGCGCCGAACTATCCGATGATCGGCGACACGGATCTCTCGATCTCGAAGGCTTACGGCATGCTGCCGGCGAGCACGTCCGGGACCTCGGAAGGCCGCACGCCCGCCGATAATCAAACGGTGCGCAACGTCTTCGTGATCGCGCCCGACAAGACGATCAAGCTGATCATCGTCTACCCGATGACCACCGGTCGCAATTTCGACGAGGTCCTGCGCGTGCTGGATTCACTCCAGATGACGGCCAAGCACAAGGTCTCGACCCCGGTGAACTGGATGCCGGGCGAGGACGTGATCATCGCCGGTTCCGTCTCCGACGAGGAGGCGAAGAAAATATATCCGCAGGGTTGGAAGGCGCCCCGGCCGTGGATGAGAATCGTGCCCCAGCCTCGATAAGGCGAGGGCTCACTGAGAGATCCATCGAGGAGGTTCGCTTCAGGAGGGTCAAATGCTTTTCCGCCAGCTCTACGATTCGGTGTCGAGCACCTACAGCTACCTGATCGCCAGCCGGCGAGGCGGAGAGGCCCTGATCATCGACCCGGTGCTCGAACGGGTCGATCGCTACCTCCAGCTCATGCGCGAGCTCGACCTTCGGCTCGTGAAGGCAGTGGACACGCATATTCACGCCGACCACATCACGGGGCTCGGCGAGCTTCGCGACCGCACGCAATGCATCACCATCATGGGGGAGCATTCCGGCGTCGACGTGGTTTCGATGCGCGTAGCTGATGGCGAGCGGATCGAGATCGAGGGCATCAGCCTCGGCGTCATGTACACGCCCGGCCACACGAGTGATTCCTACAGCTTCAGCATGAACGATCGGGTGTTCACGGGAGATACGCTGTTGATCCGTGGCACGGGCCGCACCGACTTCCAGAATGGTGATGCGCGCGCCCAATACGAATCGCTCTTCGGGCGGCTCTTGAAGCTTCCCGACGAGACGCTCGTCTATCCCGCTCACGATTACAAAGGCGACATGGTCTCGACGATCGCCGAGGAAAGGGCGTTCAACCCGCGCCTCCAGGTCAAGTCAGTCGATGAATATGTCGACCTGATGAACAGCCTCAAGCTTCCGAACCCGAAGATGATGGATGTCGCGGTCCCCGCCAATCTCCACATCGGGCTTTCGCAAGACGATGTCGCACGGCACGGTTGGTCGGTGACCGCAAGCGAGGCCTTATCCCTCGTCGGCAACCCCGAAACGGTCTTCATCGACCTTCGCGAGGAGCGCGAGCGCGACAAGCACGGCGCCATCCCGGGAGACCTGCATGCGCCCTATGCGCAGCTCAACCGGCAGCTCGCGAATGGCGGCATGCTGCACGAATTCGCGGCGGCGACCGGCAAGCGTCTCGTCTTTTATTGCGCCTTCGGCGAACGCTCGGCGATGGCCGTCGCGGCGGC
>JAFAQA010000372.1 GCA_019246665.1 Hyphomicrobiales bacterium
ACATGCAAATGCATCGATTGCGCAAGCTTGATGCCCTTGCATGTATTGCTAATGTTGGCGCATGCCTGAAGGCGCTCCGTCGGAAACCGTCGTCCGAGCCTGGGCGCGCCTGGTGAAGGCGCAGCACAAGGTGCTCGGCGCCGTCGAGACCGACATCAAAAGGGCCGGGTTCCCTCCGCTCGCCTGGTACGATGTCCTCTTGGCGCTCGGGCGTGCGCAAGGAGAGGGGCTTCGGCACCTCGAGATCCAAGCGGAACTCTTGCTCGCGCAACACAATGTTTCGCGCCTCGTCGATCGGCTCCAGAAGGCAGGGCTCGTCGAGCGTCGTCCGGTGGCCGAGGACGGGCGTGGCCAGCTCGTCAAAATCACGCCGAGCGGTCGCGATCTCTTGCGGCGGATGTGGCCGGCCTATCGCGCGGCGATCGCGCGCCATGTCGGAAGAAAGCTCGGCGGCGAAGCGCAGGCGCGCTCGCTCGCTGATCTACTCGGCCGGCTCATTGATTTGGGGGAAGGGCCTAAATGAGAGGGGCGCGAATTGCAGGACGGAGAACGACTTTGTCGTGGGGACACCGAGTTCCCCATGGTTGTTCCACGCGTTGAGAATTGTAGCAATTCGAGCGGGTGGCCCCTCCGGGTCGCGGAAATTGACCGCTGTTACGCCACCCGCGGAGGCGGGAAGCCTTACGGGACCGCCAACCGAGATCGGGATTGCGCCATGACCGCGGTAAAAGTTCCCCGACTTGAGCGCCGTCGTCAGTCGCGCAAGTTGCGTCGTGTCTGGCTCTGCGGAAAACGCCTGGTCAGGCGCGATGGAATACAGGCCCCCCTTTACAATATTGGAACTAGTCCTTGCCGCCGCCATTAGTGATGGTGTGGAAGCGGGCGATTGTGTCCAACGCGATCTATCCGATGTCACTCATTCTCCCAAAGGGACGAGCGTCCCCGGCCCGCACCTTTGATTACGATACCCAAGCCGCCAACTCAGAGAAAGTCGCGGGTCGGCATTGGCTTTCACATTCGGTCCGAAAGGCCATACGATGACAGACGATCCACGCGAAGGCGCAAGGACGCTTGCTGCTCGTTATCGTTCCACGGCGGCGGCCGCCCGACGGCGCGCAGTCAAGTTGGGAAAACGCAAGCTCGTTGAGGTCGCGGAGAAGTACGAGACGCTGGCTCGATGCGTCGAAGAAATGGTTGACCACCCACGCCCGAATCCCACGGACAAGCGGAGCTGGTAGGGCGGCGCTCTGGCCAGGATCGCTTAACTTCGGCAATTGATCGAGTTTAAGGCGCGCGCCTTCCTCGTTACGTTAATTTTTGTGTGCTGGAGGCGAGGCGCTGTTGATGCGCGCCCTGCTCCGCAGAGGATAAATGCGGGGCGAATACGCAATGCACAGGGGAAAATGCACGCAAAACTCTCATTGAGGGTGATCGAATAGCGATGATTCACCCGCAAAGCGGATCCAGGTCACCAGGTCACCAGAGGATGGCACGCGGGGAAAGGGGAGGGAACCGAGGACAAGGCCTTGCGCTGAATCATGGAAGAGCGCGAACTCAAGAGAAAGACGCGCTTGGCAAATGGGAGACCATCATGACCGACCTGTATCCCCAGTCGTCCCGAACTTTGTCCGACCTTCGCAAGCAACTCGCGCCTGATATTCACGATGCCTTCGAGGCGTTGAGCAAGAGGGTATTCGCCGAAGGTGCCTTGCCCGCCAAGACCAAGCAGCTGATCGCCGTCGCTGTCGCCCATGTCACGCAATGTCCTTATTGCATTCGCGGCCACACCAAAGCCGCCTTACGGCAAGGTGCATCGAAGGAGGAATTGATGGAAGCGATCTGGGTCGCTGCCGAGATGCGGGCTGGTGGTGCCTTCGCCCACTCGATCCTGGCGATCGAGGAAATGGAGAAGCTGCACCTGAAACGCGAGTGAGGAAATTGCGATGATCCTCACCAAGCGCGTTTACGACCCGCTGTGCCCCATGACGCTCCAAAAACATTAGCCATAAGGTTTTTGCTCGGAGACGGTCCCGTGGTGCCGTAACTCTAGGGAATACCGGCCAAAGCACCAGTTCGTAGGCATGACAATCCAAAGTTCGCTTCAATCTATTCGCCGTCTCAAGTTCGAGAGCTACATTGCATTTAGAAGGGTGACGTCTGAAAGTGCTATCCATCGGAGGTAAGCGCGGGTGCCGGCAAGCCGAACATCCAAAGTGGCTCAAGCGCTTTGGTATGTCAGTCCGGGGCGCGCCGAAATTCGTCAGGAAGAGCTAACTCCGCCAGGGCCAGACGACGTGCGGGTGCGTACGCTCTGCGGAGCGCTGAGTCGCGGCACCGAGGCGCTCGTTCTGGGTGGGCGAGTGCCGCCAAGCGAATTCGAACGCATGCGGGCACCGTTCATGGCCGGCAATTTCCCATTTCCCGTGAAATACGGTTATTCGACTGTGGGCGTTGTCGAGGCGGGCCCTGAGTGTCTCGCTGGGCAGACCGTGTTCGTGCTCCACCCGCACCAGAACTTCTTCAATGTGCCATCTCGGGCCGTCATGCCGCTGCCGGATGGACTGCGACCTCGCCGGGCCGTGCTTGCAGCAAACATGGAAACGGCTCTCAACGCGGTCTGGGATGCCGCTCCGGGGCCAGCCGACCGCGTTGCCATCGTCGGTGCCGGAGCGGTGGGTTCGCTGGTGGCGTTTCTTTGCGGCCATATTGCGGGGGCGGAAGTCACGCTCGTCGACGTCAACCCTGCGCGCGCCGAAACAGCGCACAAATTGGGAGTGGGCTTCGCGCGACCCCGTTCGGCGCCGGCCGATTGCGATCTGGTCATCCACGCGAGCGCCACCGCGGCCGGTCTTGCGACGGCGCTCGATTGCTGTGGTGACGAGGCGAATTTGGTAGAGCTTAGCTGGTACGGCGATAGCCCGGTGGGGGTGCCGCTCGGTGGCGCGTTCCACAGTCGTCGGCTCCGGTTGATCTCGAGCCAAGTCGGTCAGGTTGCCGCCTCGCGACGGCCACGCTGGACACGCAGGCGACGGCTCGCCGCAGCCTTGGCACTCCTCATGGACGACCGATTGGATGCGCTGATTGCCCCAGCCGTGGCATTTCACGATCTGCCGGCGCAGCTTGCCGCTATTCTGAGCGCAGAGAGCGGTCCACTCTGCCAGCTTATCTCCTACAGCTGAGGAAGAGCATTTGTTCGCTGTCGAAGTTCGTGACCACATCATGGTCGCTCATTCATTCCGGGGCGCGGTCTTCGGCCCCGCCCAGGCTCTGCACGGGGCGACCTTTGTGGTCGACGTCGCCATCTTTGCAGAGCGCCTGGACGTCAACGGCATCGTTGTCGATATCGGGCGAGCCTTGGAGTGCCTCAAGGCCATCCTGGCACCGCTCAACTACCGCAATCTCGATGAAGTGCCGGATATGAAAGGCAGCAACACCACGACCGAATTCCTGACCAAGTATATCTTCGACCAGCTGGCGATTTGCGCACGTGCAGGCTCACTTGGCCGCGATGGCCGCGAGCTCATGGCCATTCGAGTGACGCTGTCGGAATCTCATGTAGCGCGCGCTTGGTATGAGGCACCTCTATGGTGAGGCGGATTGCATTCGCGGTGCCAGGCGATCTTACGACGCCGACCGGCGGCTACGCTTACGATAGGCGCATGATCGCGGAGCTTAGGCAGCTCGGCTGGAGCATTGATTTCGTCGATCTGGGCGAAGATTTTCCTTGGCCAGACTCTGAAGCTCGAATGGCCGCAGAGGTGCGACTCTCAGCAATCCCAGCGGACCGCGCCATCGTCATTGATGGTTTGGCGTTTGGCGTCCTTCCCGAGCTTGCTTTGAAACTTCGCCTACACAATCCCTTGGTTGCACTTGTGCATCACCCGCTGGCCTTGGAGTCAGGCCTATCTGCAACCCAGATCGCAAAGTTGCAGGAGAGCGAGCGCGCGGCGCTTGCCGCTGCTGCTCGAGTTGTGGTCACAAGCAAGGCTACCGCGCGGTGCATTGCTTCGGATTACGCGGTAGCGTCGGAGCGCATTTTCGTCGTCACGCCAGGAGTTGATTTGGCCCCGGTGACTCGCCGTAACGGCGGCGGCAGCATTGTGCAGCTGCTCTCGATCGGAGCGGTGGTCCCTCGTAAGGGGTTCGACGTCTTGGTCACGGCACTTGCGACACTCATCGATTTGCCATGGCAGCTGTCAATTGTTGGCGATCGAAGCCGTGATGTGCAAACCGCCGCCGACCTCGATAAGGACATCGCTCGTTTCGGTCTGAGCAATCGCGTCACGTTGCTCGGCGCGGTGTCGCCGGCATGTCTGGCTGTACAATTTGCCAATGCCGATTTATTCGTGCTCGCGTCGCGTTTCGAAGGCTATGGCATGGCCTATGCCGAAGCGATTGCTCACGGCTTGCCGGTAGTCGGCACGACTGCGGGCGCGATTGTGGACACTGTCCCGGCGGGCGCGGGCGTCCTTGTTCGTCCAAATGATCATGTTGCGCTGGCGAGCGCGCTACGCCGCCTCATCGAGG
>JAFAQA010000153.1 GCA_019246665.1 Hyphomicrobiales bacterium
TCCTCTCGGGCGAGAGCTCAGCCCGGTGAAGAATAAAGACGTCGCTCGAGCTGGACTTTCCAGTAATGGCCGAGACGACTGCCGACAGCTCGCAAGGAGCGGAGGCGGCAATGGGCCATGAGATCGAAATGTCGGATAATGATGTCCTCGAACCGTCATGGAATCCACCTCACGTAAGGCGCTTCTCGAAAAAGAGACTTGTCTCGATGTTGTCGAGAGGCATCGCCGCATAAGCGCCGAACGGGCCGCGTTGCCGATACCCGGCGCGCTGGTAGAGACCCATGGCCTCCTGCTGGTGAATGCCTGTTTCGAGCCGCAAAATTGACCTTCCGAAGCCTCCAGCCTCCTCCTCGATCCGGCGCAGCAAGGCGTTCGCGATCCCCTGCCGGCGCGCCGCTGCCCGCGTGTACATGCGCTTGACCTCGGCGTAATCCTCGAAGATCGCGACGCCTCCGCAGCCTGACGCGACGCCATCGAGCCGCGCCAGAAAAAAGCGCAGATTTGGCTGGAAGAGTTGCGCGACCGAAAGGCCATGCCGCTGATGGGTCTCGTAAGCGGCGCCGAGCACATCGTTCAGCTCCCCGATGAGCTGGTGGACCTCAACCGTTGCCTCGACGGCTCGCTCGATCGTGATGCTCATCGGGCACCCCCCTAAAGTTTTGAGCGGTCAGGCTCCAGTGTGCCATGCGGGTTGGGGCAAGCGCCAAGTCGAATGTCGCGATGCAACCATGGCATACCGAAGCTTGTGGTTTCACTCTTGAGTGAATTGCCATTCTGGGCGAAGCCGTCGCATGGCTTGGCGCCACAATATCGGGAGCTGACTTGCATGGCCACCTACCTCCTTTGCCATGGTGCCTGGTCGGGCGGATGGTCGTGGAAGAAGATCCGGGTTCTTCTGCGTGCCGCGGGCCACGAGGTCGTCACGCCGACATATACCGGCCTAGGCGAGCGCGCTCATCTTGCCCATCCGATGGTCGACCTCGAGACGCATATTCAGGACGTGCTGAGCGTCGCCCAATACGAGAGCCTGAGCGACTTCATCCTCGTCGGTCATAGTTATGGAGGCATGGTGGTGACCGGCGTTGCCGACCGCCTGCCCGAGCGCGTTCGTCATCTCGTTTATCTTGATGCTTTTGTTCCTGGCGACGGCCAGTCGCTTGCAAGCCTTGCTGGCGAAGGCCATTCCTCAACGCGCGTCGAAGGTTGGCTCATTCCGCCCAATCCGCCGCCCCCGGACACCTCACCCGAAGATGCGGCCTGGATCACGCCGCTCCGGCGCCATCAGCCGGCGCGATGCTTCAGCCAGCCGCTTCGCCTCACGCGTGGCACACTGCCGCCCATGCCCCGCACGTACATCCACTGCACGAGAAAGACGGGGAACGACGTGTTTCGGCAATTCGCGGATCGCTTTCGCAACGACCCCACCTGGCGCTTTCATGCCATGGATGCGAGCCACAGCCCCAACATCACGGCGCCGGAAGAATTGGCGGTATTGCTGCTTGCGCTCGCTTGATGGTTGGCACTGGAGCCGATCAGCGGACCCGAGCGGACAGGCTGCAAGCGAGGCTGGACGATCGTTCTTTTCACGCCGGCTCCAATCCGTGGCGGCGCTTGGTCGCCGCGGTGTCAGGCGACGCGAGGAATTCGATCAAGGCGCGCGCTTGATCCGGCTTTGAAGAGCGGCTCGCGATTGCGGCCGAGAACACCGTCTCGCTTTGGATTTCAGGTGGCAGAAGGCCGATGATGTCGATACCGGGAAGGTCGACGAGCTCGCTCAGCTGCTGAAAGCCGAGATCCGCCTCGCGATTCGCCAGCAAGCTGCCGACCGGCACGCCCGGCGGCGCTTGAACGAGCCTTGCCGAGATCGCGTCGGTGATGCCCCAATGCGCAAAGAGCTGCTTGAGCCGATCACCGCTCGGACCGGTCGAATAGGAGACCTTCCGCGCCTTGAGAACGGCTTGCTTGACCGCCTCCGCATCGCCGATGCGCGGCCGCTCCTCACCTGAACGAATCGCCACTGCGATCGAAGAGCGCGCGAGGGCCGCGCGGCTCAAAGGGACCAGATGGCCTGAGGCTTCCAGCTCCTCCATGACATGCGCCGCGAGCACCACGATGTCGATCGGCTCGCCGGCGCGCACGCGCCGCACAGCCTCGAGGCCGCCGATCGAGGTGATCGTGACCCGACAAGCGGCGCGCTTCTGGTAAGCGCCGGCGAGCTCGGCGAGCATCTGCCGAGTGGCCATGGACGAAATGACGGTGAGCTCGTCGCTCATCGTCCGCTCGCCTTCAGGGCTGCATCGAGGCGCGGATAGACGCGTCGCGCATTTTCTTCGTAGATCTTGTGGCGGTCCTCGGCGCTCAGGTTCAGCGTCGCCTCGATATAGCGCTTCGTATCGTCGAAAGGATGCCCGGTTTCGGGGTCGATGCCGCGCACGGCGCCGACCATCTCGCTCGCGAAGAGGATATTGTCGACAGGGATGACCTTGGTCAGAAGATCGATCCCCGGCTGGTGATACACGCAAGTGTCGAAGAAGACGTTCTTGAGCAGATGCTCGCGCAAAAGCGGCTTCTTCAGCGCTTGCGCGAGGCCCCTGTATCGGCCCCAATGATAGGGCGCCGCGCCCCCGCCATGCGGAATCACGAAACGCAGCGTCGGAAATTCCTTAAAGAGATCACCCTCGATGAGCTGCATGACGGCGGTCGTGTCGGCGTTGATGTAGTGCGCGCCCGT
>JAFAQA010000375.1 GCA_019246665.1 Hyphomicrobiales bacterium
TGGCTCATAGGGGCGGCGATGCGGGTCGCGGCGTCCTCGCGCGCGCCCGGCTCAAGCCTTGCGCAAATTCCAGAAGAGGCTGAACGAGCCTCGCGGAATGCCGCTCAACGAGTTGCGATAGGCGGTCGCCTGGAAGAATTGACCCAAGGGGAAATAGGGTGGGTCCTTCCAGAACTCCGTCTGGATCTCTCGGCAAATGCGTTGCTGCTCGGAAAGATCGGCCGCGTCGAGCCATTGGTTGCGCAGCGCGGTGAGCTTCGCGTTCGTCGGCCAGCCGACGAAGCCCGCGCGCCCAATGGCATTGAGCGAAAGGTTTGCGCCCGGCGTCAGGAGGTCGAACCCTGCCGTGTAGGTGCAATGGGCGTGCCAGCCGCCATGGTCCGGCAGCTCCTGGCTGTTTCGCCTTTGCGTCACCGTCCCCCAATCGACCGCCTGATAGTCAAGGTTGACACCGGCCTTGCGGAACATATCGCCTGAGACCTCGCACAAGGCGGTGATTGCAGGAAAATCGGTCGCGGCAAGGAACACGACCTTCTCGCCTTTGTAGCCTGCCGCGGCGAGGTCGTGCTTCACCTTGTCGTAATCGGGCTTGGCGGAAAAGACGTCCATGCCGACATCGGTCGCGAGCGGCGTCGACGGCGTGAAAACACCCGCCTTGTCGCGCCACATCTGCGGATCGGTGCCCGCGACGGCGGCCATGAAATCGGCCTGGTTGATCGCGCCGAGCAGCGCGTGCCTCACCGCCGGATTGTCGAAGGGCGGGTAAAGGCAATTCAACCGCATCAGGCCGATATTTCCGGCGCGGTCGATGATCTCCGTCTTGATCGCGGCGTTGCGCTTCAAAAGCGGCAGAAGATCGGCCGTAGGCTGCTCCCACCAATCGACCTCGCCGGCCTGAAGTGCGGCGGCGGCGGTCGCGGCATCCGGAATGACATGCCACTCGATGCGCTCGACATTCGCGATCTTTGGCCCCGCCGTGAAGCTTGGTGCGCCGCCTGGACGTGGGACGTAACCCTCGAAACGCTGATACACCGCGAGCGAACCGGGGACGCGTTCTCCGCTCACGAAGCGGTAAGGGCCGCTGCCGACCATCTCGGTCACTTGCTGCGTCGGCGGCGTCATGGCCAGCCGCTCCGGTATGATCGGCGCCATGGTGTTGCTTCCACGCCCGAGCGCGAGCGGGAGGAGCGGGAAGGGCTTCTTCAAGCGGAAGCGGATCTCGCGGTCAGACGCGGCCGAGAGCTCCTCGGTGACAGCGAGGAGCGAGCCGCCAAGCGCGTCGCGCTGGCCCCAGCGCTTGATGCTCGCAACCGCATCGCGCGCCAGCACCGGTTGGCCGTCGTGGAAACGCAAGCCTTCGCGCAGCTTGAGCGTCCAAAGCTTGCCGTCATTTTCGACGGTATGCCCTTCGACCATCTGCGGTTGAGGCTCATAAGCCTCGGTCATGCCGTAGAGGGTGTCGAAGACGAGGAATGCATGATTGCGCGTGACATAGGCCGTGGTGAACACGGAATCGAGGACGCCGAGATCGGCCTGCGGCACGAATTTCAGCACGTTCGTGCCCTGGGATCTCGCAAGGTTTGGTATGGCGAGCGGCGCGATCGCGCCCATGGCGCCGAGCGCCTTCAGGAAAGTGCGGCGTCTCATGAAAGGTCCCGTCTGCTGCGCCACCCCAAGTGGGAGAGGAGCTTAGCAGCCGAGATTTAGCGTTGCCAGAGGGGAGACACTGGAAAGTTCGGGGGCGCGGCCGCGAAAAATAGAACAGGTCGTTCGTGCATTGATGGCGCGGCCCGCAAGTCTAATCTATATCAAGCTCGCCATACAGACGCTAAGAGGGTCACATGCGCGTCTCACGGGTGCACGCCAGGCAAAGCTCAATAAATTGGTGCGCCTCGCCGAGGAGGGCAACGAAGTCGTCCTGACGCGAGATGGTCAAGCGGTAGTGCGTCTCGTTCCCGCGGTGGCGGCCGCTGATGTGAAAAGACGCCGAGCGTTGCTCGAATCAATCCGTGCCTCCGGTCGCGCCAAGGCCAGCGCGGGTCTTATTGCGGAACGCAGCCAGGACTTCCTCTTCGGTGAGGATGGCCTCCCGCAATGATCGCACTCGGCAGGGTCAGTTTGAAAGCTGAGCCATGAAGGCGTGTGCAGCCTCGCGGGCCAAGGTCATCCTATCGCTCGATCTTCCCGAGCCTGACCGCTCCCGACCCGACATCGCCGAAACGGCGCTGGTAGGCGCGGATATAGGCCTGTGGCGAAGGCTCGAGATGACGCCGCGTGAGCGCGATGAGCTCTTCACGATCGGAGCTGCGCAACGCCTTGATCATGCCGAGGTGATCGCGCCGCGCGCGATCGAGCGCGCCAGGATCGGCATTCGCATAGGATCTGATGCCGTAAACCTTCTGCGCCAGCTGCTCGATCGTCTCGATGAGAGAGGCATTGCCGCACAAGGCGTATAGGATCCGATGGAAATTGAGATTGCAGTAGAAGACGTTCAGAAGGTCGCCCTTGTCGATCGCGGCGCTGTGTCCTTTCTGGATCTGCTCCAGCTTTTCGACATCCCGACGATCGACCGGCAGCGTCATGATCCGAACCGCCATGACCTCCAATTCCTCGCGAACGGCGTAGATTTCCGTCACCTCCTTCGGCGTGAGGTCGCGCACCATCGCGCCTCGGTTCGGAATGCGCTCGATGATCCCCTTCTTTTCCAGCTCGAAGAGGGCAAGGCGCACATCGGCACGATGGGTGTGGAAAGTGTCGCAAAGCTCCTGCTCGATGAGACGCTCGCGCGGGTGGCGACGCCCGAGCACGATCTCTTCCTCGAGCCGTGTGGCGATGAGCTCGGCGAGCGCGGTTCCACGCGCCCCTCGTTTGATAGCCACTTTGCCCTGCACGCGCTTCAGCGTCGCAGAACCGGCGGGCACCGTCGCCTTGCCTCGAAGCGGACCGCGAGCGCTCATCTTTTTCGTCGAGCTCCTTGCGATGGTCATTGCCGCGGCATCGCAAATCCGAATAATCCACAAGCAGGAGGTTTGCAACTTTGATTATAATCTTGTATACAATTTGACACTCTCGCCGCGAGCAAAATTGAGCGCTAAGCTCGAAAGAGAAAAGCTATCGCCAGCCTCGCACCGCCGCCTTGCGGTGCCCTGGCCCAGGGAGGTGAACATGAGGAACGGCCGCAATCCGACGTCGAAGCGAAAGACCCGCAGGGAATTCCTCATCAAATCGGCGGGCGGAGCGCTCGCCGCCGGCGCCTTTGGCGCTTATCCGCTGCGCGGTTACGCGGCCGATCCCGTGAACATCGGGGGGCTCTACCCCGTCACGGGAAGCCTCGCCCAGATCGGCGTCGGTTGCGTCGAGGCCGCCAAGCTCGCGGTCGAGATGGTGAATGACGCGGGCGGCATCACAGCGCTTGGCGGCGCCAAGCTCAACCTCATCATCTCGGATGTGCAAAGCGACACGACAGTCACGCGCACCGAGACGGATCGCCTGATCTCGGACAACAAGCTTTCCGCCATTCATGGCTGCTTCGCGAGCGCCTTGACCTTGATCGCGAGCGAAGTCGCGGAACGCGCCAAGGTGCCGCTTCTCACCGGTTCGAGCTCGGACCAGCTCAACAAGGGGCGCCATTTCACCTTCACGCCCTTCGCGCGCGCTTCACAATTCGCCGAGGCGCAATTGCAGATGTCGAAGCTCGTGGATGACAAGCCGAAAGTGGCGGTGATCTTCGAGAACACGGCCTTCGGCACCTCGACCTCGAACGGCTTGCGCGAGCTCGCGCCGAACCAGGGCGTCGAGATCGTTCTCTTCGAGCCGTATTCGGCGGGCTTCACCGATGCGAGCCCGCTCATCAACAAGGTGAAGGCCTCCGGCGCGAATGCGCTGTTCTCCGTCTCCTATCTCAATGACCTCATCCTCATCGTGCGGACGGTGAAACAGGTGGGCCTCAACATCGCCATCAATGGCGGGTCGGGCGGCTTCGTCATTCCCGATTTCTACAAGAATGTCGGCAAGCTCGCCGAAGGCCTGCAAGGCGTGGCGCATTGGAACCATGACATCGACGACAACGCTCAGAAGGTGAACGCCGAATACAAGAAGCGCACGGGAGAGTTCCTCTTCGAATATGCGGGCGGCCTCGTTGCGCAGACCTTCATGATTGCCGCGGCGCTGGAACAGGCGGCGTCGAGCGATCCACAAAAGGTGCGCGACGCCATCGCGGCGCTCGACCTTTCGAGCGGCTATGCGGCGATGTGCCCCGGCGGCAAGGTGAAGTTCGGTCCGGATGGCAAGAACATCCATGCCCACCCTGTCGGAGTGCAGTGGCAGAACGGCGATCTCGCGAGCGTCTTCCCGCAGGCGGATGCGCGTGCGCCGCTGATCAAGACGTAAAAAGCCGAAAACGCCGATGCTCGAAACCCTTGCCCAGGCCGTGATCAACGGCCTGCTGATCGGTGGCATCTATGCGCTCGTCAGCATCGGCGTCACGCTGATCTTCGGCGTCGTGAAGATCGTCAATTTCGCCCAGGGCGAGTTCGTGATGATCGGGATGTATCTGAGCTTCTTCCTCGCGACGCAGTTCGGTCTCGATCCCGTCCTCTCCATCGTCGTGACGATGCCGGCGCTCTTCGTGGTCGGCATCTTGGTTCAGCACTTCCTGATCAGGCGGGTGCTCGGGCAAAACGACATGCCGCAGATCTTCCTCACCTTTGCGCTCTCGCTCCTCATCGTGAATCTCTCGCTCATGCTGTTCACGGCGAATTACCGGACCGTCCACACCTGGTATTCGGATGAGGCGCTTCATCTCGGCGGGCTTTACATCCCGCTCGCGAAGCTCTTCGCCTTCGCGCTCGCGATGGTGCTGAGCGCGGCGCTTTGGGTGTTCCTGCACACGACCGATCTTGGCAAGGCGATGCGCGCAGCGGCGCAGAATCGCGAAGTCGCGATGCTCATGGGCATCAACCCCAACCGCGTGTTTTGCGTGGCGCTCGGGGTGGCCCTCGCGCTTGCCGGCGCCGCGGGCTCGCTCTTGATGCCCTTCTACCCGGCCTATCCGCTCGTCGGGCAAGTCTTCGTGCTCATGGCCTTCGTCGCGGTGGTGCTCGGCACGCTCGGCAACATTATCGGCGCGCTCGTCGCGAGCTTGATGATGGGCGTTGCCGAATCGCTCGGCATCCAGTTCATCGGCGCGGATTCCGGGCTGATCGTCGTCTTCCTGATGCTGCTTCTGACGCTCGCGATCCGGCCGAGCGGGCTTGCCGGAGGGCGGGCGCGATGAAACCAGCATGGCGCGGTTCGGCCCCGCTCGCGCTTTGCGCGGGCGCCATCATTCTTCTCGGCTTGCCGATGTTCCTGAAAAGCGCCTTTACGCTCGACATCTTCATCCGCATCCTGCTTTTCGCCTTCATCGGTACCGCTTGGAACCTCATGGGCGGTTACGCGAAGCAGCTCTCCTTGGGCCATGTCGCGTATTTCGGGCTTGGCGCCTACACCTCGACGCTTCTTCAGATCGATTTCAACATCTCACCCTGGTTCGGCATGCTGGCAGGCGGCGTCGTCGCTGCGCTGGCGAGC
>JAFAQA010000480.1 GCA_019246665.1 Hyphomicrobiales bacterium
ACGCTTTCGGCGCGTTCGCTATTGACGCTTTGCGGAGGGGCGAAGACAGCCTGGAGCGCCTTCCTTTCCACCGGCTTCTGCACGACCGGCACGTTCGCGAAGCGCTTGTCGACGTTCTCTTCGGAATATCCGGTGACGAAAGCAAACGGGATCGCGCGCGCGGCGAGGATTTCGGCGATCGGATAAACGAGCTCGCCTCCGATGTTGACATCGAGGATGGCGGCGTCGATCTCGCCAGCGACTGCGGCGCCGAGCCGATAATCCATCTTGCCGAAGGGTCCAAGAATCTCGAAGCCGATCTCGCCCAGCGCCTCCGTCATCATGGTTGCGACGAGCACCTCGTCCTCGACGAGGAGCAGTCGATTCCCCTTGGGGACAAGCGGCGCCGCGTCGGTGCTGTCGACCGCGCGTTTCGGGGCGATGCCGGCTGCAGGTACCGACACGTTGCGGGGGCCGAAGGGCAAGGAGAGGCGGCAATGCAATCCTTGCGGGAGCCATTTGAAGGTTACATCGCCTTGCATTTGCCGTTCGAAAGCCGCGGTGACCGTTCTGATCCCGTAACCGAAGACTTTCGGCGTCGCCGGCGTCGGACCGCCGTGCTCGACCCAGTCCAAGACGAGCTGCCCGGCTTCGAGCCCCCATGTGAGATCGATTTTTCCGGAGAGTGCGGAAAGCGCGCCATACTTCGCGGCATTGGTCGCAAGCTCATGCAAGGCAAGGCCAATGGTCTGGGCGATCGCCGGGGGTAAAACAATGTCGGGGCCGCCGGTCGCAATCTTTTCGTTAGCCTTGGAGCGATAAGGCGCAAGCTCCTGCTCGACGATGCTTTCGAGCTTCGCGCCTTCCCAACGGGAGCTCGCCAGCAAGGCGTGCGCGCGCGACAAAGCGCCAATGCGGCCTTCGATAGCCGTGACATAGGCCGAGAGGTTGTCGGCGCGGGTCAGCCGTACGATGGCCTGGACCACGGCGAGTGCGTTCTTGGCGCGATGATCGACCTCTCGGGCGAGCAGAAGCTGATGCTCCTGCGCCTTCTCCAAATCAGTCATATCGACCGTGACGCCGCTGAGCCGCGTGATCGTGCCGTTCGCATCGCGCTCCGCGGCGGCGATCCCGATGCAGGAACGGATCTCTCCGGATGAACGCCGGACGCGAAACTTGGCTTGCAAGATTCGCGCGTCGTCCGGCGCGTTGCGAATGGCGGCCTCGAATACCGGCAGATCCTCCTCGAGGATCAACGGCAGCACCACGTCCCTCGTGGCCCGAAAACTTTCCGGGTCCACGCCGAATATCCGGCACTGCCCGTCATCCCAGGTGCTATTATCGGCAGCAACGTCCCAATCCCAAGAGCCCATTTGGCCCGCGGCAAGGGCGAGGCTTCGAAGTTGCTCGCTCTGAATGAGGCGTGCATTTGCCGCTTCGAGCTCCGACGTCCTCTCAGTGACGCGCTGCTCAAGGCGACGGTTCAGGGTCTCGAGCTGTTTCGTCTTTCTGTAGAGCTCGGCGAAGACCTTGATCTTTGCCCGCAGGACCTCTGGAACGACGGGGACCGGAACGTAGTCCACGGCGCCCATTTCGTAGCCGCGCAGCGCGTCGACTTCGGTGAGAAGCACGGCCGAGACGAAAATGATCGCGGTTTCCTGGAAGCGAGGATGCTCACGCACCATCCGGGCGAATTCGAAGCCGTCAAGCTCCGGCATGCAGACATCGACGAGAATGACTGCGATTTCGCTCGTGAGCAATCGTTCCAAGGCCTCGCGAGCCGAGGTCGCCTTGATGAGATTCTCTCCGAGCCCGGAGAGAATCGCTTCGTAGCTCAGAAGCTTGGCCGGCTGGTCATCCACAAGAAGGATGTTGACCGGGGCGTTGGCGTCCACGTTTCGTTTCTCCTCGGTCAGCGATGCAGCCACATCCGCAAGGCGGAGAACAGCTGCTCGGTGTTGACGGGCTTCGCGAGATAATCCGAAGCACCGGCCTCGAGACACTTCTCCCGGTCGCCCTTCATCGCCTTTGCTGTGAGCGAGATGATCGGCAAGCGTCGCAGATTCGGCTTGGATCGAATCTCTTTCATGGTTTGGTATCCATCCATCTCGGGCATCATGATGTCGACCAGCGCGATGGCAAGATCGGGCGTGGCTTCGACGAGGCGGATGGCTTCCGCACCCGTCGTCGCGGTGAGCACCTTCATGCCGCGCCTTTCGAGCAGGCTGCTCAAGGCAAAGATATTCCGCGCGTCATCGTCGACGAGCAAAACCGTGCGCCCGACCAGATCGTCGTCGGAGCGACTGAGACGCTCGAGCATCCGCTGCTTCTCGGGCGGCAACTCAGCGGTGTGCCGGTGCATGAACAGAGCCGTCTCGTCGAGCAGCCGCTCAGGGGATTCGACCCCTTTCACCACGATGCTTCTCGCCATGCGATGCAAACGTGCATCCTCATCGGCCGACAATTCCCGGCCGGTGAAGACGACGACGGGCACGCTTTGCAGATCACTTTCCTCGCCGATCCGCTCGAGCACCTCGAAGCCCGACATGTCAGGGAGGCGCAGATCGAGAACCACGCAATCGAAAGGCCGTGCCCGCATGGCGTCGAGAGCCTCCTGGCCGGTCGTCGCGCTGACGATCTCGATGTCGTCATGCGCGAGCAATTCTCTGATGCTGAGTTGCTCGGCCGGGTCGTCCTCCACGACGAGGAGGCTTCGACGCCGCGGCTTCGCGTATTCCTTGATGCGATCGAGGAGCCGCCCAAGCTCCGAAGGTTCGGTCGGCTTGGTGACGAAGGAGAACGCCCCGCGCGCCAAGCCATGCTGACGGTCCTCGTCGAGCGTCAGGATGTGGACGGGGATATGGCGCGTCAACGGGTCCTGCTTGAGCTCGCTGAGCACCGTCCAACCGAGCATGTCGGGAAGGAATATGTCCAGCGAAACGGCCGTCGGCTGATATTGCTTCGCAAGATCGAGCGCATCGGCTCCACGCATGGTCACCACGACCTTGAAACCCCGCTCGCGTGCAATGTCGGCCGTGATACGAGCGTAATTCGGATCGTCCTCGACGATGAGCAATATGGCGTCACCAGGCTCGATCTCTAGGCGATCGTCGGCGACCGCCTCGCTCGCGACCTCGGCCGATGCCGCGCTCGCGAGCGTGGACTTCAGAGCCTCGCGCTGCGATGGCGTAAGCGCCCGTGAATGGCCTACAGGATCCATGTATTTCGTGGGCAAATACAAGGTAAAGCAGCTCCCCGAGCTCGGCACGCTGCGCAAATGGATCTCGCCGCCCAAGAGATTGGCGAGCTCGCGGCTGATCGCGAGGCCAAGACCGGTGCCACCATAGCGGCGGCTCGTGCTGGCATCCGCCTGTTGGAAGGCCTCGAAGATGAGCTTCTGCTTTTCCGGCAGGATGCCGATGCCGGTGTCGCTCACCTCGAAGGCGACGACCTCAGGCGCTTGCCGTAAGACCGGGTGGTCGAGATTCCAGCCCTCGAAAGCCGGGCGGACCTTGAGTTGAACATATCCCTTCTCGGTGAATTTAAACGCGTTCGAGAGGAGGTTCTTCAACACTTGCTGCAAACGCTTCGAATCGGTGACTATGCTGCGACCGAGATCGGGGGAGATCTCCACATTGAAGCCGAGCTTGCGGTTCTCGGCCTCGTGCCGGAACGGACGCGCGACCGTCTCGACCACATTGGCGAAGAAGATCTCCTCGGCCTCGACCGAGACCGTGCCGGATTCGATCTTCGACAGATCGAGAATATCGCTGATCAGGTTCAAGAGATCGGTTCCCGCGCCATGGATGGTTCGCGCGAACTCCACCTGTTTGCCGGTGAGGTTCCCATCTGCATTTTCGGAAAGCTGCTGGCCGAGGATCAGGATGCTGTTCAACGGCGTGCGCAGCTCATGCGACATATTGGCGAGGAATTCCGACTTGTATTTTGAAGTGAGCGCGAGCTCGGAAGCTTTTTCCTCGAGCGCGCCTCGCGCCTGCTCGATCTCCTGGTTCTTTCTTTCCACTTCGACATTGCGTTCCGCGAGCTGCTGCGCCTTCTGGCCGAGCTGCTCGTTCGTCTGCTGCAGTTCCGTCTGTTGCGACTGAAGTTCGGCAGCGAGCTGCTGTGATTGCTTCAGCAAGCTCTCGGTCTGCATCGAGGCTGCGATGCTGTTGAGCACGATGCCGATGCTCGCGGTCAACTGCTCGAGGAACGTCGTTTGTAGCGTAGTGAAGGGCGCGATCGAGGCAAGCTCGATCACCGCCTTGACGCCGTTCTCGAAGAGCACCGGCAAGACGATGACGTTGCGCGGCACAATCTTGAACAGCGCCGAGCCGATCTGCAGCGAGTCGATCGGCAAATCGGAGACGAGGAGGCGCCGTTTATCGTGCGCCGATTGGCCGATGAGCCCTTGCCCAAGCGTGATCTCGGAGGGATATCGCGATTGGGCATCCTCGGCGTAGGTCGCGACCAATTTCAGTGCCGGGCTCTCCTCTTCGCTCATCCGGTAGATGACGCCGAGCTGCGCATTCACCAGCGGTGCGAGCTCGGTCAGGAGAAGGCGTCCAACGGCCTCGAGATCGCGCTGCCCTTGCAGCATGTTGGTGAATTTCGCGAGATTGGTCTTCAGCCAATCCTGCTCGGTGTTGCGCTCGGTCGTAAGGCGCAAGTTGCCGATCATGGTGTTGATATTGTCCTTCAACTCCGCGACCTCGCCGCGCGCCTCGACCTGGATGGAGCGCGTAAGATCGCCTTTGGTGACGGCGGTGGCGACTTCGGCAATCGCGCGCACCTGCGTCGTGAGATTCGCGGCAAGCAGGTTCACGTTCCCGGTGAGGTCTTTCCAGGTGCCCGCGGCGCCCGGCACATTCGCCTGGCCGCCGAGACGCCCCTCGACGCCAACCTCTCTCGCGACCGTGGTCACCTGATCGGCAAAGGTCGCGAGCGTATCCGTCATGTTGTTGATGGTTTCGGCAAGCGCCGCCACCTCGCCCTTCGAACGCACCGTGAGGTTCTGCTTGAGATCGCCATTCGCGACCGCGGTGACGACCTTGACGATGCCGCGCACCTGCTCGGTGAGGTTGAGCGCCATGACGTTCACCGTGTCGGTGAGGTCCTTCCAGGTTCCGGCGACGCCGGGCACCTGAGCTTGGCCACCGAGCTTGCCTTCGGTGCCCACTTCGCGCGCCACGCGCGTCACCTCGGAGGCAAAGCCATTGAGCTGATCGACCATCGTGTTGATCGTGTCCTTCAGCTCCAGGATCTCGCCCTTCACATCGACCGTGATCTTGCGCGATAGATCGCCTCTCGCGACAGCGGTCGTGACTTCGGCGATGTTGCGAACCTGAGTCGTCAAATTGGCCGCGAGCAGGTTGACGTTGTCGGTGAGGTCTTTCCAGGTGCCAGCGACCCCCGGAACCACGGCCTGGCCGCCGAGCCTGCCTTCCGTGCCGACCTCGCGCGCGACGCGCGTCACCTCCGCCGCGAAGGAGCGGAGCTGCTCCACCATCGTGTTCAGCGTCTCCTTGAGCAGCAGGATCTCGCCGCGCACATCCACGGTGATCTTGCGCGAAAGGTCGCCTGTCGCGATAGCGGTCGCCACCTCGGCGATATTGCGCACTTGTGCGGTCAAGTTTCCCGCCATGGAATTGACGTTGTCGGTGAGATCCTTCCACGTGCCGGCGACGCCCGGGACCTGGGCTTGGCCGCCGAGCTTGCCCTCCGTGCCCACTTCGCGCGCCACGCGCGTCACCTCGGAGGCAAAGGCATTGAGCTGATCCACCATGGTGTTGATGGTGTTCTTCAGCTCCAAGATCTCCCCTTTCACGTCGACGGTGATCTTGCGCGAGAGGTCGCCTCTCGCGACTGCGGTCGTCACCTCGGCGATATTGCGCACTTGCGCTGTGAGGTTGCCGGCCATGGAATTGACGCTGTCGGTCAAATCCTTCCATGTGCCGGCGACGCCCGGGACCTGAGCCTGTCCTCCCAAGCGTCCTTCGGTGCCCACCTCGCGTGCGACCCGGGTCACTTCGCCCGCGAAGCGGTTGAGCTGATCCACCATCGTGTTCAGCGTTTCCTTCAACTGAAGGATCTCGCCGCGCACATCGACGGTGATCTTGCGGGACAAATCCCCCGTGGCAATGGCAGTCGCGACCTCGGCGATGTTGCGGACCTGCGCCGTCAGGTTGCCGGCCATGGAGTTGACGCTGTCGGTCAAATCCTTCCAGGTCCCGGCGACGCCCGACACTTGGGCTTGCCCGCCGAGCTTGCCGTCGGTGCCCACCTCGCGCGCCACGCGCGTCACCTCCGCCGCGAAGGCGTTGAGCTGATCCACCATGGTGTTGATGGTTTCCTTGAGCTGCAGGATCTCGCCGCTCACGTTCACCGTAATCTTTTTCGAGAGATCGCCGCGCGCCACCGCGGTTGCGACCTCGGCGAGATTGCGCACCTGGGCGGTCAGGTTGCTCGCCATCGAATTCACGCTGTCGGTGAGGTCCTTCCAAGTCCCCGCCACGCCACGCACCATGGCTTGCCCGCCGAGCTTGCCCTCGGTGCCCACCTCGCGCGCCACGCGCGTCACCTCGGAGGCGAAGGCGTTGAGCTGATCGACGGTCGTGTTGATCGTTTCCTTAAGCTGTAGAATCTCGCCGCGCACATCGACTGTGATCTTCTTCGAAAGGTCGCCATTGGCGATAGCGGTCGACACCTCGGCGATATTGCGCACTTGCGCCGTCAAATTGCTCGCCATCGAATTCACGCTGTCGGTGAGGTCCTTCCAAGTGCCGGCGACGCCGAGCACATTGGCCTGACCGCCGAGCCGCCCCTCCGTGCCGACCTCGCGCGCCACGCGCGTCACCTCGCCCGCGAAAGCGTTGAGCTGATCGACCATCGTGTTGAGGGTCTCCTTGAGCTGGAGAATCTCGCCACTCACATTGACGGTGATCTTCTTCGACAGGTCCCCGCCCGCAATAGCGCTCGCGACCTCGGCGATGTTGCGGACCTGGGCGGTGAGGTTGCCCGCCATGAAGTTCACACTGTCGGTGAGGTCCTTCCAGGTGCCGGCGACGCCGGGCACGGTCGCCTGGCCGCCGAGCTTGCCCTCGGTGCCCACTTCGCGCGCCACGCGCGTCACCTCCGAGGCGAAAGCATTGAGCTGATCGACCATAGTGTTGATGGTGTCTTTCAGCTCCAGGATCTCGCCGCGCACATCGACGGTGATCTTGCGCGACAGGTCGCCACGCGCCACGGCGGTGGTCACATGGGCGATGTTGCGGACCTGGTCCGTGAGGTTGCCGCACATCGCGTTCACGGAATCCGTAAGGTCCTTCCAGGTGCCGGCGACGCCCGGAACAGTGGCCTGGCCGCCGAGCTTTCCGTCTGTGCCCACCTCGCGGGCAACACGCGTCACCTCGGAAGCGAAGGACCGAAGCTGATCGACCATCGTGTTGATGGCTTCCTTGAGCTGCAGGATTTCGCCGCGCACATCGACCGTAATCTTTTTCGAAAGGTCCCCGTTGGCGACCGCGATCGTCACTTCCGCAATATTACGGACCTGCGCCGTCAGGTTGTTTGCCATCGAGTTCACGCTCTCGGTGAGGTCCTTCCAGACGCCGCTCACACCGCGCACCTGTGCCTGGCCGCCGAGCTTGCCCTCCGTTCCGACCTCGCGTGCCACGCGAGTGACCTCAGAGGTGAAGACACCAAGCTGCTTGATCATGGTGTTCACGATGGTCGCCGATTCAAGAAATTTGCCTTGAAGCGGACGGCCATCGACATCGAGGCGGACGGTTTGCAACAGATTCCCCTGCGCAACCGCCGCAATGGCTCGCGTCACCTCGGTCGTCGGCCAAAGAAGGTCATCGATCAGGGCGTTGAGCGTCCCTTCCATCTCGCCCCAGGCGCCGTATGTCGACCCGAACTTGGCACGAAGCCGCGTCCGTCCCTCACGCCCCACCACTTGGCCAAGGCGATCGAGCTCGCGGGCCATTCGCTGGTTGGTGGAGATAATCTCATTGAACGCATCCGCGATCTTCCCGAGAAGGCCTGTGCCGCCCCTGGTCATTCGGGCGGAAAAATCGCCGACCCGCATGGCTTCCAGGCCCTGCAACAGCTCGATCAGCTCGCTCCTCGAAGCACCCTCCTGCACACCCGAGCCATTCAGGCGCGCCGATTTCACAGGCGCCCGGCGCGGTTTCGGCCTTTGCACGGCCTGATCGACGTCACGCATATCTTTCTCCGTGACCTTGCATCATGTTGAGAAAAGGTGAGGTTTGTGACCGGGAGGGCGGGTTTGATTGGCGCGCACGCCAAACGAGCGCCATAGGAGACCCTATGTCGCGAGCCCAGACGGAAAGAGCCGAGCCTAAACGGATTACCAACCCCTCCAGAAAACGATACAGCCGGCGCAACGACCCAAGAGCAAAATGGTTCCACCCTACGAAAGAAATATTTTTTTGCGCTCATTTTTGCGAATCGCCGGATGTGGAAAACTCAGCAAAGCGCTCCAATTGGCGTTGCTCCGACGAACACGGCGAATTTTTCCGTTGGCAAGAGTTCCCGCAGGCTAATTGGAGTAGAGACCAGGGATTTTACCGACCTTGGCCGCGCCGTGATGGTCGACCCCAAGATTCCGCGGCCGCAGGAACTTCGCCAACCGCGCCAGCGTTATTTCATTCGAACAGTTCTGTAAAATTTGAGTGGGAACTCGAAGGAAGAGGAGCCGTCATGCGTAACGTCGCGATGTTTGCAGTATGTGCGGCGCTCTCGCTTGCGAGTGCCGTCCCGGCCAAAGCCGATGCCATTCCGGCCCCCCGGATGACAACTGCGTCGTTTTCTTCGATCAATGCGGTTGCTGTCGTTAGCCTTGAAAGCTTGTCCAAAGAGGCTCAGGAACAAGTCTACGCGGCGACAACTCGCATGAGCGATGATCAGCTTCGGGCGCTGCGGCAATCGATCGATACTCTTCCGGCGGCTTCGGAGGCTCTAAAATCGCAAAATCTCCGCCCCTCCGACGTGCTGGCAGCTGTCATCAACGGCGAGGGCCAGTTGCTCTTGATCACGGCTGTCGTGATCTGATCACTCGTCGACCCGGTTCGGCATCAGAAAGCTCTGGCGCCACATAACAACCAGGATCAAAAGGGAGCGCCCTCAGGCGCTCCCTTTTGCATTGCGGCGCTCGGCTCGAACGCAGCTTTACTGCATTTTGCTCGAAAGGTCTTGGGCCATCTTCTCGTGATTTTGCACGGTCGAAAGGGTCTCCGATAAGGCGGACTTCAGGTCGTCGCTGGTTGCTGCCGGGACGAACTGATTCTGGATCGCGTCGGCCACCTCGCCATGCATCTTTGCCTGCGCATCGATATAGGCCTTGTCGAAATCCGTACCCTTTGCGGATTTGAGCTCTTGATCGACACCTTTTGCCTCGGACATAAGCGACGTCGTATTCTCGCTGGAGGCCGGTTTGAGCTTGAGGTGGCGCGCGAGGCCCGCCATCGTCTTCTCATTCGCGCTGTGGTCCTTGATCATTTGCTTCGCAAAATTTTTTATGTCGGCATCCTTGCTTCGTCGTAAGGCCATTTTTGCGTCGGTGATCTCCCCGTGGTTCACGGT
>JAFAQA010000491.1 GCA_019246665.1 Hyphomicrobiales bacterium
CGCGCCGCGTCGCGCGCGGGGCTCAGCGCGGCGACGCCCTCGCGACGCACCCTCATGCCCGAGACCGAGGCGGGGCCGCGTCAGCAGGCGCGCCGCGTCGGTGGCGGAGGGGTCGCGCGACCCACGCCCGCGCCGCGGGCTCCAAAAGGGGACCACAAGCAACGAGGCCGACTCACCTTGGCGAATGCGCTCACGAGCGACGAGGAACGCATGCGTTCGCTCGCTGCCCAGCGCCGTCGCCAGCAGCGAATGAAGGGGTCCACGGGCGAGCAAAAGGAGAAGATCGCGCGCGAGGTCACCGTCCCGGAGACCATTTCGATTCAAGAGCTCGCGAACCGGATGGCGGAGCGCGCGGTCGATGTGATCCGCCTGTTGATGGCGCAAGGTCAGATGTTGAAGATCACCGACGTGATCGATGCCGACACGGCACAGCTCATCGCGGAAGAGATGGGCCACACGGTGAAGCGCGTCGCCGAATCCGACGTCGAGGAGGGCCTGTTCGACGCGCCCGACCAGCCGCAGGACCTCGTTCCGCGGCCTCCGGTGGTGACCATCATGGGTCATGTCGACCATGGCAAGACCTCGTTGCTCGACGCCATTCGCTCGGCCGACGTGGTGAGCGGAGAAGCTGGCGGGATCACGCAACACATCGGCGCCTACCAGGTGGAGAGCCCGCTCGGCGGCAAGATCACATTCATCGACACACCGGGCCACGCTGCCTTCACGGCGATGCGCGCGCGCGGCGCCAAGGTTACCGACATCGTGATCCTGGTGGTCGCGGCGGATGATGGGGTCATGCCCCAGACCGTCGAGGCGATCAGCCACGCCAAGGCCGCTCATGTGCCGATCATCGTCGCCATCAACAAGATCGACAAACCGGATGCCAGGCCAGAGCGTGTGCGCAACGAGCTGCTGCAGCATGAGATTCAGGTGGAGTCGCTCGGCGGCGAGGTGCTCGAGGTCGAGGTTTCGGCGACCAAGAAAACCAACCTCGACAAGCTGCTCGAAGCGGTCTCGCTGCAATCCGAGGTGCTCGACCTCAAGGCCAATCCGAACCGCTCCGGCGAAGGGGCGGTGATCGAGGCGAGGCTCGATCGTGGCCGCGGGCCTGTCGCGACGGTGCTGGTGCAGCGCGGCTCACTCCAGCCGGGCGACATCGTGGTCGCGGGCTCGGAGTGGGGACGCATCCGCACCTTGCTCGATGACAAAGGTGGGACGCTTGTTTCCGCCGGCCCTTCGACGCCCGTCGAGGTTCTCGGCTTCAACGGAACGCCCGATGCCGGAGATCGGGTCGCGATCGTCGAGAACGAGGCGCGGGCGCGCGAGGTGACGGCTTACCGCACCCGGCAGAAGCGTGAGAAATCGGTCGCGCGCCAGGCGGGCTCGCGCGGCTCGCTGGCTGAGATGATGCAAGATCTCAAGACCGGTGCTGGCCGCAAGGAGTTCCCGCTGGTCGTCAAGGCGGATGTGCAAGGTTCCGTGGAGGCGATCGCCGGCGCGCTCGAGAAGCTCGGCAATGAAGAGGTCGGGGCGCGCGTCATTCACTCGGGTGTCGGCGGCATCACCGAGAGCGACGTGATCCTCGCCAATGCTTCCGGCGCCGCGGTGATCGGCTTCAACGTCCGCGCCCACAAGGAGGCGCGCGAGGCCGCCGAGCAGGCGGGCATCGAGATCCGCTACTACAACATCATCTACAACCTCGTGGATGACGTAAAGGATGCGATGTCGGGCTTGCTTGCGCCCACCTTGCGCGAGACCATGCTCGGCAACGCCCAGATTCTCGAGATCTTCAATGTCTCGAAGGTCGGCAAGATCGCGGGTTGCCGCGTGACCGACGGCGTCGTGCAGAAGGGCGCGAATGTTCGCCTCATCCGCGACAATGTCGTCATTCACGAAGGCAAGCTCGCGACCCTCAAGCGCTTCAAGGATGATGTGCAGGAGGTCCGCGCGGGGCAGGAATGCGGCATGTCGTTCGAGAACTACCAGGACATGCGGGCCGGCGACGTGATCGAGTGCTATCGGGTCGAAGAGGTCAAGCGGTCGCTTTGAGGCGAGTGGTCCCGGCGAGGCCCGGCCCGGCGATCGAGCGTTGCTCCCGAGAAGAAGAAGAAACGGAAAGACTTTGGCAATGGCGCATTTGACGCTTCGGCCGAAACCGGAAAGCCGCATGCGCCATATTCTGGCGGCGGGGAAGGGGCCGGTCGTCGTTCTTGCTCTGGTTCTTGCCTCGCGGACGGTGCTGGCCCAGCCCTTTTATGTGCCTTCGGGCTCGATGGAGCCGACGCTTCTTATTGGCGATGAGCTGATCGTCGCGAAATATGCCTATGGTTTCAGCCGCTACTCGCTGCCTGTCGACCTCGGCTTTTCATCCGAGCACCGCTTGCTGGAAAGCTTGCCGGCCTATGGCGATGTTGTGGTGTTTCGCCTGCCCCGGGATCCGCGCCAAGTTTATGTGAAACGTGCCATCGGCCTGCCTGGTGACCGCATCCAGATGCGGCAAGGGCGTTTGTGGATCAATGGCATCGAGCTTTCCTTGCGGCGCGACGGCGAGGGAGAGGTCGAGGAGGAGGATGGCAGCAAGATCAGCGCGGCACGCTTCATCGAGACTTTGCCGAACGGCCGCGAGCACCCGATCTTCAAGCTCGAGCCAAA
>JAFAQA010000514.1 GCA_019246665.1 Hyphomicrobiales bacterium
GGCCCGGCATCTCGTTTTTTGTGAGCGGTTGCAAGCCGCCCGCGATGGCTGGTAAGGACGGCTCGATCCGCGGACGTTCCCAAGTATGCGAGCATTGGTGACAATGCGTCGCCCTTCGTCTTACGGCCTGATCCACAGCGAGTGCAACATCCCGGATTTCTCATCCGAAGTTTCCACCGATACCCAGCGCGTCGCAGTCTGATCGAACCTAATGAGCCCCGCGCGGTGTGACGCAGGTCATGCGGCGCGGCGGTGCTTGGATGCCTTGGAATGCTTGGATTTCTTCGTTCTTCTTTTGGTAGAACTCACAGGCTGCCTCTTCCCATGCGAGAGGCTTTGTTTCAGAGCCTCCATCAAGTTCACGACGTTGTCCGGTTTAGCCGGCGGTTCAGCGGGCTCGATCTTCTTGCCGGCGGCCTTGCGCTTCACCAGCGCCTTGAGCGCGGTTTCGTAGCGGTCCTTGAACTTCGCAGCATCGAAATGGGCGGCCTTGGTGTCGAGGATGTGCTCGGCGAGCTGCACCATTTGTTTATCGAATTTGGGTGATGGGATGCTCGAAAAGTAGTTTTTCTCCGGACGCACTTCGTAGTCATAGCGTAAGGTCGTCCCAAGAATACCTCTTTCAAAAGCCTCGAGCGCGATCGTATGCTCGCGATGGCCCAAAACCACTCGCGCAAGAGCCACGCGATCCTTATTCTTCATGGCATCGCGGATGACCGCGAAGGCCTCGCCGCCGACCTTCTCCGACGGAGCGACATAGTAGGGTTTGTCGAGGTAACGATTGTCGATCTCGGATCGCGGCACGAAGCTGTCGATTTCGATCGTGTGGGTGCTCTCCAGCTTCACGGCTTGGAGCTCATCTTCGTCGATCTCCACATACCGACCCTTGCTTACCTCGTAGCCCCGCCCTTTCTCATCCTTCTCGACAACCTTTCCGGTCTCCTCATCGACCATTTGTTCGCGCACCCGATTGCCCGTTTTCTTGTTGATGATATGAAAATGGGTCTGCTCGGCGAGCGAGGATGCTGGGAAGAGTTCGACGGGGCAGGTCACCAGCGAAAGTCGAAGGTAGCCTTTCCAATACGCGCGCGCGGCCATTCAAGCCTCCCAATCCGTCTCAAGGCCAAACAAGAACTGCGGAAGATCGGTTCCTATTTGCGCGCCGCCTCGTGGAGCTCCGAAATGTTCCGCATGCGCACTCGCGCGCATGGCGGCCTTCAGCGTCGTCGGGCGATTATGTTTCCGTAACAAGTCCGCAAAAAGCCTATTCTGACAGCTTCTGAATGATCTTCCGGTTCTTCGGCAGCAGAGCGAGCGCCTGCCAGGGTTTCCTCATCAATTTGCACCCGTTTCCCTGGCATGTTTCATTCCCACTGTTTTCGCCGTGTGATCGAAGTACTCCCTAAGTACGGATTCCACCGCCATACCGCGATTGCGAATACCGGTCGCGCTCCTTGACGCCACCCTGATGGCAACGGCCTGCGACAGGCCCGCTTCGGTTCTCGTCAGCAAGTTCAAATGACGAATGGCTTCACGAAGCCTTGGCTATGAAGTGCCTGCTGAGCTCTTCATTTCGAGAGGCCGAGACAGACGCGCCGCAACGCAAATCCCCCAAGGCGCTTGGACTAAGAAGGATCAGGTGTGTGCCGTAGGGAACATGGATATCGTTTCCCCGCTCTGGTATAGTCTCCGACGAGCTACTGTTGCCGGATGGGAGAGCCATGGCACAGGAAGCTATCAAGCTGAGGGTCGAACGCAGACTCGCTGCCATCCTGGCGGCTGATGTCGTTGGCTACAGCCGTCTCATGGGGGCTGACGAAGAAGGGACCCTCGCTCAGCTCAAGGCGCACAGACGCGAACTCATCGATCCGAAGATCAGGGAACATCGCGGACGCATCGTCAAGACGACGGGCGATGGAATGCTCGTCGAGTTCGTCAGCCCAGTAGAGGCCGTGCGTTGTGCGGTTGAGATTCAGCGAGGGATGGTCACGCGAAACTCCGATGTGCCTCGGGACAAGCGGATCACGTTTCGGGTTGGGATCAATCTAGGCGATGTGATTGCGGAAAGAGGAGACCTCTTCGGCGATGGCGTCAACGTTGCGGCTCGGCTTGAGACCCTCGCAGAGCCAGGCGGCGTAGCGATTTCACGCATGGTGCGGGATTCGATCCGTGACAGGCTGCCTCTCACTTTCGCAGACGCCGGGGAACATGGTGTCAAGAATATTGCGCGACCGGTTCGGGTCTACGCACTCACCGCAGCCGCCGTTGAGGCTCTGCCCGAGATGCAGCTGCTCCAGTCATCACAGGGTATAAGACACCGCCGGATCACTGGGATTCCTGTCATGGCCATTGCTGCTTTTGCCAGCCTTATCATTGTCGCTGGCGGATTCTGGTGGCTGCGTGCATCAGATGTCCCGCCCTCCCAAGCGTTTGTCTCAGCAATAGCTCAGAAGGCAGGGCCCGCTGCCCTCATGACTGCCGTGGCTCCATCAGTCGCTCTCGCTAAGCTGGCCGAACACACTGCTCCACGCATGTCGATTGTCGTGCTGCCGTTCACGAATCTCAGCGGCGATCCTAACTTGGAGTATTTCGCGGACGGATTCACGGATGACTTGACCACCGACCTCTCGCGTATCTCCGGCAGTTTCGTGATCGCCCGCACGACGGCCTCTACCTACAAGGGTAAGGCGACGCTGAGTGCGAATGAGATCGCCAGTGAATTGGGGGTGCGATATGTCTTGGAAGGAGGCATCCAGAAAGCCGCCAATCATATTCGGGTCAACGCGCAGTTGATCGATGGGGAGACGGGTGCCCATCTCTGGGCGGAACGTTACGACCGCGACAGCGCCGATTTCTTGCAGTTACAAGATGAGATCACCAATCAAATCGCCAATGCGCTTAACCTCACCCTGATCCAGTCCGAAAGCGACCGCTCTTGGCGCGATCACCCGAGCAATCCCGACGCCGTCGATTTCACCCTCCGCGGAAATGCACTGATAACGCAAAATCCAGATCCCAAAATGTGTGTTGATGCCCGGAGGCTTTTCGAGAAGGCA
>JAFAQA010000446.1 GCA_019246665.1 Hyphomicrobiales bacterium
CTTGAAGCGCGTCATAGGTGGGCTGCAAGCACCATAGACAGCCTCCCGCGAAGGTGGCGACCGCAATGCCCGGCTTGGCGTTTGCGGTCGGCATCGACGTTTCATTCCCATGCACCCACCAGGACAGGAACGAGATGGCCGCGAAAACTGCGATCGCCATCCTGAAGCGAGAGATCGGCACTTCTCCAAGCGTTCTGATCATGGCAGGCCCTTTCAAGATCAAAGAGCACTCGATACCGCGCGCCGCTGAAACGACGCGAGCCGAGAAGCCCCGCATTCACGCAAAAGGACTTGAGCAAGGCGGCGTGGAGAGCGACAGGCCGGTGCGGCTGGGCTTCGCGTTGGCGATGCCTCTCGACCGCGCTTGCACAAGGCTTACCTGCACAAGACTGTTCGACCGGGTGGTTTATGCCCTGTCGCAGTGCAGCTATCGAAAAAGTGAGGATCTGGGCGAGGGCTGGCCCAACACATTAACGGCTAGGGTTTGGCGCCCCTCATTCAAGACGAACCGAGACGCTGTCCGTCTCGCCCGTGGAATCCATCACGGTCAGGCGGATGAAGCCGGCCCCGTCCGGAGCCCAGGCGGCATTTCGACGAAGCTCGTCCCGGAGCACCGGCGCGCCATTGACGAGCCAGGTGAGAGGCGGCGAGCCGCCGAGCGCCTTCAGCGCGAGTGGGGTCGCGCTTGCGCCTGACGCGAATCCGACATCGATCGCGCTCCCGTCGGGAGGAAAGGCGATCTTGAGCGTTTCCGTGGCGATCGTCCCGCCGCCTTGGAGTGGCAATTCGTCCCTGGACCCCAAATGCCGCAAAGGCGGCGGCAGCGCCGCGGTGCTCCGGGCAACCACCGCGCCGGGTGGAGGCGCGATCGTCTCAACGTCGCGGTTGAGACGCGCAAAGGCATCAAACAAGATGGGTGCCGCCGCCACGCGCCCGACGAGGCCCGGGACTGCGCCGTTATCTGGCCGGCCCACCCAGACCGCGATGGTCGTCTTGCGATCGAATCCGACCGCCCAGGCGTCGCGATAGCCATAAGATGTGCCGGTCTTGAAGGCGATGCGGTCGGGGGCGCCATTGAGCGGCGGCGGAGCGCCCTTGAGGATATCCGCGACATACCAGGCCGGCGCGGCGTCGGTGAGACGCGAAGGCACGCTGGCCGCCTCACCCACGCGCCGCATCAGAAACGGAACCTCCCCTCCCCGCGCCAGCCCGGCATAAAGTCGCACCAGATCTTCGAGCGTGGTGCCGAGCCCGCCGAGGCCGATCGCAAGTCCAGGCTCCGCCTCCTTCGGCAATTCGATTCGCGCCCCTGCCGAACGCAGCCTCGCGATCAAGCGAGCGGGCCCAACTTGCGAGAGAAGCGACACCGCCGGCAGATTGAGCGACATTTGCAGCGCGCGCCGTGCCGTGACCGCGCCTTGATAGCCAAGGTCGAAATTCTCGGGCGCATAAGTGCCGTAGCGAGCCGGGCGATCGTCGATGAGCGTCTCGGGATGGGCAACCCCGTCCTCGAATGCGAGCGCATAGATGAAAGGCTTGAGCGCTGAACCCGGCGAGCGCAGAGCGCGCGCCATGTCGATCGACCCTGAGCGTTGCTCCGAAAGAAAATCGGGCGAACCCACATGGGCTCGCAACTCGCCCGTGGCGTTGTCGACCACGAGAATGGCGGCCGAGAGGCGCGGATCAAGCGCCGCGAGCCGTTGCCGGGCCAAAGCCTCGAGGGCTGCTTGCAGCCGCGCATCGAGCGTCAGCCTGATGATGCGCTCGCCCGGCGTCGCCTCGAGCGCCTCTTGCGCCGCATGAGGCGCCAGCGCCGGGAAGAGCCGACGCTCGGAAGGGATGGGCTCAGCCTTTGCATAGTCGGCCTCGGCGACGCTGATGAGGCCGCGTTCGCGCGCACGATCGAGCACAAGCGCGCGGGCGCGCTCGGCCGCTTGCGGAAAGCGATCCGGCCGGCGCGTTTCCGGAGATTGCGGCAGGGCGACAAGAAAAGCCGCCTCGCCGATCGAGAGCCGTTTCGGCTCCTTGCCGAAATAGGCGAAGCTTGCGGCGCGCAGGCCCTCGATATTGCCGCCGTAAGGCGCGAGCGCGAGGTAAAGATCGAGAACTTCGGTCTTTGAGCGCGCGCGATCGATTTCGATCGCGCGGAGCATTTGGCGAAGCTTCGCGGCGATCGAGCGATCGGTGCGAGGCTCGAGAAGGCGCGCCACTTGCATTGTCAGTGTCGAGGCGCCGGAGACGACCCGCCCATCCGTGAGCATCTGCCAGCTCGCGCGCAAGACCGCGTAAGGATCGACGCCGCGATGCTTGCGGAAGCGGCGATCCTCATAGGCGATCAACATGTTGATGAAGCGCGGATCGACGTCACGAACTTCGATGGGCAGTCGCCAGCGGCCATTGTGCGTCGTGAACGCACGAAGCAGCACGCCAGAGCGATCAAGCACGACAGGAGAGGCATCCGCGTCGGAAGGCCACGGCACCTCGCCGAGCTCGCCGACCATGCGCCAAAGATCGTAGATGCCGATGCCTGTGAGAAGAAGCAGCACCGCCAAGGCGGCTCCGAACAGATGCAAAGGCCCGCGCCTTCGGCGAAAGGCGGCAATCCGCCGTCCCGACGAAGGGACGCGAGCTTGCGATCCTGTCTGGGTCAAGGCGGTGACCCGTGCGCCCTATTTCGCGGGCGCGACATCGAAGGCACCAAATGCAGTGCGGCCGAAGCGTTCCGGGCGATACATGTCCTCGACTGTCGCAGACGGCTGCACGTAATGTCCGGGAGACACGGCCCGAACCATGTAAGCAAATGCGAAGGCGGCCTGCTGATCGGGGGAACGATCGACGGCAACGACGAAGCGATCGTCGCGATATTCGGCATTCGCGGGATCGACGTCCCGTTTCAACCAACTGAGAGACGCAAGCTGATCGCCATCCATCAGCTTGGGATTATCGATCTCGAGACCAGCCGGTAGCGGATCGACGATGAGCAGGCGAGCATATTTCGCCTCGGGCTCCGTCACCTTGAGCACCACGACGAGCCGGTCGTTCTGCTTCACCTTGGAAAGGTCGGCGCGTAAGCCGTCGAGCTTGTAGTATTCGCGCACGAGCCCATAGCCTTGGTTGGCGGCCGGGTCCTTGACCAGGGGAATGCCGGAGAGCGTCAGGATCGATTGCGCCGGCAGGTCGCTCGCATTTTGCATTGTGGTGTTCGGCGTCGCGCCGAGGCTTTCGGCCGAAAAGCGCGCGTTGAAATTGCCCTTGCGCTCCACGCCATCGATCTTCATCGTGAGCTCGCTCGATGTTGCCGCAAGAGCCTGGGCGGCGAGCACCATCCAGGCATTCTCTTGCGTGCTGGTGAAGAGGCGCGACGAGCGCGCGTCGTCCATGACGGCGCTTACCTTCACCAGCTGGTCCTGGGGCAGACCCGTTTCCGCGGCCAGCGCCAGGACACCGGCACCGTCACGCAGACGCGAGCCATAATCGGGTCGCGACAGGCCCGTGTCCTTTTCGCCCCGCAAAAGCTCGATGGCGGACGAGAAGGTCGATTGCGAGCGCCCCTTATCGCCCAACAGAGCCAGCGCCGCGGCGATCTGGGCGCGCGCGAATGGGCTTTTGAAGACCTCGATCTTCGTATCGGCCGCATAGCGCAAGTCATTGGTGATCGCGCGATGGTTGCGCGCCAGCACGTACGCCGCATACGCAAATCCGTCGGCTTTCTCGTCGGTCGGCTCGCCGTTCTTGATGAAGTTGCGCAACCGGTCGAGAGCCGATTGCAGGGCGAGCTGCGGCACCTCGAAATTGCGCTCGCGCGCCCGCGTCAGGAAATCCGCCGTGAAGGCATCGAGCCAAATGTCGTCGGAGAACTCCTGCGACCAAAGTCCGAAGGAGCCGTTCGAGGATTGGCGAGACAGCACACGCTCGATGGCCGCTTTGATGCGCCCATCGATATCGGGATCGAGCCCCAACCGCTCCGTCGAGGCAAGCTGGTTGACATAGAGAAGCGGCAGCGCCCGCGAGACCGTCTGTTCCGTGCAGCCATAAGGATAGCGGTCGAGCGCCTGCAGAAGTGCCGCGACATCGATCGCGACGAGTGGCGCCACGGAAACGCCGACCGAGCCCGTGCCCGGTACGAATTCGCCGAGCAGATCCTTCGAAACCGTAAGGCTCGCCTGCGGAGGCATCGGCCGCACGATACGGTGGTACACCTCCGACCTACCCGGTTCGATTTTCACGGCGAGCTTCTGCGTGAAGCGCCCGCTTGCGCCCGCGAGCGTCAGGTCGACCGTGCCCGTGCCGATGCCGGCGGCGCTCACCGGGATCTGGATGCTCTTTCGTTCATGGGCCGCGAGCTTGAGCTTCGCGTGCATGAAGCTTGCCGGCACCACGAGCGGGCCGTGCACATCAAGATCGA
>JAFAQA010000475.1 GCA_019246665.1 Hyphomicrobiales bacterium
GCCGGCCGCTGAATGAGGCCGCCGGCCTCCTTGCGCAACGTCGCGGGAAAGCGAACGACATTGCTCGCAAGGTTGTCATCAACGAAAGATTTATCAGCGAAGGCGGGGTTGGCGAAAAACAAGGATAAGGCGAGAGCTGCCAGGCAAGACCACGAGCGCATTGAAGACCCCTCCATGGCCGCGCGATGTCGCGGCGATGCTTAGCGAGCGTAGCAGCGCCCACCGAATAGGCAACGAGGAAGCCTCAGTGAAACTTGCAAGGATGCTTACGTGCGTCTGAACCGGTTTGGCAGGATTTGACGCAAGGGGCTGCTGCCTATGTTTTCGCCGGGACGCGCAGCAGCGTTCCCCCTTGTCTATCCACCGCCTTTTCCGCTCTTGCCCGCGAAAGCGGGCATCCAGGATTTCTTAGGATTCTGAAGGGAATCTGGATTCCCGCCTTCGCGGGAATGAGCGGATGGGGTGATCCACCGCCCCTCTCGCTCGCCATGTTGTGATCGACCGTGTCGATCGGATTGGCGCCCGTTCTCGATTATGCGAGGTGGAATTTCTCGAATTCGCGGTGCTCGGCCCGGATACGACGCACGGTCCCCGTGGCCGAGCGATAAACGACCGTCTCCGTTTCGATGACGTCCTTGGCAAAGCGAACGCCCGACAAAAGGGCCCCGTCCGTGACGCCAGTCGCCGCGACAATGACATCGCCCGACGCCAAATCAAGGAGGTTGTATTTGCGTTTGGGATTCTTGACGCCCATATCGGCCGCCCGCGCGCGCTTCTCGGGCGTGTCGAGGATCAAGCGGCCTTGCATCTGTCCACCGACGCAGCGCAATGCGCCCGCCGCTAATACGCCTTCGGGCGCGGCGCCAATGCCCATGTAGATATCGATGCCGGTGTCCTCGGGTTTGCTGGTGAAGATCACGCCCGCGATGTCGCCGTCCGTGATCAGGCGAATGCCGACGCCGAGATCTCTCACGCGCGAGATCAATTCGGCGTGGCGGGGCCGGTCGAGAATGAGTGCGGTGATCTCGTTCGGCGAGACGCCCTTTGCCTTGGCAAGTGCCCGGATGTTCTCTTCCGGCGTCGCATCGAGATCGACCGTGCCCTCTGGGTAGCCCGGTCCGATCGCGATCTTCTCCATATAGACGTCGGGAGCGTTGAGCAGCGTGCCATGCTCCACCATTGCCATCACGGCGATCGAGCCGGGCATGTCCTTGGCGCAGAGCGTCGTCCCCTCCAAGGGGTCCACTGCTATGTCGACCTTTGGTCCCTTGCCGTTGCCGACCTTTTCTCCGATGAAAAGCATCGGAGCTTCATCGCGTTCGCCTTCCCCGATCACCACCGTCCCGTCGATCTGGAGCTTGTTCAGCTCGCGGCGCATGGCGTCGACCGCCGCTTGATCGGCGGCCTTCTCGTCGCCACGCCCGCGCAAGCGCGCGGAGGCGACGGCGGCGCGCTCGGTGACGCGCACGAGCTCCAAAGTGAGGATTCGTTCGATGATCTTGTCGGATCGAACCGTGATGGCCTCGCGCATGAAGTATGTTCCTCGTGACGGGACGCTTTGAATCGGGCGAGCGACAAGCGCTATTCGCGCTCGATGCGGATTACCTGAGGCGGCTCGGCGATGTGCCCGTCCGCCGTCACCTCGTCAAGCGCGATGCGGATGGCGCCCTCCGCCGTTGCGTAGGTGATCAAAACCACGGGAACCGCATTCTCGGCACCGTTGCGGGTGAAAGCCGTGGCGGGCTGGCGCGCCCGCCCCTTCTGCAGGATGCTTTCGAGCGAAATCTTCTGCTCGGCGAAGCGAGTCGCGATGGCGGCCACAGCGCCTGGATGGTCATAGACCGAGAGCCGCACGTAATAGCCGCCCTCATGGCGTTGCATCGGGGCGCGCATCGGCGCGGCGAGCGCGTCGACAGGAAGGCCAAAGGGCGGCGCGAGGCGGCCGCGCGCGATATCGGTGATGTCGGCGACGACAGCTGAGGCCGTCGCCTCTCCGCCCGCGCCGGGGCCGACGAGCGTGATCTCGCGCACCGCATCCGCGTCGATGGTGACCGCGTTCGTCACGCCCATCACTTCGGCGATGGCGGCCCCTTTCGCCACCATGGTCGGATGCACCCGCTGTTCCACGCCATTCGGAGTTCGCACCGCAACGCCGAGAAGCTTGATGCGGAAGCCGAGCTCATCGGCCATCGCGAGGTCGAGCGGTGTGATCGAGGCGATCCCTTCCACGTGGATGGCATCAGCGTCGATGCGCGTTCCGAAGGCGAGGCTCGTGAGAATCGCAAGCTTATGGGCGGTGTCGAAGCCGCCCACGTCAAAGGTCGGATCCGCCTCGGCATAGCCAAGACGTTGCGCATCCGCGAGAACCTCGCCGAAAGCGAGCTTCTCGGTTTCCATGCGGCTCAAGATGTAATTGCAAGTGCCGTTGAGGATGCCCTGAATGCGGGTGATCTCATTGCCGGAAAGGGCCTCCCGCAGCGTCTTGATGATGGGGATGCCGCCCGCGACGGCCGCCTCGAAGGCAAGCGGAACGCGCGCTTTTTCGGCAGCCTTCGCGAGCTTGACGCCGTGCTTTGCCAGCAGGGCCTTGTTGGCGGTAACGATGCCCTTGCCGGCTTTTATCGCGGTCTCGAGTGTCGCGCGTGGCGGCCCATCCTCGCCGCCGATGAGCTCGACGATGAGGTCGAGCCCAGGCGCGGCCGCAAGAGCAACCGGATCGTCGAACCATTGAGCGCCTTTCAGATCGACCCCTCGATCGCGCGATCGATCCCGCGCAGAGACCGCGGCGAGCACGATCTCCCGCCCGGCTATCCGCGAAAGCGCCACGCGCCGCGTCGCCAGAATGCGGGCCACCGCTGCACCGACGGTTCCGAGACCGGCAAGGCCGACACGAAGAGGAGCTTTGTCTTGGGACATGAGGGATCAAATGAAGGCTGCGGCCGCGCTTGTGCCCGATGCCGACCTTCGAGGCAAGGCGCGCCGGCGTGCCCGAGAAATCAGTATGAGCCCGGCCTTAATCGTCCTGCGCATTCGCTCAGGCTTGTCACGCCGAGGAGCCCAACCGTGCGGTCGATCTCCTCGCGAAGGATGGAGAGCGCATGCTTGACCCCTTCCTCTCCTCCGGCCGCCAACCCGTAAAGCGTGGCGCGACCAAGCAGCACGAGATGCGCGCCGAGCCCGATCGCTTTGACGATATCCGTGCCGCGCCGGAAGCCGCCATCGACCATAATGCATAAGCGGCTACCAATCGCCTCCGCGATCTTGGGAAGCACGTCCATCGGCGAGACGGATCCGTCGAGTTGCCGCGCGCCGTGATTGGAGACGACGATGCCATCCGCACCCGCGTCCGCAAGGCGCCGCGCATCCTCGACGTCGAGCACCCCTTTCACCACGAGCTTTCGCGGCCAAACACGCTTCAGCCAGGCGATCTCCTTGAAGGTGATGGAAGGGTCCATCTGCTGGACCAGGAAGGCGCGCGTGCGCACCGGGTTGGCGTTCTTTTCCGGCATGAACTCGAGAATGTTTTCAAAGACAGGCACACCGTTGGGCACGAGCACATCCCAGATCCAGCGGGGGTGCCGCAAAACCTCGAGCTTGCTCGAGAGCTCGAGTTTTCCTGGCCGCACGTAATGGCGCCGGTCCCATTCGCGATTCCCGAAGACCACGGTGTCGGTGGTCAGGACGAGCGCTTCGCAACCGGCGGCGGCGGCGCGCGCCACGATGGCCTCCGTGACGCCGCGATCCTTGAGCATGTAGAGCTGCATCCAATGGCGGCCTCCCACCGCGCCTTCCGCGACTGCCTCGAGCTTTAGCGTCGAGACTGTGCTCTGCGTGAAAGGGATGTCGAAGGCGGCCGCGGCGCGGGCGAGGGCAAGATCGCCGCGATGCGCAAAGAGACCGCTGGAGCCGGTTGGCGCGATGGCGATCGGCAACGACAATTTCTTGCCGAAGACTTCGACTGAAAGATCACGTTTTGAAACATCGCTGAGAGTTCGTGGGACGAAGGCGATGCGCTCAAAGGCTTGGCGGTTGCGCCGCAGCGTCACTTCATCCTCGGCGCCGCCTTCGAGATATTCGAGCGCGAATGCGGGCAAGCGGCGCCTGGCGATGGCGTGCAGCTCCTCGATCGTGATCGCCTTGCGAAAATCGCGGCTGGAATGAAATCGACGCTGCATGCTGCCTCTCGGTGATGGTCAGGCGCCGTTCAGGACTGAGCTTGCGCCATCTGCTTTCCGTAACCGGATGCGATGCTATGGTATTGAGCGTCAATAGTGCCATGTCCCAGCAAAGCTTTCGGAACCCCGCGAGAAGCATGCAATCCCCCCACGTTCAGGACATCCGCCCTTCGCGCCTTGGGTGTTTTCCGTGAGCAGCGCTCGATCGCCCTGGTCGGCGAGTATGGTCGCGAAGCTCGTCACGATGCTCGACCGTCGCTCGATGTCCTCGCGAGCTCGCCTTTACCGCCGCGTAGAGGCCGCTTTGATATTGCTCGGCCTTCTTGCCATGGTGGTCGTGACCACGAGCAGCCTCGCCGAGACGGCGCGGCTCCTCGCCTCGAGCGTTCTCCTCATCGCGATGGCGATGTTCCTGCTCGACGCCGTGGTGCGGATCGCGCTCAGCCGAGCCATCACGGCCCATGAGCGTCTGGACAGCGAGGATGTCGATGTCTCGCGCTGGATCGGCACGGCGTGGGGAGCGCTCGATGTGCTCACCATCTTGCCCATGGTGATTGCCGCGCCTTTCTATTGGACGCCCACGGGCGCGCCGCTCCTCGCTTCGCTCTGGCTCTTCCGTTTTGTCCGCTACTCGCGTGGCGGGCGAATATTGATGACCGTGATCATTCGCGAACGCGAGCCGATCCTTGGGGTGCTCTTGCTCTTCGGGATCGTGCTCACGGGGGGAGCGGTTCTCGGCTTCCTTGCGGAGCGCAATGCGCAGCCCAATGTCTTCACCAGCCTCGCCGCTTCCCTGTGGTGGGCGATCACCACGCTGACGACGACCGGCTACGGAGACATGGCGCCAGTGACGTTGCTGGGACGAATGGTCGGGGGCGGCGTGATGATCGGCGGCCTCGGGACCATCAGTCTTCTCGCTGGTATTCTTGCCACGGGCTTCGCGGCCGAGCTGAAGCGGACCGAGTTCCTGCGCAGCTGGGATATGATCTCGAAGGTTTCCTTTTTCGAGAACGCCGGCGCGGCGACCATTGCCGATGTCGCCTCTCTGCTGCGCCCGCGCGATTTTCCGGCGCGCTCGGTCGTGACGAGGCGAGGACAGCCCGGCGATTGCATGTATTTCATCGTCGATGGTGAAGTCGAGATTCTGATCGAGCCGAAGCCGGTTCGGCTCGGCCCTGGCGCCTTTTTCGGCGAGATCGCCATATTGACCGGTGCGCCACGCAACGCCACCGTGATCACCACGAAGGTGACGCAGCTCCTTGCTCTCGACATCGCCGATTTCCGCGCGCTCGCCGCAAGCCGCCCGGAACTCACCGATCTCATCCGCCAGGAGGCCGAGTTGCGCCTGGGCAAGGTGACTGCCGAAGACGAGAGACCGCGCTCCGGCAGCA
>JAFAQA010000502.1 GCA_019246665.1 Hyphomicrobiales bacterium
GCTGCGCTGACATAATCCTGCCGGCGGACAGTGAGTGCAACCGATCGCGTCACCCGCGCCATGCCGGGCGCGAAGGCGACCGCAATCGCCAGCATGGCGTTAAAACCGCCCTTGCCGAGCGTATTGGCGACGAGCAACGCGAGCAAAAGGCCGGGGATCGCCAGCACCGCGTCGGTAGTGCGCATGATGGCCTCATCCCAACGCCCACCCAGATAAGCCGAGAGCGTTCCAATGACCGCACCCGCCAGGGTTCCGAGCAAGGTTGCCGCGAGCGCCAAGGGAAGGGTGCCGCGCGCGCCGACCACGAGCCGGCTCAGCGTGTCTCGGCCGAAATCGTCGCTGCCGAGAAGGAAATGCGGACCCGGCGGCTTGAATCGGCCGAGCACGTTCATCGCTTCCGGATCGGCGGGCGCGATCGCAGGGCCGAGGACGCAGACAACTGCCAGTGCCAACACGAGGCAGGCGCCAAGCGCGCCCTGTGGAGTACGCAGCAAACGCCGGACGATCTCAGTCATAGCGGATGCGCTTGTCGAGAAGCGCATAAGCGATATCGGCCGCGAAATTGGCGAGGGCGTATGTGCCGGCCATGATCAGTGCACCGGCCTGGATTGCCGGCAGGTCACGCGTCTCGATGGCGACGATCAGCGCCCGGCCAATACCAGGCAGCGCGAAGATCTCCTCGACGACGATGATGCCGCCCAAGACATAGCCGATGTCGAGCGCCGCGATGGTGATCACCGGCAACAGCGCATTGCGCAGGGCATGCCGGAACAGCACCTCCGAAGCCGACAGCCCCTTGAGCCGCGCCGCGCGGATATAATCCGATTGCAGCACGTCGATCATCTCCGAACGGGTCATGCGCGACACGTGGGCGATGAGGATGAGGGACACAGTCATCACCGGCAATGCGAGATGGCGCAACCCCTCGGCGAGGTCGTCGGTGAGCGGCACATAGCCTGTCGCCGGGAGCCAATGCAGTCGATCGGCAAAGAGGATGAGCAACACCGTGCCGGTCACGAATTCCGGCAGCGACACCCCGAGATAGGAGAGGAGGCCGGCGAGGAGGTCGATCGGGCCGCCGCGCCGAAGCGCCGCCAACACACCAAGCGGCAATGCAATGACGAGCATCAGAGCAATGACGCAGAGAGCCAAGAGCAGCGAGCGCGACAGTGCGAGAAACATGGCCGGTCCGACTGGTTGGCCGGTGCGCATCGAGGTGCCGAAATCACCTTGCAAAAGCGTGGAAAGCCAATGCCAATATTGCAGCCAAGCTGGGTCGTTGAGATGAAGCCTGGCGCGGATCGCGGCGAGCGCCGCGGGCGTGGCATTCTCGCCAAGCAAGGTGACAGCGGCATCGGCGGGGAGAATTTGCGTGATGGCGAACACCACGATCGACACGACGAGCATCGTGTAAAGCACAAACAGAGAGCGGCGAGCCAGCCAAGCGAATGTCATGACGCAAACTGGTAAGCTGATCGGCTTTCGCGTCTCGCGCGACGGATAAGCGATTGCGCTTCGAGCGCTTCCTCTTTCTCGTCCAATCCAGGCAACGGGTCCGCAACCCGGTTGAACTGCGCTGCGCAAAGATCACGCCGACCTGCTTGTCGGCTTTCCCAGTGCTCCACCTTCGTTATCCCCGTTTTGGCGCGCCCTCGCCGAGCCAGGCATAGTCAAGGCGGAAGACCGCGCCGCGTGGATGCAAGACATATCCCTGGACGTAGTTGCGGCGCGCCGCCAACAAATCGAAGAAGATCGGAATGATCGAGGGCACCTGCTGATACATCAGGTCCTGCGCCTCGCCGTAGAGGTCGCGGCGCTTCGCCTCGTCGATCGTGCCGCGCGCCTCCATCACCAGCTTGTCGAAATCGGCATTGTTCCAGCGCGTCTCGTTCCAGGCAGCGCTCGAAGTGTAAAGCAGCGAGAAAATGGCATCGGCTGTCGCCTGCATGTTGTAGAAGCCGACATAGAACGGCCCCTTCTTCCACACCTGCTCCAGGTATGTGGCGTGCGGCATCGTCTCCACCTCGATGCGAAAGCCCGCCCCTTTCGCCATCTCGCGCATCGCGACACCCATCGAGGTGCGTGTCGCGGGCGTGTCCGAGGCGATCAGCCGGAGGTCGATGCCGTTCGCGTATCCTGCGTCGGCGAGAAGCTGTTTGGCCTTGGCGACATCCGGCGCCTTCTGGGGCTCCGCCTTGAAAAAGCGGTAAGCCTGGTTCATCGGCACATCGTTGCCGGGTGTTCCATAACCTTGAGCCACGAAATCAACCATGGCTTTGCGATCGATAGTGAGCGCCAGTGCGTCGCGCACCCGCATATCGCTGAAGGGCTTAGCGTCGCAACCCATGTTCACATTGCAGAACTGGCCTGAAGGCGTGCGTAGCGCAGTCACGCCGGGAGCATCGCCGAGCCGCGGAAACTGGGCGGGGTTGGTGTTACCCATGAGGTCGGTATCGCCCGAGATCAGTGCGGAGGCCTCGGCCGTCGGATCGGGATAAACCACCATTTCGACCCGATCGAGATAAGGCCGCGCCTGATCGTAATAGGAGGTGTTGCGCGCGACCACGACCTGCCGATCGGGCTCGAACGAGACAAGCTTGAAGGGGCCGGTGCCATTGGCCGTCTTCGACAGCTTGGATAAATCGCTCTGGAAGGTGGCCGGCACGATCTTGGCATTGGTGTAAGCAAGCGCCGTCGGAAGGTCGGCATAGGCTTGGGAAAGCTTGAACAGCACCTTGCGATCGTCCTGCGCAATCACCTCCGCGATCGGGCCCACATTTGTGCGTGCCGGCGAGGCCGTCTTGGGATCAAGGATGGCCTTGAAGGTTGCGGCGACGTCGGTAGCGGTGCAGGGCGACCCGTCATGAAATGTGAGGCCGGCGCGCAAGGTGAAGGTCCACTCCTTTACGTCCTGGCTCGAGCTCCAGCTCTCTGCGAGGTCGGGCTGCGGGCTCATATCCGGACCGAGCCGCGTCAAGCTCGAATAGAGGAGCTCGCTCAGCATGTATTCGGGATTGACGCGTGTAAGCAGCGGATGCAGCACTGCCGGTGCCTGGTCGACCGAGACACGCAAGGTGCCGCCTTTGCGGGGCGTACCTTGCGCGAAGGCTGCACCCGGAAACGCCGCCACGGCAGCGGCCGCGGTCAGGATCGAGCGGCGTGTGATCATTGTCATGAAACGCTCCGTGCGGTTTCGGGAATGATATCGGGCCTGAACTCAGCAGAAAGATAGGAGAGCACGCTCGTCGCGAGCGCCACAACGTCTTCGACGGTCGTGTGCTCCTCGGCGGCATGCACATTGCGTTGGGGTCGGCCGAGCCCACCGAGCAAAATCTCCTGCCTCCCGGCGCGCTGCACCCAACCGAAATCGGAGGAAGATGTGGCGCCCCAGGCGCGGAACTCCTCCGGCTTCCAGCCAAAGCCTTTCGACAGCGCCGCTTGCCATCGCGGCCAATGCGGGCCAGTGGGATCGGTGACGGGAGCAAGGTGGCCGGCGAGCCTGATCTCGAGGCGCGCCTTGCTTTCCACCAAAGAAGCCTCGACCGTGTGCCGGATCTCGTCCACCACCTCCTCGAAACTTTCCTCAGGCGCATACCTGCGGTTCACCAGGATATCAAAACGCGACGGGACCGCCCCGCCGCTCACCCCGCCATGCGCCGCAGCAATTGTGAGGCGCGCCGCAAGCGGCCCCGCACCCGGCGGGGGTCGCAATGCCGAGCGGCGCCGAGCGACGCGGGCTTTGAGCGCCACGAGCTCATTCATCACCGGCAGCGCCGCCTCGAGAGCATTGACACCTGCTGCATCGCCGGCATGAGCAGCCCGGCCGTGCACGCGGATGATGAGATTGATCGAGCCAAAGCAACCCGCCCAGATCCGCGGCGCCGCCGTGCCGTTGAAGCTGAGAATATGGCCCTCGAGATGGCCTTGCTCGGCAAGGTAGCGGATGCCCGGATAAAGCCCGCCCTCCTCGTCCGTGCAAAACAGGAGCATCGGATCATAAGCAAGCGCCACCCCACTCGCTCGCGCGGCGCTCAGCGCGAGAAGCACGGCGGCCATCGACCCCTTCATGTCGGCGGCTCCGAGCCCGTAAAGGCGTTGTCCCTCGTGAGTGAGCGCAAAGGGCGGGCGCGACCAATCCGGCGCCGGCGGAACGGTGTCGATATGAAAGTAGAGACCACAGACCGGCTTTCCTGTCCGCCGTTCCGCCACGAGATTGATGCGTTCGCCTTTGGCGCAGCCATCGCCGCCGTCCCACAATTCGCGCGGCACCACGATTTTTCGGCAATCGAGTCCAAGCGGCGCGAGGAGCCGCTCCAAGAGATCGGCAAACATGCCGTAGCCATCACCGGGTGGAAAGGACGTATCGATCGCAATCATACGCGCGAGAGCGTCGAGCGCTGCGTCTAAGCCGCAGGCCAGCGAAGCAACCGCCCGAGCGAATGTACCGATCTGTGAGCTGCTCATTGTGATCGCGACGTTTCCGTCCGCGGCATGGGAGCCGCTGTGCTCGCCGCGCAGGATAAGGCGCGACGCCGCGAAGTCGAGTCGACGCGGCGACGGAACACCGCTGCCGTGCCGACGAATCTGCCAACGCGGATGCGCGCGTGATCTTTGGAGGGCGAGCTCGTCAGGCGGGCTGGAAGGCGAGCGCCAAATATTGGAACACGATAGGGGCTTCAGCGCATGTTGTCCGGCAACCACACATCGGCCCAGCTTGGCCCTTCGTTGAAGGCGATATTGAACAGCGCATCGAGGTTTTGGAACTTCGTCGCGACCGCGTGGAAAGTCGGAGCATTCGTCAAGGTGAGCTCGTTCAGGTCACGCGACACGATCTCAGCATACTGTTTGTAAAGCATGCGCCGTTCCCCGGCGGGGACTGATCCCGCCTGAAGTGCGATGCGGTCGAGCTCCGGATTGCAATAACCCGTCGGGTTCACATAGGGAAGATGTGCCTCGTTGCAGACAAAGCTGCGGTCGACGCCCAAAGTAGGATCCGAACGGGCCGTCAAAGAAATCAGAGAGACGTCGAAATCGTTCCTGCGGTAGACCTTGTCGGTCCAGATCTGTGAATCGAGTCCCGCCAATTTGACGTCAATCCCAACTTCTTCCCATTGAGCAGCCACGCTCTTGGCTACGGCGTCGAAGGGGGAGGTCGCGATATAGGCGAGCTCGAGCGAAAAGCGCTTGCCGTTCTTCAGCGGGAAACCCGCTGCATCGAGCAGCAACGCGGCCTTGTTGCGGTCGAAGGCGTATATCTCTTCATAGTTGACCGAGGGATCGAAGAGCGTCTTGAACTGCTCGGGAATCGCGTTTGTCGCCGGAAGGGCAAGACCGCGATAGGCATCCGCGCTGATCCGCTTGCGGTCGATGGCCCGGAAAAGAGCGCGGCGCACCTCGACATTGTCGAAGGGCTTTCGCCGCAGGTTGAAGTCAATCGTCGAGCGTTCGGGCGCGAAGGTCTCGATCTTCACCACTTTGAACTTCCCGCTCTTGCTGGCGTCCTGAGCACGCTGGACCTGGGTGTAGTCGAGCCGCGACCAGTCGACCTCGCCTTGGATCAGAGCATTCAGCAACTGTTGCGGATTCGGAATGAGAGCCACAATGACACTGTCGAGGTAGGGTTTTGGTTGATCCCAATAATTGGGATTGCGCACGAAAGTGAGCGCGCGTCCTTCCTCCCAGGATTGGAACTTGAAGGGTCCGAGGCCGATCGGCTTACGGTTCGCCGGGTTGGTTGGAATCTCGGCTCCCTCGTAGACATGTTTCGGCATGAGGGGGAAGTTGTCCTTGTCGAGCAGGTCAAGTGCGGCCGCGACCGGCTGCTTGAGATGCACGACGAAGGTGGCATCGTCTGGTGTCTCGACGCTCTCGACCAAGGGAAGAAACTTGGTCTGGTAGGTGTTGTATTTCGCGACCTGCGTCAGGGTGAAGGCGACGTCGGCCGAGGAGAAAGGCTGATCGTCAGACCATTTGACGCCTCGGCGCAGATTGAAGGTGTAGGTCTTCCCGTCATCGGAGATCGTCCACATCGCTGCGAGATGAGGAATGAAGCCTCCCGCCCGGTCGCGCGCCATGAGCCCATCTGCCCACAGATCAGCCATCATCAAGGAGGGGGTCAGCGACGTGAGCTGCGTGTTCAAATTCGTGACGCCGGCGGGGTCGAGCGCCAGAATGGCGTTCCCGCCCGGAACGGGCTTACCAGCATCGGCCGCAAGCGCCAGGTCTGCGGTCAGGGAAAGGACGAGCGCCATCAAGGCCCCGGCTACTCTTCGCGCGAGGCCCTGTGCATGCAAGGAGCCTCGGCCGTTCCGCAAAAAATGAAGCATCAACGATCTCCTCTGATGGCTGACGTTATTGGCGCCGATCCCGCAAGACGAACGTAAAGCAGCCGAAACCGACCAACGCTATTCGATCCGGAAGAAGCGCGCCGCGTTTGAATAGAACCATTTGTCCTTGACGCTGTCGCGCAAGGGAAGCGCCTCGTATTCGGCGATCAGATCTTCATAGGAGCCGCCGAAAGTCTGCCGCGACAAGCCGATCATGATCTTATCCTGCAGCAAGGTGTTGCCGAATTGCAGAAACATCTCCCAGCCCGAACCCGGAGTGGCAAAATGCCGAGGCCTGTGGGAGGCGGTGTCGCAGTAGAGATTGGGATGGCGGCGTAGCAAGGCTACCATCTCGTTGACCCACGGCCACCCACCCAATCCGGCGACGACCCGAAGCTCGGGGAAATCCATGCAGATCTGATCGAGGTGCCGAGGATGACCAAGATCGTAGGGACGGTCGTTGGCGTAGCTCATCGCCGTGTAGATTCGTACCGGGATGTCGAGCTCCACGCATTTTGCGTAAAGCGGATAGTAACGCCGGTCGCTCGCCGGCAGCATTGTATAGAGCGAGCTCGTGCGGAACCCGTGGATGCCATGATTCTGGACAATGTCCTGCAAGCCTCTCACGGCCCGCATCCCATCGTAGGCGCTGAACTCCGCAAGGCAGATGAAGCTGTCGGGATGCTGCTTCACCATGGTGACGAGGTCAGCGTTGGGGATACGTCCGACAACACCACGCACGATGTTCGCCTTCTTCATGCGAGCGACAACGCTATCGATTGATTCCCCCTTGGGATGTGAGGGATCCGGGGCCGCCGCGCGGCTGCGGAAAATGTTCTCGTAATTTGCAAAGCCATAACCGGGCGGCGAGGCAAGCTTTTCGGGAGCACCATGGCCCGGAGGATGCTCCGCCCCCGGGATCTTGCGCGGATTCCCTTTCTCGTCCGGAGGCAGATCGCATTCAAGGTCGATGACTTTTCTCATATCGCCTCCTGGGGGCTGGTGGCTCCTCGCGCACTGACAAGGATGAGGCAGAGCTCCGGGGCACGCTATCGCGTCCGGTCACGGCTTATGCGATTTCAATGTTCGCGCGGCCATCGACAGCGACCGCCCCTTGGCCTTCGGCGCGCACGATGAGCGGGTTCACTTCAAGATCGACGAGGCGCGAGCCGAGATCATGTGCCAGCCAGCTGATTCGCTCGACAATGAACGTGATTGCGTCGATATCGAGCGGCAACCTGCCGCGCACTCCCTTGAACAGATCGGCAGTCGCGAGGCTGTCGATCATCTTGCGTACATGGCTCCGGCTCACGGGCGCGCTCGCGACCGCGACATCGCCGATGATCTCGACCGCGGTTCCGCCGAGGCCGACAATCACGAGAGGGCCGAACTGTGGATCTCGTCTCACGCCGACAATCACTTCCGCCTCGCCACGCACCATCTGCTGCACTGAGAAGCCCGCAAGCTGCGGCGCCGGCCGCTGACTTTCCAGGCGCACCAGCATCTCACTCGCCACCTCGATAGCTTCCTGCCGATCGGTGATCCCGAGTCTCACGGCCCCGACATCGCTTTTGTGCACGACGTCTCGGGAGGAGGCCTTCAAAACAATTGGAAATCCGAGCATCTCTGCCGCGTTCCCGACGGCTTGCGGCGTCTTTGCGAAGATCTCCTTGGCGGTGGGTACTCCATAAAGCGCAAGCAGAGCCTTTACCTCGGTCTCGGTCTGCACCCCCGCCGCGATATGTCCGAAATCAGGCCCGCTCGGCAGATCCGCCGGCCTCTTTGCCTCCACCTCGATCAGGCCAGGCTGGCGATCAAATTCCGCAAGCAGCAAGAGCACCCGCAATGCGTCCTCGAAACCGTCGAAATAGAAGCTGCTCTGACCGCGCAGCTCGCGCCTCGCATCATTGGCGAGCGCCCCGACGGTGAGGGCAGTGAGGACGGGCTTTCCGGAAGCGAGCGCCGCATTCACGATCTCGATGCCTCGTTGCGTGTAGGAGGGCATGGAGGCGAGCACCACGAGCCCATAGCCCACATTGGGATCCGCCATGAGCGCGTTGGTCGCATCGATTCCGATTTCAACGTTCTCGGGAACCTTGCGCCCACCGAGATCGACAGGGTTTCGTGCTTGCGGCGTCAACAACATGGTCTCGAGCTTGTCGACCGTGCTCGGCTCGAGCTGCGCGAGGCTCAGGCCTTCTTCACTCAGGCGGTCACTGGCTATTCCCGCGCTACCTCCCGAGGACGAAAGAACAGCGACACCATGGACCGAGCGATGACCAGGATGCCGCGTAAGCAGATGGGCGGCCCAAATCATGTCGTCCGTGCTCTTCGGAAGGAGCACGCCCTGTTCGCGGCAGATGGCGGCGAAAGCTTCGAAAGACCCCGCAAGACTAGCAGTGTGGGATTGGGCAGCGACGACACCGGCCGGAGTGCGCCCTGTCTTGAGGACCAGCAGAGGCTTGCCGGTCCGGCGGCACGCAATGGCGGAGCGTCGAAAGCGATCGGGATCGACAAAGCCCTCGACATAAGCGCAGATCGCGGTCGTCTCTTGCTCTTCGATCATGTGATCGAGGAAGTCGCAGATCTCGAGATCGCTTTGGTTGCCGCAGGAAATCCCGTAGCGCAACCCAATCCCGTCCGCCTTTGCGCGGTCGAGCATTGATACCATCAAGGCGCCGCTTTGACTGACGAGGCCAATGGAACCATCCGCCAGCGAATCCGTGTTGAGCACGACCGATGAGCATAGTGCCATCCGGTGATGCGGCACGATCAGACCCATGCAGTTTGGGCCGAGTATGCGCATGCCGCTGCGCGCGGAGATTTCCACAATCGCGGCCTGGCGTTCGGCTCCCTTGCCATCAGCTTCCGCGAAGCCGGTTGAAATGATAACGCAGCACCCGACGCCCGCAGCTTCCGCTTCTTCGAGCGCGCTCTGCAACGTATGTCCGGGCACCGCGAGTATGGCGACGTCAGGTGACGATGGCAACGCACCCATATCTCTGTAGGCCTTGCGACCGAGGACTTCCCGCTGGCGTCGACTGACGGGAAAAAGCTCGCCTGCATAACCATGCTTGACAAGAAAGCTTGTGATCCGTCCACCGAATTTCGCGGGATTGTCCGAGGCTCCCAGGACAGCGATGGAACGCGGATGCAGAATGCGATCGACAGTCAGGCGTGGCGCGTGTCGGTGCCCGCTAATCTGTGCGGTATGCAGCGGCCCCATCAAGTTTCCCGTTCTTAGATTCTGGACTTCCCAACCGTTCCGGCGAGCTTCTGGTAGTCGACGATGCGCAGGAAGTCATGGATTGCGCAGGAAGTCATGGATGATGTAGGTGCCGCAATATTCATTGCCGTGGACGCAGCCATGCACGAGAGAACCGGCCCATCGTTCTCCCCTGGATGATAATGGCCGCGATCACGACAGGCGAGCCGTCAGGGGCTTAGGTGAGTTTCATGTTCCTTTGCTGACGCTTGGCCACGAGACCGGCCTTGCGGCAATCGCGGGTTCTCGCGCATTACCAAACAGATCATGGTCTGTTGACAAGAAGAGAGGCGACCCGATGCGAGCCGATCGCAGAGGGTGAGCAATGGAGCTACAAGCCAGGCAAGCGATCATGGCATGAACCGGCTCTGAGGGAATTGACGAGGAGCAAGTTCGACATTCCGAAGAATCAGGTGAAGCATTGAGCCGGTGCGCCAGCTATTGCCGCAAGAGCCAATCGTGAGCCGACCCTTGCTCGTGGTCGATGGCGATTCTTTTGCCCATCGAGCCTATCACGCACTCCCGAAAACGATCCGGCGCCGAGATAACAAAGGCGCTGGAGCGATCATCGGCTTTGCAAACTTTCTGTTGCGCCTTTACGAAGACGAATGCCCGCGAGCCGTAGTTGTGGCGTGGGATACGCTCGAGTCTCCGACCTATCGACACCGAGCGTTCGCCGATTACCAGGCAGGACGTCATTTTGATCCTGAGCTCCTCGAGCAGCTTGGGGTGCTGCCTCAATTTGTCACCGCGTGCGGCTTCGCTTTCGCCAAGGCTCCAGGCTACGAGGCGGATGATCTGCTCGCGGCCGCAGCCGCCCGAGAAGAACGTCGGGGCGGCCGAGTCCTCGTTGCGACGGGCGACCGCGATAGCTTTCAGCTTGCCTCCAAAAAAACCACGATTCTTCAGCCCTCGGGCGGCGGTGAGATTGCTCGCATCGGGCCTGCGCAAGTCCGTGAGCGGTACGGGGTTGATCCCTGCCAGGTTCCCGACTTCATTGCTCTACGAGGAGATGCCTCAGACAAGCTGCCGGGAGCAAGAGGCGTAGGAGCCAAGGGTGCCGCCACCCTGCTGCGCAGATATGGAAGTCTCGAGAGCGCGCTGCGGGACGGTCGCTTTACAATGCAAGCCGAAAAGCTGCGCCTCTATCGCTCGATTGCGACAATGGACAAATCGGCGCCCGTGCCGCCGCTCAGAAGTCAGACACCCACCTGGGACAAGGCCGCCGCCCTGGCACGGCGATGGGAACTTAATCGCCTCGGCGATCGCCTGGAAAATCTGGCGAAACAACGGAAAACTCAAAAGAAACCGCGTCGTGGTTTCAGATGAAGGCCACGCGCGTGCGGGCAACCTGCTCTACTTAAGTCATCCGCTTTTAGCGTCTGAAAGAATGATCACCTTACTTGAGGCGGCGCGCCTTTGCGAATTGATCGAAGGCGACCACGGCCACCAGAATGAGGCCGATGGTGATCTGCTGGACGTACGGGTTCACGTTCAGGAGAACCAGGCCGTTGATCAAAACTCCTATCAGGATCGAGCCGATCACCGTGCCGAAAATGCTGCCGACGCCGCCGAACAGGCTGGTTCCGCCGATCACCACCGAGGCAATTACGTTGAGCTCATAGCCGATACCCGCCACCGCCTCCGACGAATTAAGGCGCGCCGACAAGACAAACCCGGCAAGTCCCGAGAGGAAGCCGATTATCACATAGACCGAAAACAGGACGCGCCTTACATTGACGCCCGAAAGCCGCGCGGCCTCGCGGTTGCCGCCCACCGCATAGATCTGGCGCCCATAGCGTGTATAGCGCAGCACGACGAACGCGATGGCTGCGAACGCCAGAAAGATGATCACCGGGATCGGCACGGGGCCGATACGGCCTTGCCCCCACCATCGATACGACTCGTCGAAGCCGCTGATCGGGCCCGAGGCAGAGATCATCAGCGCCAAGCCCCTGAAGACCGAAAGCCCGCCGAGCGTCACCACGAAGGGAGGCACCTTGAGCATGGTGATCGCGGTCCCCTGGATCGCGCCGCCGATCATGCCGACCGCTATGGCGCCCAGCATGGCGGCAAACCAGCCATAGCCCTGCGCCTCGGACGTGCTCAGCGAAAACGAGCTCGCGGTGCTGCCCTTGGCAAGGATGGCCGCGGCGAGGCCGGCGACGGCGACTAGTGATCCTACCGAAAGATCGATTCCGGCTGTGAGGATGACAAAGGTCATGCCGATGGCAATCAGTCCCTCGATCGAGATTTGCCGCATGACGTTGAAGAGATTGAGCGGCGAAAGGAAGCTCGGCTCGAGGATCGCAAAAACGATCATCAGCAAGACGAGGCAGACGGCAGGCGCATAGCGGCTCAGCATCGCCAAGATGGACGGAAAGCCGCTGCGCTGCTCTCTGTTCGGCTGGCGCGCGGCGGTCGCTTGCGTCATAACCTGGGCTCGCTCACGCCGACCTGGCTTCTGGGCTCTCCAAGTATCGTTGTCTCGACGGCCATCAAGTCCATCAAGCCCTCCTCCGTCGCTCGATCACCCGGCACGCTTCCGGTGATCCGGCCCTCCCGCATGGTCACGATGCGGTCACTGATCGCCAGGATTTCTGGCAGTTCCGACGAGATCGCGATGATGGCGATGCCGGCGCGCGCCATCAGGTCAAGTTGCTGGTGGACTTCGGCCTTGGCCGCCACATCGATACCGCGCGTTGGTTCATCCACGATCAGTACCTTGGGCTGCAAGGCGAGCCAGCGGGCAAGCACGACCTTTTGTTGGTTGCCGCCTGAGAGGTCCGCGATCTTCACCTCAGCTGAGGTCATGCGGATGTCGAGCAGCTTGCGGTAGCGTTCGACCAGCTCCAGCTCGGCGGCGTCACTGACGAACCAGCCGGCGAAGCTCAACTTTCGTAGACTTGAGATCGCGAGGTTGTGCCGCACCGCAAGCTCGAGGAAGAGTGCCTGTTGTTTGCGGTCCTCCGGAACAAGACCGATGCCATGGCGAATGGCGTCGGTTGGCGAGCGGATGGTGACGGGCTCGCCTCCGATTTCGATGCGGCCGCGCTCACGCGGATCGGCGCCGAAGATTGAACGCGCGAGCTCTGTGCGGCCTGCTCCCATCAATCCGGCGAGCCCGAGGATCTCCCCAGCGCGCACCTCGAGGTTGATGTTCTTGAGAAGAGTAGCGTAAGGGTTGGCAGGATCACGATCGCGAGCCAAGCCTTCGACCTTCATCACCACGGGCCCGGGCGCGCGCTGAGCCGCGAGCCGCGTGAATAGCTGTGTCGAGGAGCGTCCGACCATCATCTTGATGAGATCGTCGACGCTCAGTCTTGCGACCTCGCCCCCGCCAACGCGCCGACCATCGCGTAGCACCGTCACACGGTCGCAGGTCTCCATGACCTCCTGCAAGCGGTGAGTGACGAAGATGATGCCGAGGCCACGCTTCTTAAGATCATCGACGATATGGAAAAGGCGACGCACTTCCTGTTCGTTAAGCGCCGATGTTGGTTCGTCCATGATGATGAGGCGGGATTCCATCGAAAGCGCCCGCGCGATCTCGATCATCTGCTGCTCGCCGACCGAGAGGTCGCTCACCAGCGCCATCGGATCGATTTGGAGGCGGAGGCGGCTCAATTGTTCCATGGTCTGTTCGCGCATCCGCTTCCAGGAGATGAACCGGCCGTAGCCTGGTTCGCGCCCGAGAAACATGTTCTCGGCAACCGTCATGGTCGGGATCAGATTGAATTCCTGATAGATGGTGGCGATACCCTTGCGCTGGGCCGCAAGGGGGGATTCCAGCGTCACGGCCTCGCCGCCGAACTCGATCGAGCCAATGTCGGGTTGATAGGCACCGGAAAGAATCTTGAGGAGCGTGGATTTGCCCGCCCCGTTCTCGCCAAGCAACCCGTGAGCCTCACCGGGCTCCACCTCGAAGAAGGCATCATCGAGCGCCAGCACGCCGGGAAAGCGCTTTGTAATGTGCTCCATGCGAAGGAGCGGCCCGCTCATCGCCAATCACGCATCCTGAGATCAAGACGTAAACACCCGGTTCTGGGAATTGAGCTATCCACTGGTGACTACGCCTATTTGATCTCGCTCAGACGCTCCGCCTTGTCGATGTTGTCCTTGGTGATGGCGATCGGAGTCAGAAGCTCGATCTTCGGGTCGGGTTTGGTGCCCTTGCGCAGGTACTCCACCAGCTTGTCCAGCGCCTTGGAACTCTGCAAACCGGGAAATTGTTCAATCGTCGCGGTGAGGCTGCCGTCCTTCACCCGGCTGAGCGCTTCCGGCAGGGCATCGAACCCGATCAGGGCGATCTTGCCCGAGAGATTGCGGGCCTTAACCGCTTCCATGGCGCCGAGAATCATATCATCATTCGCGGCGACGATGACGTCCGGCGGAGACTTCATGCCGGCCAGCGCAGCTTCCGTGACCGAGAGACCCTTCACCCGATCGAATTCGGCGGTTTGCTCAAATACGATCTTGTATTTGTCCTTCACCGGATCGAGCACGTTATGAAGGCCCTTGTTACGGTCGATGGCGGGGCCGGCACCGGGCTGCCCCTGCAGGTTCATGACCGTGGCGCCGTTCGGGAACAGTTTCAGGATCAATTGCGCCTGTGCCTCGCCGCCCTTGGTATTGTCGGCACCCACATGGCCGAGCAGGCCGGGCACCTTGTCGACTCGGCGATCGATGGTCATCACCGGAATCTTTGCATCGACCGCCTCCTGTAAAGCCGGCGCCATGGCGTCAACCTCGTTCGGGCTGATGACAATGCCATCGACTTTGCGTGTGATGGCTGCCTCGACATCGGCGGTCTGCTTGGTCGAAGACACCTGCCCGTCGCCCTCGATGATGTCGACGCCGAGCTTTTTCCCCTCCGCCTCGATTTGTTTCAGCATGTGAACGAAGAATGGGAATTTCAGCCCTGGCAAAGATCCGAGAATCACGAGCTTCTTGTCCTGGGCTTCGGCCGTGCGCGACATCGGACTGGCGAGCGCGATGCCGACAACGGCGAGTGCGAGAATGCGAGCAAGACTCCCGAATCGACGTGGACCGCTAAGCATGCTCACCTCCCTGAATGTGCTCGTCTTGAGGAAAAGCCAAAATTCTAGAAGCTCTCGGACGTTGGTCCCCGCCGCGCGCGGTCCCAATGTGAAGTGGCCGACATCAAAGCCTTTCGAATTAGGAAATTGAAGTCAAGCGATTACGGCTCCGATTTGCCAGACGAAATCTTCGCGCCGCGTTGCTGGCCTGTGCCACCATGTATTCGGCGATGCCCCTCGAAATCCAGATGACGAGCGCTTGCGAAAGCCGAAATATTGGCGCCGGGGCTTCCTTGTCCCGGGAAGTCGCCAGGGGCTCAGAGCGCAAGCAGGAGAACGCCAGCTGCGACATGTGGTGGCTGAGGCCGGGTTCACGCGCTTTCGCAAAGCGAGCGAGATGCCCTTCAACACGATCCTCGAGGCGCGGCCCTGATTCGCCTTTTCTGGGCGGCTGAGGTTTTCAGCACCCGAGCACGGCGCCAACGAGGAAGCGATCGAAGAAAGGGATTACGATTGAAGGGGAGCGCCTCGGCCGATGTGAGGGCGGGGAGCCGGCGGCCGAGGCGCAACGCAGCCATTTACGCGCACTGCAGCTCAGACTTAACATCACCGAACCGCGGAAGTCACGATCCAGAGACGGAGCACCGTGTTGCGCCAATGCAGCACATACGCACACGCATCGCTGCTCCGAAACGCTATCGATGCAGAACGCCTTCCAATGAGGCGGGGAGTTTCTGTCCTGCAGCATCGCAGACAGCGCTCGGGTTGAGCTTGAGCAGAGCCCCCATGATCCTTTCCACTTGATCACGACGGGTCACGTACGCAGACGTGTCCGCGACTTCAGGTGAAGGCCGCTCGAGCCAGACACTCAGCTCCCTCGCCCTCGCGTCGTCGATCTTGAATGCGCAAGGTTCGACGCCGTCGCGCTCGATCGCAAGCAGGGTTCCGACGATCTCCGCGAGCTGAAACCTCCAGACTGCAGAGTCGAAGGATTGCAATATGGTGTTGATCTTCGGCGTTTCGGAAAATGTCGGGATCCCCGCCATCGCAGCGAGACAAATGCCAAAGAGAAGTGTGAGCCTCGCCTTGCGCATGATGGTCTTTAGCAAAGTCCCTTTCCTATATCGGTTAGCTCCGTAACAAAGAAAAGCGTCGGGCTAAGGTCCGTCAATTGAAACATGCGCGTCGCTTTGCGACACTTATCACGCCATCGTCATCACCAGCATCATTTAGGCTGTGCCAGCAAGACAAAGTTCGCATGAGGTGCTTGGTTATTCATCGTGATCAAGTACAGAATGAACGTCACGATGATAAAACGGCTGAATGGTCACGGTTGCGCCCCTCGCCGGCTTGCGCTTGTCACATGGTGATCGGATGAATGACGGCATCCGCCAGCCGTCCGGCGAACCTTCCGCCAGCATCGCCGTGATGGCCAAAGGCATTTCGAAGTCATTTGAGGGCGTTCTTGCCCTCCGCCAAGTCGATTTTGAGCTGAAACGCGGTGAGATTCACGCGTTGATGGGGGAGAATGGGGCTGGCAAATCCACCCTGATGAAAATTATTGCCGGCGTGCACACCGGCTACGAGGGTGAGGTTTTCATCATGGGTCGACCCATGCGCTTCGCGGGCGTGCGCGACGCGGAGAGGGCCGGCATCGCCATCATTCATCAGGAGCTCAACCTCGTTCCTGAGCTGACCGCGGCTGAAAATATATTTCTGGGGCGCGAACCCCTCATCGGCGGCCTTGCCATCGATCGGCGGCGCATCGCCAAAACAGCGGCGGCGCTGTTGCGACGGCTCGGCATCGTGCTCGACCCCGACATGCGCGTTGGCCAATTGCGCGTGGGCGAACAACAACTGGTGGAGATCGCCAAGGCGCTTTCGCTAGACGCCCGCATCCTGATCATGGACGAGCCGACCTCGGCGCTTTCGGCTTCGGAATGCGAGACCCTTTTCAAGGTCGTGCGGCAGCTTGCCCATACCGATGTCGCGATCATCTACACGTCGCATCGGATCGATGAAGTTCTCGCCTTGGCTGAGCGCGTGACGGTGCTGCGCGACGGCAAACGCGTTTTGACGGCTCCCATCGAAACGCTTTCCGCGAATGCCATCATCAAAGCCATGGTGGGTCGAGAAGCGGTCGTCCATCGGCGTGGCCGTGACCCGGGAGCCGCCCGCCCTGTCTTGTCGGTCCGGGATTTGACCCTCGACGTCATACGCGGAACAAGTTGGCGGCGAGCTTTGCACGGCGTCAGCTTTGATTTGCGGCCCGGAGAAATTCTTGGGATCGGCGGCTTGCTCGGCTCAGGGCGGACGGAAATACTCGAAACGATATTCGGGGCCAGTCGCGGCTGGCGCGGCGGCGAGATTTTGATCGAAGGCGCGCCGGTCTCGATCCAGTCTCCGGTCGACGCTTATCGTTTCGGAGTTGCCCTGGTGAGCGAGGATCGCAAGGCGCGTGGGCTTCATTTGCACGCATCAATTCGCGACAACGTCGCGTTGCCTTCCGTCGGTGCTTTGTCGCGCTTCGGCCTGCGGTCTTTTACGCGCGAAGAGAAGCTGGCCAGGGAGGTAGTCGCGCGGCTTTCGGTGCGCTGCAGCGGGATCGAGCAGACCGTCTCGACATTGTCGGGCGGCAACCAGCAAAAGACGGTTATCGGCAAATGGCTCGCGACCCGCCCCCGCATTCTCCTGCTCGACGAGCCGACACGCGGGATCGACGTCGGCGCGAAGCAGGAAATCTATGAGCTCGTCTTCAACCTCGCGGTAGAAGGGCTCGGCATCCTTCTCGTCACGTCCGAGCTTCCCGAACTCCTGCTGCTTTGCGACCGCATTCTCGTGATGTGTGAGGGAAGGCAGACCGGCATGCTTTCCCGCGCGCAAGCGAGCGAAGAAGCCGTCATGCACCTGGCAGCGCCGAGCGCCCTCGTGAAACGCGCGGGAGCCTCGCCATGATGGCCCTGCGCGCCCTTTCTCGCACCAAGCTCTATTGGGGGCTTGCGAGCATCTGCCTGATCGGCGCCCTCACCTCTCCGCATACCTCATCCGGCCGGAACATCTTCCTTTCCTATCCGAACCTCACCGACGTGCTTCGCCAAGTGTCCATTACGGGGCTTGTGGCGACCGGGATGACGATCGTCATCCTTCTCGGCGGGATCGACCTTTCGGTCGGATCCGTGATGGGATTTTCGACGATCATCTGTGCCATGCTGCTCACGAAATCGGGCTGGACCGCGGCTTCCTTCATGGGCGTTCCCGCAGCGGGCCTGGTGAGCTTCGCCGCCGCCGCGTTTCTCGCCCGCTTCATCTTCAAAAGTCTTGCCCGTGAGCGCGAAGCCGTCGCCGGTCAACGCCGCGAAATCGTCCTCGACCGCGCGCATCGCCTCTGGATCCCGCTTCTCCTCGCAGCGATAGTATCGATACCGATCACTTTCTTTTCGGCAAGCCAGGTAGCGACGAAGTTCGGCGTGCTCGGGGTCCTTCTCGTAACGCCTTGCGTTGCCTTGCTGCTTGGCGCGATCAACGGCGCTCTCATTGTCGCCGGACGCCTCCAGCCTTTCATCGCCACGCTCGCAATGATGGTGGCGGCGCTCGGAATCGGCCGCCTCACGGCGGGACAAGACAATGCGGTGGTCGCCGTCTACACCGGAACGAACGCCGTCGAAAGCTTCGAGGACTTGCGCTCGATGCTCGGCGGCGTCGTGCCGATGCCGAGCGTGTTCTTCCTTGCAGCAATCATCATCTTTGGTGCGATCCTGCGCTTCACCGCTTTCGGGCGCTATGTCTACGCGATCGGTGGCAATATCGAAGCGGCGAGGCTTTCCGGCATCAAGGTTTTTCAGGTTCAATTCACCGCCTACCTTCTCTCGGGGATGCTCGCGGGAGTGGCTGGCGTTCTCTTCGTGGCGCAGTATCGTCAAGGCAAGCCGGACGCCGGCTCGGGTCTCGAGCTCGACGCGATTGCGGCGGTAGTCATCGGCGGCACGAGCCTTATGGGCGGTCGTGGCGGTCTCGCGGGGACCTTCGTCGGTGTTCTGATTTTCGGCCTGCTTTCCGACATTCTCCAGCTTCAGAACATCGACTCCAATGTTCAATTGGTAATGAAGGGCTTGATCATCGTCTGCACGGTGCTCGTGCAGGAGCAGAATCTCGGGCCGTTCTTGACGGGCTGGAGGCGCAAAGCGCTCCTCGCCGCGCCAGGGCCAACGAGATCGGCCGAGAATGGCCGCCCAAGGAGCCTGGAAACGCTCGCAGCCGCAAGGGAGGACTTCGATGAAGCGTCGTGAATTTCTCAAGCTCTCCGCCAGCATCGCCGGAACAGCAATGGTCGTCTATCTGCCGATCGGCTGGACACCGGCGAGGAGCGCGGGAAAATGGAAGGTCGGATTCAGCCAATGCACCACGCTCGAACCATGGCGCGTACAGTTCAACAAGGACATCGAGGCGGAAGCCAAGAAGCACCCGGAGGTCGATCTCGTCATCACCGATGGTCAGGACAAGACTGAAAAGCAGGTCGCGGATTGCGAGAACCTGATCGTTCAACAAATCAACGTCCTGCTCATTTCGCCAAAGGAGTCGGCGGGGCTCACCGGCGTGGTTGAAAAGGCCATCGATGCCAAAATTCCCGTGATTGTTCTCGACCGCAATGTCGACACGAAACGGATCACGCAATTCATCGGCGGCGACAACGCGCTAATCGGCCGCGCGGCCGGCGAATATGCCGTCAAGCTGCTCGGCGGCCCGGGCAAGGCGCAGGGCAATGTTGTCGAGATCTGGGGCGGCATGGGTACGCAACCGGCCCATGATCGTCATGACGGCTTCCATCTTTTCACGGACAAGGAGCCGGGCATCAAATATCTCCTCAACAACCAATCAGGCGATTGGAAGCAGGATCAAGCCTACAACATCATGACGACCGCACTGCGCAATAACGAGAAGATTGATCTCATCTACGGGCACAACGATCCGATGGCCTATGGAGCTTACCTCGCGGCAAAAGACGCCGGACGCGACAAGGACATCAAATTCATCCTCGGCATCGATGGCCTGCCGGATGAAGGCGTCACCTGGGTCAACAAAGGTCAGCTCACCGCGACCTTCCTCTACGCCACCCCTGGCGCTGAGGGCCTGCGGCAAGCCGTTAAGCTCCTGAATGGAGAGAAGATCGAGCCGGTGATCACGTTGCCGACGATGCTTATCGACAAGAACAACGCTCCAGAGATCCTCAAGCAGCACGGGCTCCTCTGAGGACATTCGCAGGGCCGAGACACTGCCTTCGGGGCCGACAAGGCCGGCTCCGGCGAGTGAAAAGACCACCGGCGCGTTCGAGACGCGCCGGTTCTCTCATCCTAACTCTGCCATCAAAGTCGCGGCACGCTCGACGCGGTCCATTTCAGTCTCGCGATTTGACTCGCCGCCTCAGTCAGAACAAACTGTGAACGCAACTGCGCGTTGGACAGGAGAGATATGCGCACGCGAGCCAAATGGAGCCGTTGGGGTTGGGGACGCGGTGAAGGCTACTCGCTCGAAATCGGCGGTGCTTTTCGCTGCTCGGTCGTGCTCAAGCCGGCCTCGGGAAACGAGCCGGCGAGTTACAGCGCTTCGATCAACGCCATGGAGTGCGGCCGGTGTGGTGACAGGGAGAGCGCGATGCGCATGGTGGAGCAACGGCTCGAGGCAGACATGGCGAGGATCTTGCGCGATTGGACTGTGTATCAGGCGCTCAAGGCGCTTAATGGCGACCAGGTTCCGCGCATCGCGCTTCACCCGCGCAAGCGATAGCCACAGGTTATGATTTCCGCAATTTCGCGCTGACCGGGAGATCACCTTGCGTCAGATATGGTCGGAATGATCCGTCATGCGGCGAGCAAGCCTCGCGGGCCAGGCCATCGCGTCAGGCAGCTCCTGGATGATGCTCGCGACGAGATCGGCGGCGGAAGCGGTGTTCCATTTCGTCTGAATCGTCGGCGACAGTTCGACCCCGATCCCGACAAGATAGATGATGACCAGCAAGGCGATCACTAAACGCATGGAGCTGTTCTCCGGCTATGCGCTTCAGCTAGGGCATGCGAAGAAATTGGCAAATACTTTTGTGATGCCGGCGAGAATCGCCTGATCAGCCACCAGCACCCGCCACCGAAAACGCAGCCCTCGCATCATTGCGGACCCATGAACGGGCGGCCGAGTGCCTTAAGTGTCCCTCAATTGTGGCTCGAGGCCACGCTGTAGAGATCGGAACCGACGTGAGGAACGACGGCAATCTTGGAAATCTCGCCATTTTGGAAGGCGCGCAGAAATTTGGGGTAATCGCGGAAAGATATACATCCATTCGAGTCACCGCGAGGTCCAAGCATATAGCTGTGTGCCAGGATGCCGTCGCGGCCAAACATATTGCCGCCGCCGACCGGGTTGAGGCGCAACGCGGGAACGCCGTGAAATAAATCCCGCCTCAGCTCGAGTTCGTAGAGGTGGGGCGGGGTCGCGCCACGATTCTTCTCATTGACGTAGCGCGGATCATCGAACCGGCTGCCGAGGCCTGAGTGAGCTTCGAGTTTCTCTCCATTGGGCAGGTAAACCACATGCGCTCGAATATCGTAGAGAGCCGTGCGGGCACCGAACCCCGCCAAGCCGCCCTGGCCCTCGCCGCGCGAGCCGAATGCGGAGCTGGTTGCCTGATTCAGCGCCGAAAAGAACTTTTGGATCGGATTGCGATCATCCGGTGCCGGAGGACTTCCGGCTGACGGAGCATTGACCGCCTGTGGAGCGCTGACCGCCTGTGGAGCGCTGATCGAGGGCTCCGACGCGACCGTGGAACGCTGCCTTGTGTCCGCGGGAGGAACACGAACAGCCTCCTTGTTCGGACGAAGCGGAGAAGCCAGTGGAGCCTCAACGGAAAGCGCCGTGCTCGCGCCCGTATCGACGGGCCGCCTGGGCGGCAAGGGAACGAGGCGCGGGCCGGCGACGGGAGGCAAAGGCACCTCAAGGTTCGCGAGGGCA
>JAFAQA010000268.1 GCA_019246665.1 Hyphomicrobiales bacterium
TTGGCCGGACCGGGATCGATTCATTCTGTCCGCTGGCCATGGCTCGATGCTGCTCTACTCGCTGTTCTATCTGACGGGCTACCCCGACATATCGATGGAGGACCTGAAGCATTTCCGCCAAGTCGGCTCGAAAACGCCGGGCCATCCCGAACATGGACATACGCTCGCCGGCGTGGAGACGACCACGGGCCCGCTGGGTCAAGGGATCGGCGCTTCCGTCGGCTTCGCGCTCGCCGAGCGCATCCTCGCGGCGGAGTTCGGCGACGACCTCGTCGACCATCGCACCTATGTGCTGTGCTCGGACGGCGATCTGATGGAAGGCATCTCACAGGAGGCGATCGCGCTCGCTGGCCATCTCAAGCTTCACAAACTCATCGCCCTCTACGACGACAACAGCATCTCGATCGATGGGCCGACATCGCTTTCGGACTCCGTCGATCAGGTTGCACGCTTCAAGGCCTGCGGCTGGAACGCCTCGCATGTCGACGGGCTGGACGGAGAAGCGGTCGCTCGCGCCATCACGGCCGCGCAAGGCTCGGACCGCCCGACGCTGATCGCCTGCAAGACCATCATCGGCTACGGCGCTCCAACCAAGGCCGGCACCAACAAGGCCCATGGCGAGCCGCTGGGGCCCGAGGAAGCGGCAGGGGCGAAAAAGAATCTTGGGTGGACCTCGCCGCCCTTCGAGGTGCCCCCGGAAATCCTCGATGCCTGGCGCAAGGTCGGCACGAAGGGGGCGGGCGCCCGCAAAGCCTGGGAAGGGCGCCTAGAGGCGGCTGACGCCAAGAAGCGCGCCGAATTCGAGCGGCGGCTTGCCGGCAAGCCGCTCCCCGAGCTGCAACAGGCTTTCGAAACGCTCAAGACCAAATTCGCTGCCGATAAACCAACCATCGCGACGCGCAAATCCAGCGAGGCGACGTTGGAGGCGATCCTTCCGTACGTGCCGGAACTCGTGGTGGGCTCGGCGGATCTTACGCCCTCGAACAACACCAAGGTGAAGCCGCTCCGGGACATCACGCCGCAGGACTTCTCCGGCCGCTATATGCATTACGGCATTCGCGAACATGGCATGGTCGCGGCAATGAACGGCCTCGCCCTCCATGGCGGAATTATTCCGGCAGGCGGCACCTTCCTGGTCTTCTCCGATTATTGCCGTCCCGCCATCCGCATCGCCGCGATCTCGCAGGCGCATGCGATCTATGTCTTCACCCACGATTCCATAGGCCTTGGCGAAGATGGGCCCACGCACCAGCCCGTCGAGCATCTTGCGGCATTGCGCGCCATCCCCAATCTCCTGGTGCTGCGCCCAGCCGATGCCATCGAGACCGCGGAATGCTGGCAGATCGCGCTTGGCCATAAGGACGGTCCGGTTCTGCTCGCGCTCACTCGGCAGAACCTCAAGCCAGCGCGCACCGAAGCCGGCAAGGAGAATCTTTGCGCTCAAGGCGCTTATGAGATCGCGCCCGCCGAGGGAGAGGCGAAGATCAGCCTGTTCGCCTCTGGCTCAGAGATCGAGCTCGCGCTCGAGGCCCGTGACCTTCTCAAAGCGAAAGGTCACGGCGCGCGCGTGGTGTCCGTGCCTTGCTTCGAGCTCTTCTTCGCGCGCGATGAGGCAGCGCGCCGTCGCGTCATCGGCGAAGCCCCCGTCCGCGTCGCTGTCGAAGCGGCCGTTCGGCAGGGTTGGGACGCGATCATCGGCATGGATGGCGCCTTCATCGGCATGCATGGCTTCGGCGCCAGCGGCAAATACAAGGATGTCTACAAATATTTCGGCATCACGGCCGAGAAGGTGGCCGAGGCCGCGCTCGAGAAGCTGGCGGCTCGCCGATGACGGAAGTTCCGCCTTGGCTCAAAGGCGCTTTCGGGTAATCACAGCTTTCGCGTAGTCACACCGGAGAGAGAGGCAAAATCCATGACCGTGAAGGTCGCGATAAACGGTTTCGGGCGCATCGGCCGCAATATCCTGCGCGCCATCGTGGAATCGGGGCGCAAGGACATCGAGGTGGTCGCCATCAACGACCTCGGTCCCGTCGAAACCAACGCCCACCTCCTCCGTTACGATTCGGTTCACGGCCGCTTTCCTCACGAGGTGAAGGTGTTCGGCGATTCCATGGATGTCGGCATGGGTAAGATCAAGGTAACCGCGATCAGAAACCCCGCCGAGCTGCCCCACAAGGCTCTCGGAGTCGATATCGCGCTCGAATGCACCGGCATTTTCACGGCGAGAGACAAGGCCATGGCGCATCTCGAAGCCGGCGCCAGGCGCGTGCTGATCTCGGCGCCCGGCGAGAGCGCGGACTTCACGGTTGTCTTCGGGGTCAACCATGAGAAGCTGCAGGGGGATCACCTCGTTGTCTCCAACGGCTCCTGCACCACAAATTGCCTGGCGCCAGTCGCCAAGGTGTTGAACGACACCGTCGGCATCGAGCGCGGCTACATGACGACCGTGCACTCTTATACCGGGGATCAGCCGACACTCGACACGATGCACAAGGATCTCTACCGCGCTCGCGCCGCCGCGCTTTCCCAGATACCCACGACGACGGGTGCCGCCAAGGCGCTCGGCCTCGTCCTTCCCGAGCTCCGAGGCAAGCTCGACGGCAGCGCCATTCGAGTGCCGACGCCCAATGTTTCCCTGATCGACCTGAAGGTCGTCGCCTCGCGCAAGACTTCGGCCGAGGAGGTGAACTCCGCCATGAAAAGGGCGTCGGAGCAGGAGATGAAGGGGGTACTCGCCATCACGGCGGCACCCAATGTCTCGTCGGACTTCAATCACGACCCGCATTCCGCGACCTTTCATCTCGACCAGACAAAGGTGATCGATGGGAGCTTTGTCCGCGTGCTTTCCTGGTACGACAATGAATGGGGCTTCTCCAATCGCATGGCGGACACCGCCGTGGTGATGGGAAAGCTGATCTGAGGATCGCACGTGAAAATCGGCGGGTTTCGTCGCAACGAGGTTGCAGAGATGTCTGATACGGCCAAACGCGAACCTTCGATCGAGCCGCCTTTCGAGAATGACACGCCCGTCTATGGCTCA
>JAFAQA010000060.1 GCA_019246665.1 Hyphomicrobiales bacterium
TGGAGAACCTGCTGCGGCACGAGGACAACGTCACCGTGCGCGAAGCCGACCTGAAGGCGGTGGCCGCCTGGGTCGACAACAGGGGCTCGGTCGAGCACGAGATCTCGTTCCGCCCGGCGCGGGTGCTGATGCAGGACTTCACGGGCGTTCCGGCGGTCGTCGATCTCGCGGCGATGCGCAACGCCATGGAAAATCTCGGCGGCGATCCGACGAAGATCAATCCTCTGGTGCCGGTCGATCTCGTCATCGACCATTCCGTCGTGGTTGACTTCTTCGGCAATACGCGCGCGCTCAGCCAGAATGTGAAGCGCGAATATGAGCAGAACCAGGAACGCTACCGGTTTCTCAAGTGGGGGCAGCAGGCGTTCGAGAACTTCTCGGTCGTGCCCCCGGGAACCGGCATCTGCCACCAGGTGAACCTCGAATATCTCTCCCAGGCGGTGTGGACCCGCAAGGAGAAGCTCAAGTCGAAGAAAGGGAAGGACGAGAAAGTCGAGGTCGCCTATCCCGATACACTTGTCGGCACCGACAGCCACACAACCATGGTCAATGGGCTTGCGGTTCTCGGCTGGGGTGTCGGCGGCATCGAGGCCGAGGCGGCCATGCTCGGCCAGCCCCTCTCCATGCTCCTGCCGGAGGTCGTCGGGATGAAGCTCACCGGCGAGCTCAAGGAAGGGGTAACGGCGACCGATCTCGTGCTCACCGTCACGCAGATGCTGCGCCAGAAGGGGGTCGTCGGCAAATTCGTCGAGTTCTACGGGCCGGGTCTCAACGCCATGACCGTTGCCGATCGCTCGACCATTGCCAATATGTCTCCGGAATACGGCGCCACCTGCGGTTTCTTCCCGATCGACTCCCAGACCTTGAACTATCTCGAGACATCGGGCCGCAAGAATGCGCGCATCGAGCTCGTCGAAGCCTATGCGCGCGTGCAAGGGATGTTCCGCACGAAATCGACGCCCGATCCCGTCTTCAGCGACACGCTGTCGCTCGATCTCGGCGAGGTCACGCCCTCGATCGCCGGGCCGAAGCGACCCCAGGATCGCGTGTCGCTCGAAGGTGCGAAGGCAGGTTTCGCCTCCTCGATGCACACCGAGTTCAAGATGACGACCGGCCTTGAGAAGCGCTTCAAGGTCGAAGGCAGGAATTTCGATCTCGGCCATGGCGATGTCGTGATCGCTGCGATCACCTCCTGCACCAACACGTCGAACCCGAGCGTGATGATCGCTGCCGGCCTGCTCGCCCGCAACGCGGTCGCCAAGGGGCTCGCGACCAAGCCATGGGTGAAGACATCGGTCGCGCCGGGGTCCCAAGTGGTCGGCGAATATCTCGCCGAATCCGGCCTGCAGAAGGATCTCGACAAGCTCGGCTTCAATCTCGTCGGCTTCGGCTGCACCACCTGCATCGGCAATTCAGGCCCGCTGCCGGAGGAGATCACACAGGCGATCAACGACAATGACATCGTGGCCGCCGCCGTGCTTTCGGGCAACCGGAATTTCGAAGGCCGAGTGAACCCCGACACGCGCGCCAACTACCTCGCCTCCCCTCCGCTCGTTGTCGCTTATGCGCTCGCAGGTTCGCTCCAGGTCGATCTGACGAAGGACCCTATCGGGCATGACCAGAAGGGAAACCCCGTTTATCTGAAGGACATCTGGCCCTCGAGCCGGGAGGTCGGCGCCTTCGTCGAGAAGAACATCTCGAAGAAGATGTTTAAGACGAAATATGCGAGCGTCTTCGACGGTGACGCGAACTGGAAGAAGGTCAGGGTAGCCGGCGGCCTCACCTATGCCTGGGACATGGGCTCGACCTACGTTCAGAACCCACCCTATTTCGAGGGCATGAAGAAGGAGCCGGAGCCGATCAAGGACATTGTCGGCGCGCGCATCCTCGGTGAATTCCTCGATTCGATCACCACCGACCACATCTCGCCGGCCGGCTCCATTCGAGAGAAGAGCCCTGCGGGCGAATATCTGATCGAGCACCAAGTGCGCCCGATCGACTTCAACCAATACGGCACGCGCCGCGGCAATCACGAGGTGATGATGCGAGGCACCTTTGCAAACATCCGCATCAAGAACCAGATGGTGAGGGATGCGGCCGGCAATGTGGTGGAGGGTGGCTACACCATCCACCACCCTTCCGGCGAACGCATGTTCATCTATGACGCCGCAATGCGCTACCAAAGCGAGAAGGTGCCGCTCGTTATCTTTGCCGGCAAGGAGTACGGCACCGGCTCATCGCGCGACTGGGCAGCGAAGGGCACGAAGCTTCTGGGCGTGCGCGCGGTGATAGTGCAAAGCTTCGAGCGCATCCACCGCTCGAACCTCGTCGGCATGGGGGTTCTGCCGCTCGTTTTCGAGGACGGCACCTCGTGGCAATCGCTCGGCCTCAAAGGGTACGAGATCGTCACCATCAAGGGCCTCTCGGAGGGTTTGAAGCCACGCCAGACACTCACAGCCGAGATCACCGGGACGGACGGCAAGCTCATGAAGGTGCCGCTCATCTGCCGCATCGATACTCTCGACGAGCTCGAATATTTCAAGAACGGCGGAATTCTCCCGTATGTGCTGAGGCAGCTCGCGGCCTAAGGAGCGGGGCGAAGGTGGCGCCAAAACGTGGCGCCATCGTTCTCTTTAGCGGCTTTGTCGATCTGCTTCCCCGATCACCTCCGCGAAGGCGATCATCGTATCTCCTTGCGTGCGCCTCTCGGTCTCGACGAAACCTGTTGGAAAGGTGAACGCACAATCGGAGGCTTCCTCGACGACGATCGTGGCATCAGGCGCGATCCAGCCGCCGCCGAGCGCCGAAGAGAGCGCCGGCGCGGCGAGCCCGCGCCCATAAGGCGGATCACAGAAAACGAGCGAGAAGGGCGCGAGCGGTTTTGCGGCCCCCAGTCGCATGGCGTCGCGCCGGAAGATGCGCGCCTGCCCCGCGCATCCGAGCTTCTCGATCGAGGCGCGCATCAGGCTTCGCGCCTCGGCTGCCTGATCCACGAAAAGGCAAAAGCTTGCGCCGCGCGAGAGCGCCTCGAGCCCCATCGCGCCCGTGCCGGCGAAGAGGTCGAGCACACGCGCGCCGGTGACCGGATCGCCATGGCCATGCGCAAGAATGTTGAAGATCGTCTCCCGCATTCGGTCCGAGGTCGGTCGGATCGCGCGGCTCGATGGTGAGGCGAGGACGTGGCCGCGGAAGCGGCCGGCGACGATCCTCATGGGGGCGGCCCGACCATCCCGAGCGCGTCAGCGGGACGGCTTGCGCGGCGGTCGGTTGGGCCCACGGCTCTTTGGCGGCCCCCCTCGGAAGCCCGCTGAGTCCCCGCGATGCTTGTCGAAGCCGCGCGGCTTGAAACCTTCACCCCTCGTCTTGAAGCCTCCCGCGCCTTTGCCGCCGAAGCCTCCCCCTTCACTGCTCGGCTTGCGGCCTTGCGCGAGTTGCTTGGACCTCGCTCTGCGATCATCGCCAGGTTTTGCGCCAATCGAGCGCTCGCCGGGTGATTTGAAATCCTTGCGGCCTTGCCAGGGACGGCCCCCCTCTCGCCAAGCGCCGCGCGCCCCGCTCCCATGGTCGCGGGAAGGTGGCGCGTGGCGCCCTCCCTTCGGCTTCCAGCGCTCGTTTCGGCTCTCGTCGCGGCTCTGGCCCTCGCGGCCTTCGCCGCCCGATGGTGCCCACACGCCTTGTTCACGACGTGTCTTGCGGCGCAAGACGTCCGCACCAAGCGGCGGCGAACCACGCTGCCCGAAGCTTCCACCGCCGGAGCGCGTTGAAGCGGGTCTCATTCCTCTCGCTCTCGCATCATCGCGCTTCACCCCATCGCGCCTCGCTTCCTCGCGATGCTGCCCGCCGCGCGGTCCGGCCGCGGGGTCTTGCGCGATCCGCTCGACCAGAACGCTTCGCCCCTTGCGGTCGGCGATGCGCCCGCCGCGCAAATGCCGACGATCATCCGCCAACGACTGCGCGCCGTGCGGCGGCCGTGGGGAGTGTTTGATGTTCCTTCCGGGTGCGTCCTTCCGCCGGTCGCCGCGCGCCGCCCAGCTCTCGGCGTCGCGCCAGCTGTGTCGATGGGCGCCGCTGCGCCGGCCCTGGGCCATGGCCTCCGCCTTGCGCAAGGCTCTCGCGTCTTGGGCACCGGCCATGTCCGACCGCTGGTCGAAGGAGGCGCGCGCGCCCGACTTCCCGTGACGATCCTCGAAGCGAGCGGGCCGGTGAACATCGCGCTCCCGACGGTGCGACGCTTGCGCCTGCCCGGCGAAATCGAGTTTCGCTTCGCGCGTAAGTTCTGGGCCAAGCTGATCCTTCAAGGTGCGCGTGCGCACCTCCTCGACAGCGCCTTGAGCGAGCTCGCCGAGCTGGAAAGGGCCGAAAGAGATGCGGATCAAGCGATTCACCTTGAGCCCGAAATGCTCGAGGATGCGCTTCACCTCGCGATTCTTGCCCTCGCGCAGACCGAGGGTGAGCCACATATTCGAGCCCTGCTCGCGATCGACCTTGGCTTCGACCGGGCCATAATGCATCCCGTCGATCTCGATGCCGCCCTTCAGGCCATCGAGCTGGTCTTGCGTGATCTCGCCAAAGGCACGCACGCGATAGCGCCGCAACCAGCCTGTCTTCGGATGCGCGAGCAGGCGTGCGAGGCCACCATCATTGGTGAGGAGAAGCAGGCCTTCCGTGTTGAGGTCGAGCCGGCCGACTGATACGACGCGCGGCAATCCGTGGGGCAAAGCCGCGAATACCGTATCGCGTCCCTCGGGGTCCTTCTCGGTCGTCATCAGCCCGGCGGGCTTGTGGTAGAGAAAAAGTCGTGTGCGCTCCTTCAAAGGGAGAGGCGCACCGTCGACAAGAATGCGATCGCTCGGCGTAACGAGCATGACGGGAGTCGTCACCGTCTCGCCATTCAGCGCGATGCGGCCCTCCCCGATCATACGCTCGACATCGCGTCGTGAGGCAACGCCGGCGCGGGAGATGACCTTGGAAATGCGCTCGCCGAGTTCGCTTGGCGCGACCGGCCCTTCCCGGTCGCGCGTGCCGACATCCTCGGAGCGCGAAGGGCTGCCGTCATTTTCTTCGTTGTCGTCGGACATGATCCTCGCTTATCAGAGCCATCGGGCAATACAACGGCGAAATGGGGCGACTACGCCCGACAAGTGAGGTCCGGTCGCTCATGTCCCCGACGATCATGCCTTCATCTCGTCTCGACCCGATGGGGCTTGCGCTCGAGGAAGCGCGCGCGGCCGCCGGGCGCGGCGAGGTTCCGGTCGGTGCGGTGATCCTGCACGAGGGCGAGCTCATCGCCTGCGCGGGCAATCGCACGCTTGAGATGAAGGATCCCACAGCCCATGCGGAGATGCTCGTCGTTCGTGCCGCTTGCGCGCATCTCGGTTCGGAGCGACTTACGGCATGCGACATCTACGTGACGCTCGAGCCTTGTGCGATGTGCGCCACGGCGATGTCATTTGCCCGTTTGCGGCGGCTCTATTTCGCTGCGTCCGATCCGAAGATGGGCGGCGTCGAGCATGGGGCGCGCATCTTCGCGCAATCGACCTGTCATCATCGACCGGAAATCTATGGCGGGATCAGAGAGGGGGAGGCGGCGACACTGCTGCGCTCATTCTTCAGTTCACGACGTTGTTAATCGACAAGGCAGTTTTATCAGCGTGTTGTCTGACTCGAGCACAGTTCCCGGTGCTTCGGCATGGCCGAGAGACATGCCGGATCCATGCCTGCGTTCGCCTCAAACCGCGTTCCAGGCGATGGCCATACTTATCGCAACTCGTCCAAGATCTCCGGGTGACGGTCGAGGATCTTGATGAGCTGGCCAGTGGGGCCGCTCGGCTCGATGAGTCCGCGCTCATATTTGTCGAAGGCATTCTCGCCAACTTTGAAGAGGGCGCCAGCCTCGCGCTGCGATAGCTTCAACTTGGCGCGCACGCGGCGAATAGTCGTCGGTGATGGGACCCCTTCAACCTTTTCTTTCAACCTGCGGAGTGCCTCATCGACCACGCCCATGTCCCTGCCGACATGCACGCCTTCGCCCTCCCTCCGTGGATAATACCCGGGTAACCTGACAGTGATGCTCTCGTCCTTGTACTTGACCACAAATGGGCGCACACCCCGGGTCAGCACCTCACCGGTCTGCGGTGCGATCATTGTGCGTGGAACAACTCTCTCCTTCGCTTTCATGCTTACTTCTCCTTGAAAGACGCGACCATGAACGCCGTAATCACGTCCGCTTGGAATTTTACATAGAGCGTCAGCCCTCGTGCAGGCACATGATAGACATCTTGCCAGAGGCGGTGATCGGCGTATGTCGTCATGGATTTTTTGAACATTCGCGGTTCGATGCCAAGGATGGTTTCGACGATGCCGGCACGATCGAATCCTAGCGACGTCGCGTCGCGCAGCGCCGACGTTGTCAAGCCCAGAGTATGGACGGATCCGATCGCGAGCTTGATGGTCTCGAGATCGTAGGTTGGTCGACGCTTCTCCATTTTGCATTATGCCACCATAAAGGGGGCAGCTCAAGGGTCACAACGCGTGCGTCTCCAGACGACGTTACTCTTTATCCCTCTGCCGACGGGGTTCGCGCGCTCAGGCGCCCTCTTTGGCCGCTTATCGGTTAATCGTAACTTTCGGAGCCCCTAACCTGGCGTAATCGAGCCTCGCCCCCAGCTCTTCCTTGAGCTTTGCCTTTGCGGGTTCCGCGGCTTCCAAAATGCGCCCCGCCTTGAAGAAGTCCAGCGCGCCGAAGCCGTCAACATCCGGCCGCACCAGGATGTCGGGAGGGCGAGTCTTCATCTTCGCCTTAACGATCTCT
>JAFAQA010000120.1 GCA_019246665.1 Hyphomicrobiales bacterium
CCTTCCAGATCGGAGGGTCGGCATGGGGCCAGCATTCTCGATTCGCTGGAGCCACACAAATTTCGCGCGATCGGTAATGGAAATTTTTATGCTCGCACCGTCTCTTGCGCGCTCACGTCGCGGAAAGGTTGATTTCATCGGACCCGCCGCTATAGTCCGCGCCGAATTTCGAGGATAAGCGCGCTCGCGAGCCGAATAGGCAGCTTTTGGGGCGCGCTGAGGGAGCCGAACCCCTTGTTCATCACCCCAGCCTACGCGCAGGCGGCCGGTGGCCTCGGCACGACCGATATGCTCGTGCAGTTCGCACCGCTCGTCTTCGTCTTCGCCATCATGTATGTGCTGCTCTTCCGTCCTCAGCAGAAACGCGCGGCGGAACATAAGCTAATGATCAAGAATGTGCGCCGGGGCGACACGGTCATCACCAATGGAGGCATCGTGGGGCGGGTGACCAAGGTCATCGACGACAACGAGCTCGAGGCCGAGATTGCCGATAACGTGCGGGTGCGGGTCGTACGCTCGATGATCGCCGATGTGCGGGCCAAAGGCGAGCCGGTGAAGGCGGATCTGCCGAAGCCTGCGAAGTAGGGCGGATACGCCTTTCGCCGGCCTGGCTTCGGTGCAGGGCGAAAAAGGAGAAGCTGAGCGGTGCTGCGCTATTCGCGAGCCAAGATCATCGGCGTGCTGCTGACCGTCGTGCTCGGCCTTCTTTTCGTGATGCCGAATTTTCTGTCGCCTGGCACCCGCGAGGCGCTGAAAAACGGTTTCGGCTTTCTTCCTTCAGGCCTCTTGCCGCATCAGGGGATCGTGCTTGGGCTCGATCTGCAAGGCGGCTCGCATGTTCTCTTGCAGGTCGACGCGACCGCTATCGCCAAGACTCAGATCAATCAGTTGCGTGACGATGTTCGACGCATCCTGCACGACCAGAAGGTCGGATTTCCGGGCGGCATCACAGTCACCCCGCGCGGCGTCGAGGTTCGCGTGCCCGACGCTTCGGAGCGCGCCCGCGTGACCGGGCCGCTCAGCGATCTCGGCCAACCGGTGGGCAATACGGGATTCGGCGGCCCTCGCACGCTCGACCTCACGCAAGGCAATGATGGCCTCATCCGTCTCACCATCACGGATGCCGGAGTGACCGACAAGGTGCGCCGCGCGGTCGATCAATCGATCGAGGTCATTCGTCGGCGCGTCGACGCGCTCGGTGCGACCGAGCCGAATATCCAGCGGCAAGGCAATGATCGCATTCTCGTCGAGGTGCCGGGCCTGCAAGACCCGCAAAAGCTGAAGGATTTGCTTGGCCAGACGGCGCATCTCGAATTTCGCCTGGTCGCCGACCAAGGCGCGGCTCCCGGGGATGTCGAACAGCTCCCTTCACAGGAGACGGGCGGCACGCTTCCGGTCGAGAAGCGCGTCATCGTCGACGGCGCCGATCTCGTCGACGCCCAGCCCGGATTCGATCCGCGCACCAATGAGCCGATCGTAAATTTCCGGTTCAATGTGCGGGGTGGGCAGCGTTTCGGTCAGGCGACCGCGGAAAATGTCGGACGCCTCCTCGCGATCGTTCTCGACAACAAGGTGATCTCGGCGCCTCGCATAAATGGCCCGATTCCCGGAGGGCAGGGGCAGATCTCGGGCCGCTTCACCGTGGAAGCCGCCAACAACCTGGCGGTCCTTTTGCGGGCTGGTGCCTTGCCGGCGCCTCTCACCATCGTCGAGGAGCGCACGGTCGGCCCTGGCCTTGGCGCGGATTCCATCGCGGCCGGCAAGCTCGCGACCTATGTGGCCTCCGCTTTCGTCGCGCTCTTCATGTTTGCCGTCTACGGCATGTTCGGCTTCTTCGCCAATTTCGCCCTGCTGATCCACGTGATGTTCATCTTCGCGCTGATGTCAGCCTTTGGCGCGACGCTCACTCTTCCGGGAATTGCCGGCATCGTCCTGACCATCGGCACCGCGGTCGATTCCAACGTGCTCATCTACGAGCGCATCCGCGAAGAGGTGCATAATGGGCGCGCACTCGTCTCGGCCCTCGAAGCGGGCTTCACGCGCGCCTTCGCGACGATCATCGACTCGAACGCCACGATGCTGATTGCCGCCTTCATTCTGTTCCTGATGGGGTCCGGCCCGGTAAAGGGTTTTGCCCTCACCATGGTGTTCGGCGTCCTCACAACGGTGATCACCGCCGTGACCATGACGCGCATGATGATTGGCCTATGGTACCGCATGCGCCGGCCGCAGACGCTGCCATTTTGAGGGGCTGGGCATGAAACTTCTTCGCATCATTCCCGACGGCACCAAATTCCGCTTTGTCCGTTTCCGGAAGGTGAGCTTCCCCTTTTCGGCTCTTTGCTCCTTGATCGCCGCAGCCCTGTTTCTCACTGTCGGCCTCAACTTCGGCATCGACTTCACGGGCGGCACGCTCATCGAGCTGCAGGCAAAAAGCGGCAAGGCGGATGTGGCCGCGTTGCGGCAGACCTTGGCCGGCTTCGTCAAAGGAGAGGTCGAGGCGCAGGAGTTCGGCAATGGCGAGGGTGTCTCGCTGCGTTACGGGCCCCAGCCCGGAAGTGAGCAGGCCCAGAGCGAGGCCGTCCGCAAAGCCCACGAGGCCCTCGATCAGACGTACGAATTCCGGCGCGTCGAGACGGTGGGACCGCGCGTATCGGGCGAGCTCGTGCAAAACGGCACGATCGGCGTCCTCCTCGCAATCGTCGCGGTGCTCGTCTATTTGTGGTTCCGCTTCGAGCTCCAATTCGCGATTGGCGCCATCATCGGCACGATGCACGACATCGTGCTCACGATGGGCTTCTTCCTGATCACGCGCACCGAATTCAACATGACGTCGATCGCTGCGATCTTGACGATCATCGGCTATTCGTTGAACGAGACTGTGGTCGTCTTCGATCGCACCCGCGAGCTCTTGCGGCGCTATCGGCGCATGCCGATTGCCGAGCTCTTGGACCTTTCCGTGAACTCGACGCTCGCTCGCACCTCGATGACGGCGACGACGGCGGCCTTGTCGCTCCTGGCGCTTGTCATCTTCGGTGGACAAGCGATCGAGGATTTTGCCAAGGTGATGTTGTGCGGCGTGCTCGTCTCGACCTATTCGGCAATCTTCATCTCCTCGCCCTCGCTCATCTATCTCGGCGTTCACGGCAAGACGGACGCCGAGCTCGCCGCGGAGGAAAAGGGCAAGGTGTCGGCCGCGACGAAGACGACGGCGCGCGCCTCGGCGTGAGGACTTCCGCCATCCAAGTCCTCGTGGAAATCTTGAGCGGCGAGGGGAAGACGGCGGAATTCCGATGACGAGCGAGAGCGAGGACGCGCGCTTTCTTCCAGGCAGGCATCAAATTGAAGCTTACGGCAATGGGGGCTTTCGTTTCGGTGGGATGAGCCACCGGGGCTCGATCTTGGCGCTCCCCTCAGGCGTGAGGGCATGGCCGGTGCGCGGCGTCGCGGAGATCGACGAGGCGGCGCTCGTGCCGATCATCGCCGAAGCCGAAGCGATCGAGATCCTTCTCCTCGGCACTGGCAAGGAACCGGCTTATGTCGAAGAGAACCTGCGGACACTCCTGGCTGCCGCTCGCATTCGCCTCGATGCCATGCAGACAGGTGCCGCCGCTCGCACCTACAATGTGCTCATCGCCGAGGATCGGCGGGTTGCCGCGGCCCTGATCGCGGTCGGGTGAGGAGCGCGCGTTCCACGTGCCTCGCCAGGGCATGGAGGACCGCCTCGAGGCATTCATGGCGAAGCTTGTTCCCGAGCTATATTGTTCCAGTTTTGCACACAGCTTGCGCTTTTACGTAGAGCTTCTCGGGTTTCACATTCTGTATGATCGGCCCGAGGAGCGCTTCGCCTATCTTGATCGCGAAGGCGCGCAGCTCATGATCGAGCAACCGACAGGTCGCACCTGGTTGACGGGCGAGCTTTCCCATCCCTTCGGACGGGGCATCAATCTTCAGATCGGGGCATCGGATGTCGACAGGCTCTACGCCAAATGTCGGGTCGAGGAACTGCCGATCTTCCTTCCTCTTGAAGAGAAATCCTATCGGCGTAACGGCACGTTCCTGCGCTGTCGACAGTTCATCGTGCAAGACCCTGACGGCTATCTCTTGCGCTTCCAGCAGACGCTCGGGATGAAAGCTTCGGCATAGCGGAATGCGGCAAGCGGATTCGACCGGCGCGCCAGTGGAAAAGTGACTGCGATTTGAAGACATGGGGTGCAATGCGCGCCTCGCCACGCTACATAAGGCGTTCTAGAAACGTTCATGGCCGCGCAATCCTCCATGCCCGTCCCTAAAATCCCTGCCCGCGCCTCCTCAGGATCGATCGAACGGCTCTTCGACACGCCACAGCGCGTGATCTCGATCAAAGGCGCGCGCGAGCACAACCTGAAAGGCGTCGATCTCAGCATCCCGCGCGACAAGCTTGTCGTGTTCACCGGGTTATCCGGCTCTGGGAAGTCTTCGCTCGCCTTCGATACGATCTATGCGGAAGGCCAGCGCCGTTATGTGGAGAGCCTTTCGGCTTATGCGCGCCAATTCCTCGAGATGATGCAGAAACCGGATGTCGATCTCATCGAGGGGCTTTCACCCGCAATCTCAATCGAGCAGAAGACCACATCGAAGAATCCGCGCTCGACCGTCGGCACCGTCACCGAGATTTACGACTATATGCGCCTTCTCTGGGCGCGCGTGGGCGTTCCCATTTCACCGACGACCGGCCTGCCGATCGAGAGCCAGACCATCTCGCAGATGGTCGATCGGGTCCTCGCCTTGCCCGAGAAGACGCGGCTCTACCTCCTCGCGCCGGTGGTGCGCGGCCGCAAGGGTGAATACCGCAAGGAGATGCTGGAATTTCAGAAAAAGGGCTTTCAGCGCGTCAAGGTGGACGGCACCTTCCACGAGATCGACGCGGCTCCCGCTCTCGACAAGAAGTACAAGCACGACATCGATGTCGTGGTGGATCGCCTTGTGGTGCGCCCCGACATCGCCGCAAGGCTCTCCGAAAGCTTCGAGACCGCGCTCGAGCTCGCCGACGGCATCGCCATCATCGAGTTCGCCGACGAGAAGGATGAGCGAGGAGGGCCGAAGCGGATCACCTTCTCCTCGAAATTCGCTTGTCCGGTCTCGGGCTTCACGATCCCAGAGATCGAGCCACGCCTTTTCTCCTTCAACAATCCTTACGGAGCCTGCCCGGTTTGCGACGGGCTCGGCCACGAGATGCGCATCGATCCCGAGCGCGTGGTGCCGGACGAGAATGCGACATTGAAGCGAGGCGCCATCGCGCCCTGGGCGCGATCAACCTCGCCCTATTACGGGCAGACGCTCGAGGCGTTGGCGAAGCATTACCGGTTCTCGATGTCGGCCCGATGGCGCGAGCTTCCCGAGGCCGCGAAGAACGCCATCCTTTACGGCTCGGGTGAAGAGAAGGTGCGCATGGCCTATGACGATGGCTTGCGCGCTTACGAAATCGATAAGCCCTTTGAAGGCGTGATCCGCAATCTCGAGCGGCGTTTCAAGGAGACGGATAGCGAATGGGCGCGCGAAGAAATTGGGCGCTACATGTCCGAGACGCCCTGCGAGGCTTGCAAAGGCATGCGCCTGAAGCCGGAAGCGCTCGCGGTGAAGATCGCGGGCGACAACATTGCGCAGGCGACGCAGCGATCGGTGCGCGAGGCGCTTCATTGGTTCGAGGCGCTTCCCAGCGTCCTCACGGCGAAGCAGAATGAGATCGCGCACCGCATCTTGAAGGAAATCAACGAGCGCCTGCGTTTCCTTCTCGATGTGGGCCTCGAATACCTCACCTTGTCGAGGGCTTCGGGCACCTTGTCCGGTGGCGAAAGCCAGCGCATTCGCCTCGCTTCGCAGATCGGCTCAGGTCTCACCGGGGTTCTCTATGTGCTCGACGAGCCCTCGATTGGCTTGCATCAGCGAGATAATGCGCGGCTCCTGGAAACACTGAAGCGCCTGCGTGATCTCGGTAACACGGTGATCGTCGTCGAGCATGACGAGGATGCGATCCGTGAGGCCGATTACGTGGTCGATGTCGGGCCGGGAGCCGGCATTCACGGCGGCGAGATCGTAGCGGAAGGCACTCCCGAAGAGGTGATGGGGAACCCGAAATCGCTGACCGGCAAATATCTCACGGGAAAGCTCGCCATCCCCGTGCCCCGCGAAAGGCGCAAGCCCCTCAAAGGGCATGGCTTGCGGATCGTGGGGGCGCGCGGCAATAATCTGAAGGATGTGACGGTCGACATTCCGCTCGGCCTCTTCACCTGTATCACCGGCGTTTCCGGTGGCGGCAAATCCACGCTCACGATCGACACGCTCTATCGCGCCGCCGCGCGTCGCCTCAACGGCTCGCATGAGCACCCAGCTGCCCATGAACGCATCGAGGGTTTGGAGAAGCTCGACAAGGTGATCGACATCGATCAATCGCCGATCGGCCGGACCCCGCGTTCCAACCCCGCGACCTATACGGGGGCCTTCACGCCGATCCGCGACTGGTTCGCGCAATTGCCGGAAGCAAAGGCGCGCGGCTATCAACCGGGTCGCTTCTCGTTCAACGTCAAGGGAGGCCGTTGCGAGGCTTGCCAAGGCGATGGCGTCATCAAGATCGAGATGCACTTCCTGCCCGATGTCTACGTCACCTGCGATGTCTGCAAGGGGAAACGTTACGACCGCGAGACACTCGAGGTGAAATACCGCGGCAAGTCGATCGCCGATGTGCTCGACATGACTGTCGAGGAAGCGGGCGAGCTCTTCGCAGCAGTCCCCGCGATTCGGGACAAGATGAAGACGCTCGCGCGCGTGGGCCTCGACTACGTGCATGTCGGGCAGCAAGCAACGACGCTCTCAGGCGGTGAGGCGCAACGCGTCAAGCTCGCGAAAGAGCTGTCGAAGCGCGCCACCGGGCGCACGCTCTACATCCTCGACGAACCGACCACGGGTCTCCACTTCCACGACGTCGCGAAGCTTCTAGAAGTGCTTCATGAGCTCGTTGAGCAAGGCAACACGGTTGTCGTGATCGAGCACAATCTGGAGGTGATCAAGACGGCCGATCACATTATCGACCTCGGACCGGAGGGCGGAGACGGCGGAGGCACCGTCGTCGCCACGGGAGCGCCAGAGGAAGTGGTGCGCGTGCCGTCGAGCTACACGGGAAAGTTCCTCAGGCAAGTGCTCGAGCGTCGCCCCGCCGCATCTGCGCGCGCCGCGAGGGAGGGGCGACGAGCGGCCGCCGAGTGAAAGCGGCTGAACTTCGGCTTTCTATTTCGCGGTCACCGTCAACCGCGCCCACATGCCTTGATGCATGTGCGCGGCCTGGTTGCAATAGAGGACATAGCTTCCGGGTCGCAAGGAAACCGTGAGATGGCCTGACTTTCCGGGCTGCAGCTCGGGGACCTCACCCAGGCTTTTCACCTTCGCCTCGATGACCTCCTCCTTTTTTGAATCGTAAGGGAAAGCGGAAGGGTCCTGATCCGTTTTGACGAGGATCATCTCGTGGACGAGGGTCTTCGACTCGTTCGTCGCTTCGAAGCGCACTTGGCCGGCAGGGACGCTGTCGCGGTCCAGTTTCATTTGCATGGACTTTGTCCCCTCGTCTGTCGAGGGATCTTGCATCTCGACCTTGACGGTCGTCGCCGCCATGGCTGGCGCAAGCCCAATCGTGATGAAAGCCGCGCTGATCACCATGCGGGCAAACGGGTACCGCTTCATCTCTTCACTCCAATTCAGGAAAACGGGTTCAAGCTAGCGAAGTGCCCGAACGCGAAACGCTGGAAAGCCTATTCTGTTCGGGCTTCGGCTCGGCGCGCGGGACCTCGAGACAACAAATGAGCACCTGCATCGCTTCCGGCAACCCCTGCGTCCATCGTTCCATTCGGCGATGGGCCGTCCATGGTGGCGTGGTCACGTTTGGGGCTTTCTTGATGCCATCCTCCCGCGCTCTTGCGTTCTTTGCTATTCGTTCACATTCTGCTAGAAACGCCCGGCCTTGAACCTGTGGGTAAATTCCGGTTGAATTCCAAGGCTTAGCACGATTTGCGGGGCATGGCGCAGTCTGGTAGCGCGGTAGTTTTGGGTACTACAGGTCGCAGGTTCGAATCCTGCTGCCCCGACCAGCCCATCCGATGACGCGAGGACGAAGACACTTCGCGACAGCTTCTTGAGGAACGAGCGCATGACCGCCCGCATTTATCGACCCTCCCGGAATGCAATGCAGTCGGGCACCGCCAATACCAGACGTTGGCTGCTCGAGTTCGACCCGGCTCAAAAGCGCGTTGCCGAGCCGCTTATGGGCTGGACCTCCTCGACCGATATGCTGGGTCAGGTGAGCCTGTCCTTCGACACCAAGGAAGAGGCCGTGGCTTACGCGCTTCGAGAAGGCATTCCTTTTCGCGTCGAGGAGCCGCCGCCGGAGACAAAGCGCCAGCCGTTGTCATATTCCGATAATTTCAAATTCAACCGTGTCGGCCAGTGGACACATTGATCGAGGCTCTCTCGCGATCAATGTGAGCAGGCGCCTTTCGAGAACCTGCAGGCAAGCGAAGTTTGCGGCCCCGTAGCTCAGCCGGATAGAGCAGCAGCCTTCTAAGCTGTTGGTCGCAGGTTCGAATCCTGCCGGGGTCGCCATGCTCACACGCACTTACGAGGTCCAGCACTTGCCGCGCCCGGCGCCCGGCTAAGCCCCGGCCAAGTCCGGGACGGCCCCGGACCGCCCCGGTTTCGCATTGAAGCGAAACCGCCCTCGCTCGGGCGGCCTCGGCGCGGCGGCGTTTTAGCATTTGTGCTAAGACGGCCCCGCTGTCGCCGCCAGGCGCAAGCGCGCCAAGGTGCCCGGCGGCTTCTCTCGCCGGCCACTCCGCAATTCTCGCAAGGACGGATTGACAGATGTCGCGCATTTTACGACATATGTCGCAAGGAGACGGCCATGACCGAGCGACAGCACAGCGAACACGCCCCCAAAAGGCGCTCCAAAGGCGGCAAAGCCCGCGCGGCCGGGCCGCCGCTGAAGCGGTCGGTGGCCGGGCAGCGGATGTGGCAGCGTGGCAAGCGCCGTGGGGTGGTATTCTCCGCGAGCACCCCGGGGACGGGAGCCTACCTCGTCGATGTCTCGACCTTGCTTGGCGGCGTCACGGTCGTGGGGTCGATCGAGAGCGATCTGGAAGCCCATGAGCTTCTGCACCGAGGTCTGCCGCGCGGGGCGCTAAGCAGCCTTATTGAAAAGCTCCACGCCATCCCGGACATCGAGGTCTCCGAGGCAATAGGCATGAGCCTACGCACCCTGCAGCGCCACAAATCGACTCCCGACCAGCTCTTGGACGTGCAGCAAAGCGGACGCACGTGGAAATTTGCGGAGGTTCTGGCCAAGGCGGCCCGCGCGCTCGGCTCGCAAGACGAGGCTGAACAATGGCTCAAGCGCCCGGCGATCGGGCTCGATCAGCAGCGCCCCATCGATCTTCTGACGACGCCTGCGGGCGTCAAGTTGGTCGAGGATTACCTCGGACGACTTGAGTACGATGTCTATACATGACGGCGCTTCCGCGGGCGCTTGGTGGCAGCGATGGGCTTATCATCTGGCGTCTCGATCAGCGCAAACATGCGACGACTTGGGATAATGGCGAAGGGTCGTTTTTGAATGGTGGCCGTTGGAACAGCAAGGGCATCCGCGCCGTCTACTGCTCATTTGATCCGGCGACCGCAATCCTTGAGGTCGCCGTTCACAAGGGTTTCAGCACGCTCGACACCGTGCCCTTCGTTATCACAGCGGCGACGATTGCCGATGACGCCGAGGTTCACGTCGTCAAACGCGGCGATGTACCGAACCCCAATTGGTTGCGACCAGGGGTTCCGAGCGCTGGCCAGCAGGCCTTCGGCGACGATCTGCTTCGTCGCCATCGCTTCGTGGCGATCCCCAGCGCGGTCTCCAATCATAGCTGGAACTTGATCCTCGACCCGCTTAGAGCCAAAACTTTCTATAGCATGCATTTGCAGGAGCCGTTCGCGCTCGACACGCGGTTGCATCCGGCGCGCTAGGGGCGCCCAGCAGCTCGCGCAAAACGAGAACGGTCCCCGACTGGCCATCAGCGCGACCGCTCCGATCGCTACCAATGGCGCCGAGCCTGAAAGCGCTGTTCATGATCGCTTCCAGCCAGCTTCGAATCCTGCCGGGGTCGCCAGGATCTCTCAAGAGCCCAGACAATTCCCGCCACGACAGTGCCGCGGCGGGATCCTTTTGATTCTCAATAAGATGCGGTTCAGCCTTCACCCTTCAAGTGCTTATTGCACTCGCTATAATAGCCGCCGCCTTTCATGATCCATTTCATGTTGGCATTGCCGCCATTGGCCTTGTTGGCGTTGTACTGGTCAAGGCAGGTGTGTAAACGTTGTTTCCCCGCGGACTCGCTGGAATATTTCGGCGATATGGCAGTGGGGAAGACGGGGGCTCCGGCTGCGGAAGTGGAGGCGCCCGGGACGACCTGCTTCAAGGGGTTGGCGATCTGCCCTGACGGCGGTGAGGCCGCCGACGGCGTCGGTCTCGGCGTCGTGGCAGCGGGGGCGGCCGACGGGGCTGCAGCAGTGGATGCGTCACCTGCGCATTGCGTTTTCTGGAAATCATTCCATTTCATTCCGTTCAAGGTGCCGGCATCCTTTGCTGCTTTGTACTTCGCGCTGCATTCGCTGCGCGAGAGAGCCTCAGCAGGGCTGAACGAGAAAAGACTGATCGATAGCGCGCCGGCCGCTACCGCAGCGACCATCAAATGCTTTGTCATGACGGCAAATCCTCCCAATCTCGTAAGGTCGATCCCATTCTGGATGAACGCATTGCGCTCCCAAAGTGTTGCGGGTACGAATGTCATCCGGGGAGAAGGTTAAGTCAGTTAAGCTTATTGCGCCAGTGCCGAAGACAACGCAAACAGTTGCGGAGTTGTCGCACAAAAAGAATCGGAGTTCTATCAGCTCTGTAGGCGCGATTTACAAACCAAAGTCTTCAGAAAAGCTAAGATAAAAAGTCGTTTTGCGGAAAGGGTGCGGCCTCATTGCACATGGCCATTCGTCCGGCCGACACCATATCCGATTTGCACACTATGGTGAAGTTCGGGGCCTCCCATGCGCCACATCGTCATCCTTCTTGCGTTTGGCCTCTGCCTGGCCGCTTGCAACATCGTCGGTGAAGGACAGCCTCAGCTCGATCGGAATTGGGAAAGGCTCAGCGTTTGCGGTCGCTGCTGATTGCGGCGCAACAGGACGCTAGAACGCGTTGCGTTTAGACGAGATAGGTAACGTCAGGTGATCTTCTTGTTTTTCCGCATGATCTTTTCGCAAAAGTGGGGCCACTTTTGCGGATCATGCTCTGGGCGTTCAGCAAATACGCTCCTGAACGCCGCTCCAACCCGCGCTTCTGCCCGCCCGCAATTGCTATCTGTGATGGGGCCTCGCAGCTAAGCGAAACGGCGATAACGAGCATGCCCAAGCGCGCCCTGCTTACGGTCTTAGGAATCCTTGTGTATCTCGGTCTCGCCATTCTCGGTGAGGGCGGTATTCGGCACTTCTTTTCACATCCCCCTCTCACGGTCGCGGCAATCGTGCTCTTCGCGCTCTCGGGCGCAGCGCTTTTTACGCAAGGCAATCTGAGCGCCGGCGAGCGAGAGGACCGCGCCAACCGCTGGGTGATCGCGGTTCTGACCGCGCTCGGAATTCTTGCCGCCTTCGTCTCCGCCTACACGGATCGGCGGGACTTTTGGACAATCGATGGCGAGGGCGTGCGATGGGCAGGCGTCATCCTTTTTGCCGCCGGAGGTACATTGCGCCTTTGGCCTGTATTCGTGCTTGGCCATCGCTTCAGCGGGCTCGTCGCGATCCAGCGAGAGCATCTGCTGGTGACACATGGCATCTACGGCCATATCCGAAATCCGAGCTATCTCGGGTTGCTGATCAGCTCACTTGGATGGGCGCTGGTGTTCCGCTCGCTTGTCGGCGTGCTGCTCACGGCACTCATGATCCCGCCGATCCTGGCGCGCATTCGCGCCGAAGAAATCTTGCTACGTTCGCATTTCGGGGCGGAATACGATGCCTACTCGGCGCGCACTTCGCGCCTTCTTCCCGGCGTCTTTTGAGCTAGTGGCTTGTGGCAATGACTTAAATCCGGTGAGGCGAGGCCGCCTCATGCGGCCCCGTCTCCATCGAAGCATCCTCGCGGTTGGAGGTGCTCGGCGCTCACGCCGCTGTCTGCTTCTCGCCCTTCTTGCCGCCGGACTTTTCCGCGAGCCGCGTGACGCCGCCGCCGCCGATCTCGATCCTGCGGGGCTTCATTTCTTCAGGGATTTCACGTTTCAGGCTGATCACGAGCAAACCGTCCTTGAGCTCGGCACCATTCACCTTGACGAAATCCGCAAGATCGAATTGGCGCTGGAAGGAGCGCGCCGCGATGCCTCGGTGCAGGTAATTTTTTTCCTCGCGCTCCTTTATCTCTCCCCGAACCGTGAGCTTGTTCTGCTCGCTTACGATCTCGATGTCATCCGTCCCGAAGCCAGCAACCGCCATCACGATGCGGTATTCGTCCTCGCTGCATTTATCGATATTGTAGGGGGGATAGGACGTGGTGCTTTCGTCCAGTTGCAGGGCGTGGCTCAAGAGCAAAGGAAGGCGGTCGAAGCCGATCGAGCTTCGGAACAGGGGCGTGAAGTCATAGGTCGTCATAGCTATCCTCCTTGAAGCGATACCTACGAGATTTACTCGCGGATCCCCCCTCACAGGGCGGGATCCGGCAATCGAATTAGGAATGCGAATATTTTCGTTCAAGAGGTGCCTTGGCACTTTACGAGCGAGACTGCCAGATTTTTGATCGATTTCCCTTGATGGGGAATCGGGAGCGTCCTATCTCGGCGGAGAGGCCCGTGATCACCGCTTCGATGGATTCGGGTTCACCTCGCAGCTGCGTGGCAAGCCCGTGGCGGCAAGCTCGTTCATGCATCTATGGGTCGTGGTCACGCCGTCTTCGATGGAGGAGATTCGCGGGCACCGGGGACCGCGCGGGCCAAACCCGCGGCACTTGGTGGCCACCATAAGAGTTTGAAAGCCGGGAGGTTCGCGATGAATTTTCGTCCACTTCACGATCGCGTCGTCGTCCGTCGTCTCGAAAGCGATGAGCGGACCAAAGGCGGCATCATCATTCCAGATACTGCAAAAGAGAAACCGCAAGAAGGTGAGATCATCGCCGTAGGGCCAGGAGGGCGCGATGAGAGCGGCAAGCTC
>JAFAQA010000122.1 GCA_019246665.1 Hyphomicrobiales bacterium
TGGAGACCCCGTCCTGACCCGCGCGCTCGCCACTCCGTTCTTCGTGGTGGCAACCGTCATCGGCGTTTTGCTGTTGCTTCTCGGGCGCAAGCGCAAGCCCATGATCGGCTACTCCAATCGCGACTAAAAGTGAGTAGCGAATAGCGAATAGCAAATAGCGAATAACGAGTAGCGAATAGAGAGGAGAAACGGCTCCCTTTTCACTTTCGCCCGCTACTCGCTATTTCCCCAAATCCCAATCGATCTCCCGTTCGCCGTGAGCGGCGAGCCAGGCATTCGCCCGCGAGAAGGGCCTCGAGCCGAAGAAACCGCGATGCGCCGACAGCGGCGAGGGATGCTCGCTCGCAATGATGAGATGACGCGCCTCGTCGATCATCGGCGCAAATTTCTGCGCCTTGAGGCCCCAGAGCAGGAAAGCGACGCGGGGCCGCTCGCGTGCCACGGCGAGGATCGCCTCCTGCGTCATTGCGCGCCAAGGCCAGTTCACATGCGCCCCGGCATTTCGCGCCTCTACGGTGAGCGCCGTGTTCAGGAGGAGAACGCCTTTGTCGGCCCAGGCGCTGAGATCACCTGCCATGGGCGGATCAAGGCCGCGAATGCCGAGATCCTCGCGGAGCTCCCTGAAGATGTTTCGCAAGCTTGCGGGCAGAGGCTTGACGCCGGCTCGCACCGAGAAGGCGAGGCCATGGGCGTGCCCTGGCGTGGGATAGGGGTCCTGGCCGAGGATGACGACCCGCACGTCATCCAAGGGCGTGAGGCAAAAAGCATTGAAGACGAATTGGGGCACCGGAAGCACGACTTGCCCGGAGCGCTTCGCCGCATCCGCGAGCGCGACCGCGGCTGCGGCGGACGCAACCAGCCGTTCCTGGCGCACCCAGCCTTTGGCCCGCGGATCGGAAAGGAAACGCTCGAAGGCTTGCCGATATGTTGCGGCGTCTTCACTCACAGGGCAGTGATGCGCCCTTGCGCGCGCAGATCGACGGTGCCGAGCCGTTTCACATGGACCATGACCTCATTGGCGAGGAGCTTGCCGTCAGTGCCGCCGATGAGCACCTTGCCTTTTCCGAGCGCGACGTAACCATCGCCGCCCTTCACCATGAAATCGTTGCTCCCGACCTTGTAGCGCGCCAGCTTGTCGAGGGGCTTGCCGTCGATGGTGACGGAGACGACGCGCGAACCGGCCGGCTCGCGCGGATCGTAAGCGACGACCATCCCCGACACTTGCGGGAAGCGGCCTTGCCGGTTCTCGACTTGTGAGAGGCCATTCTCGAGAGCCGCCACGATGTCCTCCCCTGTGATCTCGACGAGCGCAGTCGAGTTGCCGAAGGGCAGCTCGGTGAGAATGTCGCGGCGGGTGATGGCGCTCCCGGCCGGATAGAGCTTGTTCGCCCGGATGCCGCCGCCATTGGTGATCGCCAGATCGGCTCCGGTCGAAGCGCGGATGGCGTCGGCAACGAGGTCTCCCATGTTGGTTTCCTCCGCACGCACGCTCGCGGTGCGGCTGTCGAGCTCGACTGCGGTCTTGCAGATCTCGACATCGAGCTGCTGGGCGAGCTCGGTCTCGTAGCGCTTGACGATTGCGAGAGCGGCCGGATCCGGTGTCGCCTCGGCTGAATCCGTCGGGCGAAAATGCGGGCGCCAGCTCACCACGCGTTTACCGTCCTGCGTCACGACCATGGCGTCGAAATCGATCGCGGTGATGTATTGGCCTTCCTCGCCGCTTTCCACCATCACGGCCTTGCCATCATATTCGATGCGCAGATCGTGATCGTGCCCTGTGAGCAGCACATCGACGAGCCCGGACCGGGCGATCTCGTAGTCCATGTCGATCGGCGTATGCGTGCAGGCGACGATGAAATCAGCGCCCTCGGCGCGCAGCGCTTTCGTCTGCGCGGCGAGCGTGTCCATTTCGAGCGCGAAGACGAGGCTGTTCTCCGCTGAGATCTTCTTCGTCGCGGCAAGCGCTATGCCGACCACGCCGATCTTGAGGCCCGCGAGGTCGAAAATCGCGTGGTCCTGATGCTTCGGCAACATCGCGCCTTTCGCGTCGCGCAGATTGGCGGCGAAGAACGGGAAATTCGCTTCCGCCACGCGCTTGCGGTAGACGGCCTCGCCAAAGTCGAACTCATGGTTGCCGGGCACGAAGACGTCGGGCTTCGAGACGTTCAGAAGCTCGATGATGTGCGCGCCCTGGTCGAAGCCGCTCATCAGGCTCGGCGAAAGCGTGTCCCCGGCATGAAAGACGAGCACGTTCTTGGAGCGCGCCCGCTCGGCAGCGACGATGCCGGCGAGCCGCGCGAAGCCGCCGCGCCCCTTCTCCTCGCCCATCTTGTAGATGTCGTTCACGAGCACGAGGGTGAACTTCACCGTGTCGGCCGCGAACGCCCCGCGTCCGAGGAGAGCCTGCACGCCCGTGGCCGCGAAGGTGGTGGTCAAGAGCCTGCGGGTGATGGCAACCATCTAAGCCTCTCCAAATTATCCGCCCGAAAGGCGCGGCGCGCCCCAAACCCGGCGCAGTTTATGCGCCGCACCGATGTCGCCGACAAGGCAGGACGGCACGATGGCAAAGCCGACGGGCCGCCTTGTGAGCTCGCTCAACCCAGGAAGGTGAGGACGGCCGGGCTGCCCACCGCGACATATTTGTCGAGGAAGGCGAGCGCACCCGTTGAGCCATGCACGCGAAAGGCCGTCACATTGTCGCTGCGGTGGTTGCAGACGTAGAGGAAGCGGCCGCTCGGATCGAGCGCGATGTTGCGCGGGTAATCGCCGCGCGTCCATTCCTCTCCGACGGAGCGCACCCGCCCGTCCGACTCGACCGCGAAAATCGCCACCGCGTTATGCAGCCGGTTCGCGAGATAGATGAAGCGGCCATTCGGCGTGATGATGATTTCAGAGGTGTAGTTCGTGCCGGAATAACCGGGAAGCGTCGTCGTCTTTTGCTTGAGCGAAAGCGTGCCTTTATGCGCGTCCCAGTCATAGACCGCGAGCTGCGAGGCTTCCTCGTAGAGGTTATAGAGGATGCGCCCGTTCGGGTGAAAGATGAAATGGCGTGGACCTGCACCGGGAGAGGCGGCCGGAACGAACGGTGGATCGGCCGGCGTCAATTTCCCGCTCTGCGCATCGAGATGCCAGATGAATGTGCGATCGAGACCGAGATCATTGGCGAGCACGAAATTTCCGCTTGGATCGGAGGCGATCATGTGGGCATGCGGCCCATCATGGTCGCTGATCGAGAAATTTCCGGGCGGCCCCTCGATCGGACGTCCATTCCCTGGAGGCCCCTCATCGCCCTTAACATCGGCGGCCGCCCCAAGCCTCCCATTTTTTTCGACGGGCAGAACCGCGATATTGCCGCCGCCGTAATTGGCGACGAACACGAATCGACCCGAGGGATGGACGCTGCAATGGGCCGGTCCCGCACCTTCCGAGCTCACCGTGTTGATCAAGGTGAGCTCGCCCGTGTCACGATCGACTGCGAATGCCGAGACACTGCCGGCCTTGGAGCCGTTGAACTCGTCGATCTCATTCGCCGCGTAGAGGAACCGTTGCTTTCGATCGAAAGCAAGCCAGGTCGGGCTTGGACTCGCGAAGGTCTTGATCGGCGTGAGCGCGCCGGTTTCGGCCTCACGGCGCAGAAGCGTGATCCCCTCGCCGTGCCCGGCGGGCTTCGAGGCCGAGGTATAGCTTCCGACATAGGCGAAGCGGGCTTTTGCCTGCCCGTTCGCCCTTGGCCGCGCGGCCGCCGGCCATGAAGCGGTGGCGGCGAAGGCCGCTCCTCCCCAAAGTAAGGCGCGCCGCCCGATCACGTGCCCGCCGCGCCCAAATACGTCTCCCATGAAATCCTCCCTGAAGCGGTGTCACGAGGCGCATTCGGCCCGTTTTCGGGCGCGCGACAAAGCGCGATTTGTCAGCGCGGCCGGCTCGGCCTACTTCCATGGCATGCGCCCCGACACGACGACCAGCAATACCGACAATGAGCCGCCTCGTCATCTTTCGGCGAAAGCTCCGCGCATCGGGCTTCTTCTTGTCAATCTCGGCACGCCGGAAGCCACCGATTATTGGTCGATGCGGCGCTATCTCAAGGAATTTCTTTCGGATCGGCGTGTGATCGAGACACCGCGCTGGCTGTGGTGGCCGCTGCTCAATCTCATCATCTTGACGCGTCGCCCCGGTCCCAAGGGCCGCGACTACGCCTCGATCTGGAACAGGGAGCGTGATGAAGGCCCGCTCAAGACGATCACCCGTGCCCAGGCCGAAAAATTGGCGGCGCGGCTCGGCGATGACGGCGAGCGCATCCTCGTCGATTGGGCGATGCGCTACGGCAAGCCCTCCACCAAAGGACGCATCGAGGCCGTAGCCCGCGAAGGTTGCGACCGTCTCTTGCTCGTGCCCCTCTATCCTCAATATTGCGCGGCGACGACCGCGACCGCTTGCGACCAGGCTTTCGACGCTTTGCGCCAGTTGCGCCGCCAGCCCATCCTGCGCGTCGCGGCGCCTTGGCACGACGAGCCTTTTTACATCGAGGCGCTCGCTGCGAGCGTGCGCGCGCATTTGGCCAGCCTCGACTTCACGCCGGATATGATCGTCGCCTCTTTTCACGGCATTCCGCTCAGCTATTTCGAGAAAGGAGATCCTTATCCCGATCTCTGCCAGGAGACCGGCCGTCTGCTGCGCGAGGCGCTCTCCTTGCCGCCGCAAAAATTCGGATTGACCTTTCAGTCCCGCTTCGGGCGCGCTGAATGGGTGAAGCCTTATACGATCGACACGATGCGCCAGCTTCCGAGCCGCGGCGTCAGGAAGATCGCGATCGTCGCACCGGGCTTCACCGCCGATTGTCTCGAGACGCTGGAGGAGCTCGCCGTTGAAAACCGTTCCGCCTTCATGGAGGCCGGCGGCGAGCGGTTCACCTATATTCCCTGCCTGAACGACAGCGAGGCGGGAATGGATGTGATCGAGGCCGTGGTGCGTCGCGAGCTCAAGGGCTGGCTTTGAGCGTGCAGCGGCGACGCGAGAAGGACAAGCCGATTTGGGCGTTGTTCCGCACAACGCGAAAAAATCGCGCTTCGCGCACGTCTTGGGGGAGAGTCGGCCTTCTCTTCCTCATTGGCGTCGCCGTTTCCCTGCAAATCGGCAAGGTGCCAGGCGAGCTTTCGGCGATCCAGGGCGAGCTTGGGCTCAGCCTCTTCGACGTCGGGTTGATCGTCTCGATCTTCAGCCTGATCGCGGCGGTGAGCGGCATCTTTATCGGCGCGCTCTCGGATCGCTTCGGCAGCTTGCGCCTCGCGGTCTCCGGCCTCGCACTCGGCGGCCTCGCGAGCTTCATCGGTTCCTTTGCGACAAGCGCCTTCCTGTTGCTTGCGAGCCGCGTCATCGAGGGACTTGGCTTCATTCTCGCGACCACCTCGACTCCCGCCCTCATCGGCAATGAGACGAGCCCGTCCGATCGCGGCAAGGCGCTCGGCCTCTGGGGCATGTATATGCCGGCCGGCACGAGCATCATGATGATCCTCGCCGCGCTCCTCGCCAGCGCCTGGAGCTGGCGCCAACTTTGGCAGGTGACCGCCCTGCTCAACCTCGCTTACGCGACCGTGGTCTGGCTCGTATTTCGCCGACGCGTGGATTCACCGCAGCAATGGCCGTCGAAGCCAAAGCCCATTCGCTTCAAGGATAGGCTCGCCACGGCCTTGAAGCCGGGTCCCTTGCTGCTTGCAGGCTGCTTTTTGACTTATGCAGGCAATTTCCTCGCCCTCATAGGCTTCCTGCCCTTGGTGCTCGCGCTGAGCGGCGATGCGTCTCCGGCTCTTGCCGGATTGCTCACCGCCTTCATCGTCGCGGCGAACATGATCGGCAACGCCGCTTCTGGCTTCATCGCCGAACGCAAGCGCTCGCGTCCCCGCATCATCGCAATCGCCGCGGCGATCATGGGGATCACAGCGGTTTGCGTCTTCATCGAGGCCCTCCCCTTCGCCCTGCGTTATAGCCTGGCGCTCATCTTCGCCGTGGTGGGCGGCGTCATTCCGGGCACCTGCTTCGGCGCGGTCGAAAGCTTCGCGGCGAGCCCGTCCAAGGCCGGCCCCATCTTCGGCGGCCTGATTCAGGGCGCGGGCATTGGGCAATTGCTCGGTCCCTCGCTCGTGGCCGCGATCGTGGAAGCAATCGGCAGCTGGCATGGCGCGGCCCTGTTCATCGCCGCCGGCGCGCTCATCAACGTCGCCCTCGCCTTGGTGCTCGAGCGGTTCATTCAAAAGAAGCTGCCGCCCCCCACGAAACCTGTCGCGGCCGGCTGATGCCGTTTTGGCCTTACTCCGCCGCCTCGGCGATCGGCCGCGGCTTCGTCCATCTCAGAATCGGCTGACGCGCGGCGCGCGTCTCGTCGAGCCTGCGGCGCGGCGCAAGATAGGGCGCGCCGACGAAGCGCTCCTTCTCGCCGCGCTTCACGGCCATGGCGAGATCACGCAAGCTTGCAATGAAAAGATCGAGCGAAGCCTTCGATTCCGATTCCGTCGGCTCGATGAGCATCGCACCATGCACGACGAGCGGAAAATACATCGTCATCGGATGATAGCCCTCATCGATCATGGCCTTGGCGAAATCGAGCGTCGTCACGCCGGTATCCTTGAGCCAGGCATCGTCGAAAAGCGCTTCATGCATGCAAGGCCGGTCCCCGAAGGGCAGCGACATCAAATCGGCAAGGCACGCCTTGACATAATTGGCGTTGAGCACCGCGTCCTCCGACGCTTGGCGCACGCCATCGACACCGTGCGACAGCATATAGGCGAGCGCGCGCACATACATGCCCATCTGGCCTTGGAAGGCGCAAAGCCGCCCGAAGGGCGCCTCATCGCCGATGGCATCGCTTCGATGCTCGACGAGGGTGAGCGCCCCGCCCTCGCGGCGCAGGAACGGCACGGGCGCGAAGCGGGCTAGCCGATGCGAGAGCACCACAGGCCCGGCGCCCGGGCCGCCGCCGCCATGCGGCGTCGAGAACGTCTTGTGCAGGTTGATATGCATGGCATCGCAGCCGAGATCGCCCGGTCTCGCCTTCGCGGCGATGGCATTGAAGTTCGCGCCATCCGCGTAAAAGTAAGCGCCCGCCGCATGCACGGCCGCGGCGATCTCGACCACATCGCGCTCGAAGAGGCCGCATGTGTTCGGGTTGGTGAGCATGATCGCCGCGACCTCTGGCGTAAGCAGCGACTTCACCACTTCCGGATCTACGGTGCCGTCGGCGCGCGCCGGCACGGGCTTCACCGAAAAGCCGATGAGCGCAGCGGTCGCGGGATTGGTGCCATGCGCCGATTCCGGCACGAGCACGCTTCTGCGGTTCTCGCCCTTCGCTTCGATCGCGGCCTTGATCGCCATCATGCCGCATAATTCGCCATGCGCGCCGGCCTTGGGCGAAAGGGCCACGGCTTGCATGCCAGTGAGCTCGAGCAGCCAGCGCGAGAGCTCCTGCATCAGCTCGAGAGCGCCCGGCACCGTCGAGAGCGGTTGGAGCGGATGGATGTCGCCGAAACCCGGCAAGCGCGCCATGCGCTCGTTAAGGCGCGGGTTGTGCTTCATGGTGCAGGAGCCGAGCGGGAAAAGGCCCGTGTCGATGCCGTAATTCTTCTGCGACAAGCGCACATAATGGCGCATCGCTTCGGGCTCGGAGAGGCCCGGAAGCCCGATCTCGGCTTTGCGCTCGAGCTTGCCGAGGCGCGGTCGGAAAGGCGCGGGCTCGTCGAGATCGACACCCGTCACTTCCGTGCGGCCGATCTCGAAGATCAGGGGCTCCTCCTGCATCAGAGCCCGGTTTCCGGTGAAAGTCGGATGCGCGGCTAGGGCAGCCTCGCTCGGCGAGGTGGACCGACCTTGGCTGTTCAGCATGATCAGGGTCTCCGGATTGCATCGTCGTTGAAAATATTCAGCTCAATACGCGCGCCCAGCGCTGATCGCTCCCCTCCCCCCGCGAAGCGGTTGGGAGGGTACGGGTGTGGGGCAGCGCCGCTTCGCAAACGATCGGCGTTGGCCGCGTGCCCGATTGCATCGCGCTCACGAAGGAGGCTCTCGCCCTTCATCAGCGCCCCCCACCCGTACCCTCCCCGCCGCGACTGCGTCGCGGGGGGAGAGGGATGGAGACGTCGGCCCCCAGCCTGAACCTCACAGGACGTCCTCGAGCGCGGTGGCGAAGGCGCTTCGGTCGTCATCGGTGTTCACCTCGGTCGAGGCGACGATCAAGAGATCATCGAGCCCGGCCTTGGGCATGAAGCGTGACGCGGGCACGCCCCCGAGCACGCCCTTCTTCGCGAGCGCCTCGACAACCTCGGCCGCCGGGCGCGAGAGGCGCAAGGTGAACTCGTTGAAGAACTGCCCGGTGACGATTTGCGCGCCCTTGACGCCCGACAAGGCGTCGGCAAGCTTCACCGCATTTGCGTGATTGATGCGTGCGAGACGCCTCAGCCCGGCCGCGCCGAGAAGCGTCATGTGGATCGTGAAGGCGAGCACGCACAAGCCCGAATTCGTGCAGATGTTCGAGGTGGCCTTGTCACGACGAATATGCTGCTCGCGTGTCGAGAGGGTGAGCACATAGCCGCGCCGCCCTTCGGCATCGACCGTCTCGCCGCAAAGCCGTCCCGGCATCTGGCGCACATATTTCGACTTGGCGGCGAAGAGCCCGACATAAGGGCCGCCATAGATGAGGCCGTTGCCGATCGACTGGCCTTCGCCGACCGCGATGTCGGCGCCCATCGCGCCAGGCGGCGAGACGAGGCCGAGCGACACGGCCTCGGTGAAAACGGCGATCAAGAGCGCCCCCTTGGCGCGGCAGGCTTCGACGATCGGCGTAAGATCGCGCAAATTGCCGAACACATCGGGCGACTGCACGACGACGCAAGATGTTCCCGCATCGATATGCGCGATGATGTCCTCAGCTGCCCGCACGTCCGGAGCGAGCCGCTCGATCTCGTCGCCCGCCATGGCCGAAAGCGTGGCGACCACTTCGGCGTAATGCGGGTGCAGCCCGCC
>JAFAQA010000165.1 GCA_019246665.1 Hyphomicrobiales bacterium
GCCCAGGAAGGTCACTTTGCGCGATGTTGCTTAACGCGGACGAGAGCGCCAACGGTTCCCCGCACCGTCCTTTCCTCGCCGGTGGCCTATCGCGTCGCGGTCCGGGACAGCTCCCGCCGCCGAAGCACCTTGCCCTTGTCGGCGGGCGCCATGGCGCGCGGACGGTGGCGGGCCTGCCGCGTCATACCGAGCGGCTGCTGCACGCAATTGGCCGCGCGATGCTGCGTGCGGCACGCGCGCGCGATCCTGCCCGAGGGCGGCGTGAAAAGGCCCGTTCGTCACAGCGCCGGCTTCCAGCGAGCCGCTCGCGGGCAAAGCCTTGCGGATCAGCTTCTCGATGTCGCGCAAATAGGTCTTTTCTTCCGCGTCGCAAAATGAGATCGCGATGCCAGCGGCGCCTGCGCGTGCGGTGCGGCCGATGCGATGCACATAGGTTTCCGGGATGTTCGGCAAGTCGAAATTCACCACATGCGTGATGGCGTCGATGTCGATGCCGCGTGCCGCGATGTCGGTCGCGATCAGCACCCGGTTTCGACCCGACTTGAAGCCGTCGAGCGCGCGTTCACGCTGGTTCTGGCTCTTATTGCCATGGATCGCGGCTGCGCGGATCCCGACAGAGTCGAGGTGGCGCACCACGCGATCAGCGCCGTGCTTGGTGCGCGTGAAGACGAGGGTGCGCGCCATTTCCTCGCGGCTCAGGATGTCCGCGAGCAGGGCGCGCTTGCTCGATGCCGGCACGAAGATGACGCGTTGCTCCACTTTTTCGGCCGTGGTCGCGCCCGGCGTGACCGTGACCTTCACCGGATCGCGCAAAAGCTCGTCGGCGAGCCGAGCGATCTCGTGGGGCATGGTGGCGGAAAAGAACAGGTTCTGGCGGCTTTTCGGCAGCCTCGGCAGGATTCGCCTGATGGCGTGGATGAAACCCATGTCGAGCATGCGATCCGCTTCGTCGAGGACGAAGATCTCGACGCGATCGAGACGCACCGCGCCGGCATTGAGATGGTCGGTCAAGCGACCGGGCGTCGCGACCAGAATGTCGACACCGCGCGCAAGCGCCTGCGCTTGCGGCCGGCCCGAGACGCCGCCGAAGACGACTGTGCTCGAGAGTTTCAGATGCCGACCATAGGTCTTGAAGCTCTCGGCGATTTGGCTCGCGAGCTCGCGAGTGGGTGACAAGACGAGGGCGCGGCAGCTTCCAGGTTGCGCGCGCGATCCCGACGCCGAGAGGCGCTGCAGCAGGGGAAGGGCAAAAGCGGCGGTCTTGCCGGTGCCAGTCTGAGCGATGCCACACAGATCTCGTCCGGCCAGAATGGGGGGAATGGACCGCGTTTGAATCGGGGTCGGCGTCACATACTGCTCGGCGGCGAGCGCCTGCAAAAGCGGCGCCCCGAGGCCAAGCTCGTTGAAATGGGTCAAGGGGAGTTCTTTCAGGTTGACGTAGAGCGTCGGCCAGGCGGCCGGTTTACGTCCAAGGACAATCGATGAAGGTCGTGCGTGTGCGACTTCGGTGCAGGGCTTTATCGCCGTCGGGCAGGACGAATGCCACCTCGGTGGTCAATCGTTCACGCGGCCATGACAGCATCGCCGGGAGAGGCGGCCCTGGACGGATGTGCGCTGCACAATGGCATTTGTCAAGGATGGCGGCCGTCCGAGCGCTCGCCATCGCGGTTAAGACGCAGACAGGTTCGGCCGTTGCTCATCCTTTCTTACAGCTCGCAAGAAGTTGCCTCAGCTTTTCGCCCATCGACTTGAGCGGCACGATCTTGGCAAAACCCTTGCCTTCGATGCGCATGCCGCCCGGACCTTGAAGGGCAGTGAACATCGGGTTGCGCGAAGCCACGGTCACCGCGAGCATGGTGCCGCCACTTGCCGGATCCTGAGCGACCGTCCCGGCGAAGCTCGACCGCACGCCCCCGATGGTGAGCGAGAAGGATTGGCTCTCGTCGATTTTTGTCTTGCCGGGCTCGATGAAAACCCGGATCGCGACGTCGCCCACTCTCGGCCCGCAAGCGAAGGCGATGACCGGCTCGGCTCCTGCAAGACCGTAGGAAAGCGCAACGCCGTCACTGCGCTTTGCCAGCGCCCAGCCGGGCTCGGGAGCAGCCGGCGCGGCCGCGGGGGCGGGAGTGCGGGCCTTTGCCGGCGCAGCATCGGCCACATTGGCGAGTGCCAAGCTCGACATCAGTAAGGCGAGAAAGAATCGAGCGTCCAATCCTTTGGGCATGCGTCTCTTCCCTGGCGTGGCGCGCCTCCTCGACTTCGCAAGGGCGGGCGGCAGGTGGCAGTCTGGCACGGCTTTTCGCGCGCGCCCACCCCCCCGCCTGCGCACATAGGGGGCTTCGCAAAGCTCCAGGCCAAAGCCACTCCGACCATTTTTGGCGCCGATGATCAGTTCATTTCAAGATAAAGGAAGTGGCGCACCGTCACCCGCCTTTGCTGCAATCGTCGAGCCAAGACCGAAGCTCGTGGCCCGTGGGAAGAGGAGGAGCCGAGCGCTTGCGCATCTCGCCAAAGTCGAGCATCGGCGGTAGAACGCGTTGCGTTTGGATGAGATCAGGAGCGTCAAGGTTATCTTCTTGTTTTTCCGCATGGTCTTATCGCAAAAGTGGGCGACTTTTGCGGATCACGCGCTAGGCATCCCCTCCTCCCAGGAGCGCAGCGAGCGGTGCAAAGGGTACGGGTCGGGGGGCGGCTCCATTCTGTGCAACCGGTTTGATGGTCGACAATTTAGACCAGGCTGATCCCCGACAGTTTGGCGGGCATCGCCCAATGATGGAATGCGACGGAAATGACGAAGAAGCAGCGCGCCGACATGCTTCTGGTCGAGCGCGGCTATTTCGAGAGCCGCGCGCGGGCGCGCGCAGCGATAGAGGCCGGGCTGGTGATGGCCGATGGCGCGACCGTGTCGAAGCCATCCGCCGCGCTTCCTGCCGATGCGGTCCTGGAGGCCTCCGCGCCGCATCCGTACGTGTCGCGCGGCGGGGTGAAGCTCGCGACCGCGCTCGATGCCTTTGGGCTTGACCCTTCGGGACGCGTCTGCGTCGACGTTGGAGCTTCCACTGGCGGCTTCTCCCATGTGCTCCTCTCGCGCGGGGCGCGAAGAGTCGTCGCGGTGGATGTCGGCCACGGCCAGCTTCACGCAAAGCTCAAGGGCGAGCCACGCCTCGTCTCGCTCGAAGGGCAGGATATTCGCACATTCGAGGCCGAGCGGCTTCAAGACCTCCCGAGCCTAGTGGTCATCGATGTGAGCTTCATCTCGCTCACGCGCGTTTTGCCCTCGGCGACGCGGCTTGCAGCGCCGAAGGCTTTTCTCGTGGCACTGATCAAGCCGCAATTCGAGGCCACGCGGCACGCGATAAAAAAGGGCATCGTGCGCGATCCGGCGGTGCGAGAGGAGGTGTGCTCGCGCATCGTCGAGGCGCTCGCTACGCTTCGATGGACGGTCCTCGGCACCATCCCATCACCGATTCCGGGAGGCGACGGAAACCTCGAATTCCTCGTCGGCGCGCGGCGTGGATAAGACGTTCATCGTCTCAAGCATGGGCGCCCGCGGCGACGGCAAGCTGCCGGGCCGA
>JAFAQA010000280.1 GCA_019246665.1 Hyphomicrobiales bacterium
CTCCAGCTTCGGCCGCGCGCTGAAGCACCAGACGCGCCGAGGCGAGATCACCACTCGCGATGAAGGCCTCTCCCCGCTTGAGCAGCGCCGCAACTTCATCAAAATCCAAGTGGCGGACAACGAAAGGGGGTCGCGTCGTTTGCGACGACCCGGTTGCTGCCCATTGAAGATGAAGCGTCTTGCGATCGGCGACACTGTCGTTGGGGAGGCGCAACTCAAGTTCGAGTTCCATCGTACCGGCGAAACCCTGAGGGGGACGTAGCACCGCGTCGTGCAGTTCATCCGCCGTCAATTGCCAGCTGCCGGCTTCCAAGGCCCGTCCCGCGGTCAACGTCGACCCGGCCGCGAGCCCGTGGATGATGATCAACGAGCCGGCTGGGGCGCTGGCGAGGGAAAGACGTAACGGAACCGTGGCGCCGGCTGCACCAGATGACCCCTGGGCTACGCTTAGCTCAGCAGCCGGCGGCTTGGCAGGCTCGATTGGCGTATCAGGTGTTGCTTGCGCCAAGGCCTCCACAGGCAACGCCGTAGCTGGAGGCATCGTTGCTGGCGATTCCAGCGGCGGCAAAAGCGTCGCAGCCTCGAATGCAGTGTCGGTGCCTGAGCTTGGTCTTGCACGCACGGATTCATCGCTCGCAATGTTCTCCGGCTTGGATGATGACGCCGCCTCCAGCGTTGGCGATGCGATCACGGGGGGCAGCGACGTGGACCCTTGCAACGTCACTGCGGGTGCCTGCGAAAAAGCCCCATTATTTGAATCAGGTCTCGAATTGATCGAGTCAGGGGCAGCTACCGGTGTTCGCGAGGACTCTACGTCAAACGCAGGAACGTTCGCGACGGCCCCGGCCATATTCGACGCCGCATCGTCATCCGACATTGGCGATGGCATGATTGCCGGCATCGATTGGGATGCTTTGATGGCCATGGCTTGTGCGGGCGTCTCGTAGGCAATCTTACCAGTTTGGTCAGCTTTCGAAGCGGCAAGTGACGGTGATGGCGCGTCCTCCGGCGCTGGTGATGGCATGGCTGTGGGTGGGAGGATGGGCGCCTCCGGCCGCGCCAAAGCGGCCACCAGCGATGCAGGCGCCTCAGAAACAGGATCGCGACTTGATGCACGATCCGAATATCCAGGACCCGAATCGGTGGATTCGATGGCAGGGGAGGATGATGCCGGTGCATTCGGCGTTGGCGAGGGCGTAACTGCAGGAGGCGACTCGCTCGTCTGGACAGCCTCGGCCTGAGCCAAAGCAAAGGTAGCCGGCGCCGCGCCTTCCTCGAGTACTTGCTTCGTTGGTGAGGACGTGAACCGGGTTGAATCGAGTGCCGGCGGGGATTGTCCCCGGTTGTCGTCCGCAACCCCGACGGGAAGCTCTTCGGGCGCATCGTGCGGTTTAGCGGATGTCTCGCTCGGCAACACCGAATCCGACGAGGGAAGATTGCTGAGCGATGCAGGACCAGGCCGTGTCAGCGCATCGCCGCCTCGCGAAACAACCGGCTGGGTAGTGACAGGGTCCGAAGGTTCGGCGAGGACCATTGATTGACGGGGCTGATCAATGGAGGCGGCGGTCACAACCGCTGCCTCGGATGGCTTCTGATCATCGCTCGCAACAAGGGTCGCTCGCGCATTTTCCAGTGAATGGTCGATGCTGGTCAGCGCCGCTTGTGGACCAAGCACAACAAAAGCGCCGATTCCGAATGAAAGGAGGAGCAGCGGTAAAGCGAGAGAACGCGCGCAGCGCGACACCACATTTTGCTCGCTGTATGTCTTGAGATGAATGGCGGCGCGTCGCCAACGGGCAACTTGCATGCGACCGAGCTGCGACGCCGCGCCCGCCGCTTTAACGTCAGCATTCACGCGCTCGCCGACGGCCCCGCTGGCCTGTTCGTCTCGAGCGACTGATGAGTCGCCCGTCTCCGAAGGCGGGAGCGACTTGCGGAGCACCGAGAAAGCAACCTCACGCAGCTGGCGCTCGACATCATCAAGGTTGGTATTTTTGGCCGACCGTTTCGTCGACCTTTGGCGTGAGTGAAGAGAGGAGGCGGTCGCCGACGGATCACGTGGCCTCCCGCGACCGCTCTTTGGACCCTTCGCGCCAATTGTTGCGGCATTTTCAGCTTGAGGATTTTCGCTAGCGCCGAGCGTAGAAGCCTTTGGTAAAGGTTCGAATTCGCGCAACTGGCGCTCGAACTCATCAAGATCAATATCTTTAACTGGAATCTTTCGTAAGATCATGGCTTCCCTCCCAGCGGACTCCCCGCAGCGGCTAGAAGGTTCTGTTTTCCGGCGCGGCAACACTGCCGAGAAGAGGTCCCCCGGTCAACTCTCGAAAGGACAACTGATTTTTTTCTGAAACTACTTTGTTTCGGAGTATTGCTGCACCTGAACCTGCATGGGATGAGGCCCTTCTGATCTTTGAGGCGCTCCTCTTTGGGAAGTAAAGGCTGGCAAAGATTGCGATAATAAAGCGAGGTCCAGCGGCTAGAACATCGTCACTGCAGGAAATGAAAACTTGCCGTTACCAGCCAGCGTGAGTACCTCGAAATACCCAGAAAGGCAGTGAATTTTCGTCAAAATACTGGGGGAGCCGCTCGTTTCGCAAAAGGGGATTCCCCTTGCGGGGGATCACGGGCTGACGCGCGTTGCGATGAGAACATCATCAACGCCATAAGTTTACGTTACTGTTCCGCAGGGCCTTGCCGCAAAGCGGGAACTTCGCGGATCATGGTTTCGCCAGACCTCGCCGGAGCGCCCTCGTGCGTGCACTCACGCCGCGTTCTTCGCCTTCCATTGGCTGGCTTGATCGAGACGTTGGATGACCGCCGAGTTGAGCTTCAGCCGGGTCGCTTTGGCGAGTTCGCGGAATTGGGTCACGCTCGTCGCGCTCGCGATCGGTGCAGTGATGCTCGGGCGTGCCATCAGCCAGGCGAGCGCCACCTGGGCTGGCGTCGCCCTCAGCTCGGCCGCGACCGCGTCGAGCGCAATGAGGATCGCAAGCCCCCGGTCATTGAGGTAAGTGCTGCCGATACGCTGGCCGCGCGCGCGATCCTTCAAATCTGCCTGCGTGCGATACTTGCCGGTGAGGAACCCCGCGGCGAGCGAATAGTAATTGATGACTCCGATCCCCCTGGCGAGGCAAAGCGGCTCGAGCTCCTTCTCGAAGATCTCGCGATCATAGAGATTGTAAAGCGGTTGCAAGGTCTCGTAGCGGGGCAACCCATGCTTTTCCGCAAGGTCGAGCGCTTCCGCGAGGCGAGGCGCGCCGAAATTCGATGCACCGATGGCGCGCACCTTTCCGGCCTTGATGAGCTCCGCGTAGCAGGAAAGCGTCTCTTCCTGTGGCGTTGAGGCATCGTCGACATGGGACTGATATAAATCGATGTAATCGGTTTGCAGCCGGCGGAGCGAAGCCTCCACGCCTTCCCGGATGTAGGCCTTGGACAAACCCTTCTTGCCCGCCCCCATGTCCCACCCGACCTTGGTCGCAATCACGACCTTCTTGCGATTGCCGCGCGCCTTCATCCAGCGGCCGATGATCGTCTCCGATTCCCCTCCCTTATGCCCCGGGACCCAGATCGAATAGCAATCGGCGGTGTCGATGAAATTGAAGCCCTCCGCCAAAAAAGCATCGAGCAAGGCGAAGGAGGTCGGCTCATCGGCCGTCCATCCGAAAACATTGCCGCCGAAGCACAGCGGCGACACCATGATCTCCGTCTGTCCAAGCCGCCGCATGGTCATGACCGTCCTCGTTGGATGATTGTCGATGTTTCAAGAATGAGGGAACTCATCCTTCGCCTCTTGTGCACAAGTGGTGAGGCAAAACAAGACCGCCGGCAAGTAGCAGCAATTTCCGCCGTTTCAGAGATGAGAGGGGGCGGGGGCGTTGCCCTTTGTCCCGACGCCCTTGAAGAAAGTGTAGCAAAATACACCGTCCGGCTCGGCCGTCCTTTCAAGACCGCGGATCCCTGCGTCGAAAGCTTCAGGCTCGATCAACCCGGCCTTGATTGCCGGTTCACGCACCCCTTGGATCATGGCTGTGAAGGTCTTCCTCGTGAAGCCATCGATTAGGTCGGGTCGGCTACCATCCACATAGAGCGTTCGGGGAGAGACCCGCACTGCGTGAAGACCCGCCTCGACCATCAGCGGATAAAGCTGCCGACCGATGAGAGCATTGCCTCCTCCCAGCC
>JAFAQA010000330.1 GCA_019246665.1 Hyphomicrobiales bacterium
GACCGTTCGGGACAAGCTCGAGCCCTTCGGCATCCCTTACCTCCTCGGCATGCGCCCTTCGCTTGCGGCGATCGCGCATTGGCTGAGGCTTGCGCCTCCGAGTCGCATGGAGGGGACCGAGCAACTCAACTTGCCGAACCTCGGCGAGCTCGGCGAGCTCGAGCGCGTCGCTCTTGTCGCCCAAGCGGGCGTGCCGTTTGTCGAATGCAAGCCCGCGCACAACGCGGACGAGGCGGTCCAGATCGCTGAGCGATGGGGCTTTCCGGTCGTCCTCAAGGGGGTGGCCTCGAGCCTTCCTCATAAAACCGAGCACGGCCTCGTGAAGCTTGGACTTTCCGATTCCGGCGCGGTGCGCACGGCGTTCACTCAACTGAGCGCAATGCTTCAACGTCACGCCAAGGGGGGCGATGCTGCCATCATCGTGCAACCGATGATCGAAGAGGGCGTGCAGCTCCTCATCGGTGCGCGAAACGACCCGCAATTCGGCTCGATCGTGGTGGTCGGTCTCGGCGGAACGCTCGTCGAGGTGATGGCCGAAACGAGCTTGAGAATCGGGCCGGTCGATGCAGCAAGCGCGGCCGAGATGCTCGAGGAAACAAAGGCCGCGACCCTCATCGCCGGGACCCGCGGCAAAGGACCGTTCGACAAGGATGCGGCCATCGATGCCATAGTTGCTCTTTCGTGTTTTGCTCACGCCACCTCAGGAACGGTCGCGGCGATCGAGATCAATCCGCTGATCGTGCGAAAGATCGGCCAAGGAGCCCTTGCAGTCGACCTTTTGCTGGAAGCTTTCGAACCTCGAAAACGCGAGCCCGCACCGCTCGCGGCAATGAACACAGGAAGCCAAGAATGACAGACGAATTGGTACTTTACGAAGCCGAAGGTCTCGTCGGCACCATCACCATGAACCGGCCCGAGAAGCTCAACGCGCTGAGCAAAGAGCTTCGCGAAGCGCTTGTGAGCGCCTTTCAGCGCGCCGATGAAGATGCGACCACAAGCGTCATCGTTTTGCGCGCGGAGGGGCGAAGCTTCTGCGCCGGTTATGACATCGGCAGCGTCGACCCGAGCCGTGATTCATGGCGGCACGACGCCTTGCGCTGGCACGCTCATCTCACGCCACAGCTCGAATTCGAGATGATGCCCTGGTACATGCGAAAGCCCGTGATCGCCTCCGTCCAGGGTCATGCGGTTGGCGGTGGTTGCGAGCTCGCCATGTATTGTGACCTCACCATCGCCGCGGACAATGCGAAATTCGGCGAGCCCGAGGTGCGGTTCTCGAACACCGGGCCAGGTCTCGTGATGCCCTGGATCATCGGCTACAAGCGCGCCCGCGAGCTCCTCTACTTCGGCGATCTCATCGACGCTGAAACAGCCCTTCGCTTTGGCATGATCAATGCCGTCGTTCCGGCCGCCGAGCTTCGCGACGCGACGCGGAAATACGCGCAGCGGCTGGCGCTGATCTCGCCCGAAGCCCTGGTCGCGACGAAGCTCTCGATCAATCGCGGCGCTGATGTCGCGGGTTTCCGCAACGCCATGCAGGCGGGGCTCGACGTTGTCGCGCCCCTCTATGCCGCGAAGACAGAAGCGGGAGTGAAGTTCAAAGAGATCACCAAGGAGAAGGGCCTCGGCGCCGCGCTCAAATGGCGCGGCGAACAGTTCAAGAAGTAGTGTTGTTGGTCGCAGTACGATGTATTCTTGCGCGAGTCAGCTGTGTTCGCGGCTAAAATGCACGAATTCCCGAGCACGGCTATTCTTTGCATGGCGCAGAGATGTCCTGGTGATCGCGAGGAAAGAAACCGGCTTGTCCCTGTTGTCTCGTTCTTTTCCTCACGAGGTGATCGGCAGCGGCGTGGCGAATTGCCAGGCATCGGCTTGAAGGAGCGGGGTCGCGCATGAACTCGCATTCTCGGGTGGTGATCGTCGGCGGCGGCATCATGGGGGTCGGTCTCGCCTATCATCTCGCGCTCGAGGGTTGGACGGACATCGCGCTCGTCGAGAAAGGCGAGCTAACCTCTGGCTCGACCTGGCACGCCGCCGGGCAATGTCCGCATTTCAACGGATCGCTCAACCTGACCAAGGTTCACCTTTACGGCACGCAGCTCTACCCGAAGCTCGAAGCGCTCACTGGCCAAGCCGTCTCCTGGCACCCTTGCGGCGGCCTTCGCCTGGCGCTCACGGATGATGAGGTGGACTGGTTCCACTACGTCCGCGGTTTGTCGCGGCTCGTGGACTATGATTGCGAGATCATCGGCCCCTCCGAAATCCGACGCTACCATCCCTTCCTCGAAACCTTCGGGGTGAGGGCGGCCTTCCGCACCCTGCATGATGGCCATGTCGCTCCGGCGGATGTGACCAACGCGATGGCTGCGGGCGCGCGCAAGCTCGGCGTGGCGATCCATCGCCGCACGCGCGTTTGCGACATCAAGCATCTCGCGAGCGGGGAGTGGCGCGTCATCACCGACAAGAGCGACATCATCTGCGAGCATGTGGTGAACGCGGCCGGCTCTTATTGCGATGTGGTGGCCTCCTGGACCGGGCACCTCGCACCGATCGCGAATATGCTCCACCACTATGTGATCACCGAGCCGCTCCAGGAACTGATCGATCTCAAAGCTGAGCTTCCGGTCGTGCGCGATCCCTACTCGCATTGCTATCTTCGCGAGGAGGCGAACGGCGTGCTGGTTGGGCCTTACGAGACGGCGACCGCGCATGTGTGCTGGGAAGGCAGCCCGCCGCGCTGGGATTTCGAAAGCGAGCTCGTCCCGCCCGAGCTCGATCGTCTGACGCCTTGGCTTGAAAGGGCGACGGAACGATTGCCGCTTTTCGCAAAGGCAGGGCTGAAATCGGTGATATCGGGTGCGATCACGCATACGCCGGATGGCGTGTATCTCTCGGGCCCTGCACACGGCCCCAAGAATTACTGGATGCATTGCGGCGCCTCGATCGGCATCTGCCAAGCCGCGGGCGCCGGCAAATATCTCGCCCAATGGATGGTGCATGGCCAGGCGGATATCAATATGCGCGAGTTCGACCCGCGCCGCTTCGGCGGTTGGGCGAGCAAGGACTTCACCGAGAAGGTCTCGGTCGCCGATTACCACCACATGTATTACTGCTATAGGCCCGCCGAACAGCATGAGGTCGGCAGGGGTTTGCGCAAATCCTCGCTGCACGACGAGCTCGAGGCGAAGGGCGCCCAATTCTCGCAAATTTTCGGCTGGGAACGCCCGCGCTGGTACGCACGCGCCGGCGAGCGCGAGGCCTTCTCGTTCCGGCGCTCCAATTGGTGGCAGGCGGTGCGCGAGGAAGCGCTTGCCGTGCGCGAGCACGCGGGCCTCATGGATCTTTCGCCCTTCGCAAAATACGAGGTCAGAGGAAAGGACGCTTGCGATTTCCTCGATCGCATTTGCGCGAACGACATTCCGAAGCGCGATGGCGGCATCGTACTCGGCCATCTTCTCAACGAGAATGGCTTCATCGAATCCGAGATGACGATCGCACGTCTCGGCGATCAACACTTCTACATCGTCTCGGCCGCGGCCGCGGAACTTTACGATCTCGACCAGCTGCGCTGGCGCCGTCGCAACGGCGAAGATGTCACGGTCGAGGATGTCACAGATGATTTCGGGACGCTTGTGCTCGCAGGGCCTTTCGCGCGCGAGGTGCTTTCCCGGTGCACGGATGCCGAGCTTTCGAATGACGCGTTCCGCTGGCTCACCGCAAAACAAATCGCGGTCGCCGGTCAAAAGCTTCGCGCTTTGCGGATCAACTATGTGGGCGAGCTCGGCTGGGAGCTGCACGTTCCGATGGCTGGGATGCCGAGCGTCTATGCAGCGCTCATGGAGGCCGGTGCCCGATTGGGACTTCGGCTCTTCGGCACTTATGCGATGAACAGCTTGCGCATGGAGAAGGCGTACCGCGCCTGGGGAGCCGAGCTCACAAGCGAGGTCGGCCTGCACGAGGCTTCGATGGAGCGCTTCATCGCGTCGAAGAAACCGCAATTCATCGGCAAAGCAGCAATGGAAACGCGAAAGCGAAGAGGCGAACGCATCAAGCTCGTCTATCTCGAGGTCGATGCCGTCGATGTCGATTGCCTCGGAAATGAGCCCATCTTTCACACGGAACGACTTGCTGGAGTCACGACGAGCGGCGCCTACGGACACGCGGTCAACAAATCTCTGGCCTTCGCCTATGTCGATCCGGAGCTTTCGGCGCCCGGTACGAACTTTGAGATCCTCATGCTGGGCGAGAAGCGAAAGGCGCGCATTCTCGAGGGGCCGGCATGGGACCCGCTCAGCGAGCGCGCAAGGCAATGAGCGCAAGGAGGATAGCGTGAGTGATTTTCCTGAAGCTGCGCAGGTTGTCATCATCGGCGGCGGCATTGTCGGATGCAGCATCGCCTATCATCTCACCTTGCGCGGGGTTTCCGACGTGGTGCTGCTCGAGCGCAAGCAGCTCACTTCGGGCACCACCTGGCACGCGGCGGGCCTCGTGGGTCAGCTTCGCGCGACGCACAACCTCACGCGCCTCGCACAATACACCGCCAATCTCTACGCGACGCTGGAGCAGGAATCGGGCCAGGCGACAGGCTTTCGGCAAATGGGCTCGCTCGCGCTCGCCTCGAACGCCGAACGCTTCGAGGAGCTCAGGCGCGGCGCCTCGATGGCGCGCTGCTTCGGGCTCGAGGTGAATGTGCTCACGCCACGCGAGGCTTGCGAGCTCTGGCCCTTGATGAACGGCGATGATCTGGTCGGTGCCGTCCATCTGCCCAAGGATGGGCGAACGAACCCTGTGGACACGGCCCAGGCCCTCGCGAGGGCTGCGCGGAAGCGCGGCGCGCGCATCATCGAGAATGCGAAGGTCACCGACATCCTGGTCGAGGATGGCACTGCCAAGGGCGTGCGCACCGCCAGAGGCGATGTCCGAGCCGAGTTCGTGGTCAACGCGGCGGGGATGTGGGCACATGGGCTTGCCGCATCGGTCGGCGCCGCCGTGCCGCTGCACGCGGCGGAGCATTTCTACATCGTCACCGAGCCGATCCCCGGCTTGCCGCCTCATTTGCCCGTGCTGCGCGACGCCGATGCCTGCACCTACATCACCGAGGATGCCGGCAAGCTGCTCGTCGGCTGGTTCGAGCCGATCGCGAAGCCCTGGGGCATGGACGGAATTCCCGAGAGCTTCGCTTTCGATCAGCTTCCTGAGGATTTGGAGCATATCGAGCCCTTGCTCGATGCCGCCATCCGCCGCATCCCGGCGCTCAGCGATGCCGGCATTCAGCTCTTCTTCAACGGGCCCGAGAGCTTCACTCCGGATGACCGTTACCTTCTGGGCGAGACACCGGAGGTGCGTAACCTGTTCGTCGCCGCGGGTTTCAATTCGATCGGGATCCAATCGGCGGGAGGCGCCGGCAAGGTGCTCGCCGACTGGATCGTGGACGGTCATCCGCCCATGGACCTCTGGGACGTAGACATCCGGCGCGTTATGCCTTTCCAACGCAATCGCCGATATCTGATGGACCGGACAGTCGAGGCGCTCGGGCTTCTTTACGCCATGCATTGGCCGTTCCGGCAACCGGAGACGGCGCGCGGCGTGCGCCGTTCCGCTCTGCATGACCGGCTTAAGCAACGCGGCGCCTGCTTCGGTGAGACCGCGGGATGGGAGCGGCCGAATTGGTATGCACCCAAGGGCGTCGCGCCCGAATACCGATACAGCTACGGCCGCCAGAACTGGTTCGACTATTCGGCCGAGGAACATCGTGCCGTGCGCGAAGCAGTCGGACTTTTCGACCAATCCTCCTTCGGCAAGTTCATCGTGGAAGGCCGTGATGCCGAAACCGTCCTCAATCGCATCTCGGCGAATCATGTATCGATTCCCTCCGGCCGGATCGTCTACACCCAGTGGCTCAACAATGAGGGCGGGATCGAGGCCGATGTTACGATCACACGTGAAGCCGAGAATCGCTTCCTGATCGTGACCTCGGCGGCGAGCCAGACGATTGATCTTGCTTGGCTTCGCCGCCACACGCCCGAGGGTGCCCGCGCGGTCACCTTCGACGCGACATCGGCCTATGCGGTGCTCGGCGTGATGGGCCCGAATTCCCGCAAGCTTCTGTCGCGCCTCACTGAAGCGGATCTTTCAAACGAGGCCTTTCCCTTCGCGACCTCCCAGGTCATCGATCTTGGCTATGCGAGGGTTCGTGCAAGCCGCATCACTTACGTCGGCGAGCTCGGCTTCGAGCTCTACATGCCGACCGAATTCGCGCAGAGCGTGTTCGATCTGATCGTCGAGGAAGGCGGCCCCGAGGGACTTCGCCTTTGCGGCTATCACGCGATGAACTCGCTGCGCATGGAGAAGGGCTACCGTCATTGGGGACACGACATCTCCCCGCAAGACACCCCGCTCGAAGCAGGGCTCGGCTTCGCCGTCGGCTGGAAGAAACCTGGTGGATTCATCGGCCGCGACGCGCTTTTGCGCCAGAAGGAGAAAGGGGTGAAGCGCCGTCTCGTGCATTTCGCGCTGAAGGATGAGCGCAAGCTCCTCTATCACAACGAGCCGATCTGGCGCGACGGCGTCCTCGTCGGCCGCATCACCTCCGGCATGTTCGGCCACACACTCGGAAAGCCGCTCGGCATGGGTTACGTTGAGAATGCGGAAGCGCTCGCCGACCAGAGCTTCATCGAAAGCGGCCGCTATGAAATAGAAGTCGCCGGCGAAAACATTTCTGCCGAGGCGAGCTTGCCGCCGTTCTACGATCCGTTGAACCTTCGCGTTAAGGAAACCGAGAAGGCGAGGCCAATTCTCGTCGCGGCCTCTTAAGTGAAAGTACTTTCGTAAAGGCCGGACATGGTCGTGCAAGCCGAGCGGGAGAGGCACGCGGGGCACGGCTTTGTCCTGTGGTCGTCATGTCTCGCGATGCTGGCTGTTGGCGTGAACGGCACGGCGATCATGGCCGCGTTGCCGAGCATGCGGGCCGAGCTCTCGCTCAGCTCTGCCGGCCTGGAATGGGCGATCAATGCCTATCTGGTCGCCTCCGCTGCCTGCATCGTGCTCGGCGGACAGGCAGCCGATCGCTTTGGCGCAAGCGCGGCATCGATGGTTGGCTTGGCGCTTTTCGGAGTTGCGTCCTGCATCATCGCGCTTTCCGATACGCAGACCGTCTTGCTGGCCGGCAGGACGTTGCAGGGTCTCGCGGCTGCGCTTGCGGTCCCGTCCACGCTCGCCGCGGTCGGTACCGGTGCTGATTCTCAAGACCGGACGAAGGCAATTGGCGCCTGGACCGGATTTCTGATGCTCGGCTTCAGCATCGGCCCCCTGATCGGCGGCGCGCTCACCCACTTTGCGGGCTGGCGTGCGATCTTCTGGCTCAACGCCCTCTTCATGGCGGCCGCCATTGGGGGCCTCGCTTTTGCCGCGTCCGCGATGCAGCGCGCTGACAATCAGCGCATCCGGCGCCTGGATTGGATCGGATTTTTCCTGCTCGCCGTCGTCATGGTGTCGCTGGTCTTCGCACTACATGCCTTGCCCCATGTGAGGACAGCGCCGCTTACCGTGCTCGGTCCCTTCGCGCTCGCGGGCATCGTTCTCGTTCCGTTGCTGAAAGTGGAAGCGCGCGTCGAGACTCCGCTTGTCGATCGGAGCCTTTTCGCACGACGCGGCTTCGTCCCGAGCATTGCCATCGGCTCGCTCGCGATGCTCAGCATCATGAGCCTCCTGCTTTACTTCAACCTCTATGCGCAAAGCCGCGAGGGGCTCGGGCTCACTCCGTTGGAGGCGGGCGCCTCCCTCCTTCCGTTGAGCGTGGCGCTGCTCGCGCTCTCCCTCTCGGCATCGGCCGTGGCCAAGCGTGCCGGATCGCGCAGTGCCATCGCGGGTGGCATGGCTCTCGTCGCAATCGCGAGCGGCGTCATCGGCGTGGCCGTCTCCGGCGGCGGCATGATCCTTTTGGCGATCGGTTTCTTTTTGTTGGGGGCAGCCCTCGCCGTACCCTATGCCCTGGCCCCCAGACTGGCCTTGACGGCGCTCTCTTCCGCGCAAGCCGGTCGAGGCTCGGGGATCGTCAATGCATGCACATTTCTCGGAGGCAGCGCCGGCGTCGCCTTGGGCGCCACGGCCTTTGCGGCCGACGGCTTGGTTGCCGTGCTCATCATGATCGCCCTCGCCGGCATCGCTGGCGCCTCCCTCAGCCGTGGGATTGCCGAAGATGCATGAAATTTCATCGTCGCTAGCCAAGTTCTTCCCCGTGCTGAGGGGGCACGGTCTCACGGCATATGCTTAGATGAACGACAGACTTGCCTGCGGCTCGCCGAGGGAGGAGCGGCATGTTCGACGATCTCACTTATGAAGAGCTGAAACGCCGAGCCAATCCACCCCTTCCTGACCGGGTGGTCGCCACTCTCGAGGCTCGTGGCGAGCGACGAAGAGTGGCCGCGGGTGAAACGCTTGTCCGGGTGGACGATCGCGATTACCCATTCATCTACGTTCTCTCCGCAGTCTTGGACGTGCGCGATCCCGACGGCATGGTGTTGGGCGCTCTGGAGCCCGGCCAATTCACGGGTGAGATCGGTCTGCTCTTTCATCAAACAGCCGTCGCCGACTGCACCGTGGTCGAGGCGGGAGACATCGTGCGAATTCCCCCTCCCGAGATCGCCGAACTGGTCCAGGTCGATCCCGAAGTCAGCGATCTCCTATTGCCCGCCTTCGCTGCGCGCAGGCTCATGCTCGTGCAACGCCAGCAAGGCACGCTGCGGCTGATCGGCCATGAGAACGCGCCCGCGCTACGGCGGATCAGCGAATATGCTGAGCGCAATCGCATCCCCTATCGCCGACTCGACCCTGCCGATCCCGCCGAAGCCGAGGAGATCAAGGCATGCGCCGCCGGGGGCGGAGGCACGAAGGTGGTCGTGCGGGGCCGGCATGTGATTCATGATCCAAGCGTAGCGGATGTAGCGCGCGCTCTCGGGCTCGAGCTCGCTGTCGAGCCGAGCCAGCCTATGGATCTGATTATTGCCGGAGCTGGTCCCGCCGGCCTCTCGGCCGCCGTTTACGGCGCGTCGGAAGGGTTGCGCACCGTCCTTTTCGATGACGTGGCGATCGGCGGCCAATCGGCGGCGACTTCCAGGATCGAGAACTTCCTGGGTTTCCCGACCGGTATCTCGGGCGCCGATCTCGCCTTCCGGGCAGAGCTGCAGGCAACCAAGTTCGGGGCGCGGCTCGCCGTGCCTCGTCGCGCCCAAAAGCTTGAGCCGAGCGCGATTGCGGGTCTCTATGAGGTCACGCTCGATAGTGGTGTCGTCCTGCACGGCCGCTCCGTCGTGATCGCGACCGGAGCGCGATATCGCAAGCTGGGGCTCTCCGACGAGGAGCGTTTCGAGGGCGCAGGCCTGTTCTATGCGGCGACCGAACTCGAGGCGCGCGCTTGCAAAGGGCAGGAAGTCGTCATTGTGGGAGGGGGAAATTCCGCGGGCCAGGCCGCGATGTTCCTCGCAGGGCGGGCATCTTGCGTGCGCCTTGTCTGTCGCGGGCACGACCTGTCGCACACCATGTCGCAATATCTCATCGATCGGCTGCACCGCGCCACGAATGTGGTGATCGAGATGCGCTCCGAGGTGATCGGGCTTCTTGGCGGAGACCGGCTCGAGAGCGTAGACGTCCGGGACGATGAAGGACAAGCTGCCGAACGTCCCGCCTGCGGGCTTTTCGTGATGATCGGTGCCGACCCTTGCACCAATTGGCTGAGGGGTGCCGTCAAATTGGATGACCGCGGTTTCGTGATGACGGGACATGACTGCGCGACCGCTCCTCGGTCCCACGGTCTCTTCGAGACTAGCCTGCCCGGTGTCTTTGCCGTTGGAGACGTTCGGTCAGGCTCGGTCAAGCGCGTCGCCTCGGCAGTCGGGGAGGGCTCCGTCGTCGTCCAGGCGATTCACGCGCGGCTCGCTGCCCTTCGAGAGCAGGTCTCTCCCCAACCGATCACCGTCTGAGAAAGGGCGCAGCAGACTCTCTCTTCAGGGTGATTCGGTGGCGGGGTTTGCGCCCGATCGGAGCGCGAATCCAATTGCCTCGCCCGTGAGGTTCCGGCTTCTCACTGCTGGCGCATTCCTGATGCGCGGCAAGTCTGGTTGTCCGACCTATTCTTCCACGTCTAATCTTAAGCCGTCGTCTCTGCTGGGTAGGCAGAGCCGAATGTCGTCCAACTTATACTCGTCGTTGCGCGTTACCAAAACAGCTCGACGAGATGTGTGAGTAAATCCGTGGAGGAGCAAGAGCATGAAACGCTTGGTCCTGTTGGTGACGATTACGCTGGCATGCGGAACGGCTGGCGTGTGGGCAGCCGATGTGATCGCGCAGCGCCGCGAGCTGATGCATGCTGATGGCATAGCAGCCAAGAAACTGTTCGATATGTCCAAGGGCACAGTTCCTTTTGATCTCGCTGTCGCGCAGGCTTCCCTGAAGACATTAGCCAATGGGGCCGAGAAAACGCCGCTCCTGTTTCCGGACGACAGCAAGACTGGCGGTGGCACCGCGGCGCTTCCCGCAATTTGGCAGAACAAGACGGATTTCAACGCGCGGTTCACGAAATTCGGCAAGGACGTCGCCGAGGCAATCGCAAAAACCAAAGATGAAGCGAGCTTCAAGGACATTGCTCCAAAAGTCTTTGAGAATTGCGGCGGCTGTCACGAGCTTTACAAGGCCAAGAGCAGCTAATCTCGAGGCAACCGGGTCTGGATGAGGCGACTACACTTCGTCCTCGCCTGCTTGTTTTTGGCGGGCGCCTCGCTCGCGTGGTGGCTTTCCGCGCCCCAGCCGCGTTTTTCGCCGGCGCAATGGCAAGCGCTTGGACTATCCGGAGACGCCGATCGTGGGCGGCTCATGTTCTTTGCCGGTGGCTGCGAATCCTGCCACGTCACTCCTGGACAGACCGATCCGTTGCGTCTCGGCGGTGGGCTCAAGCTCAGAACGCCATTCGGTTCTTTTTATCCGCCCAATATCTCCAGCGATCGGATTGATGGGATTGGAGCCTGGAGCACCGTCGATCTGGCAAATGCTCTGCTTTCCGGCGTGTCGCCCAAAAGCGAGCACCTATATCCTGCCTTCCCCTACACCTCTTACCAGCGCATGACGCCAAGTGATGTCGCCGATCTCATTGCGTTCCTTCGCACGCTTCCGGCAGTTCGAGGTCGCCCGCCGGCCCATCGACTCCATTTTCCCTTTTCGTTACGCCGAGGCCTCGGCTTGTGGAAGTTGTTGTATTTCAATGATGCCGGGCTCTCGCCCGATCCGAAACAGAGCGCCCTATGGAATCTTGGACGTTATCTCGTGGAAGGCCCCGGACATTGCGGCGAATGCCACACGCCCCGCAACCTGCTTGGCGCTATGAAGCCAGGCCTGCGCTTGGCCGGCGCCGCGGTCCCGGACGGAAAAGGCAACGCGCCGAATCTGACGGGCGGCGGGCCTCTCGCGAATTGGACGAACGCCGACATCGTCGAGGCGCTAAGCAGCGGATTTACACCTGATGGCGATGTCCTCGGAGGAGGAATGACAGCCGTGGTCCGCAACTTGGCACAGTTGCCGAAATCTGACCTCGAGGCGATCGCCACTTATCTGAAAAGCCTGCCGCCGATCGGCGAGCCTTCAACGGCAAAGCCGTAACCTCAAACGAAGGGACGTTTCGCAACGAGGCCGGGATCCGGTCGGACGGTGTCGTGTTCGCGACGGTCGCCGAGTCTCCTCAAGGTCGAAAATACGGCTTGCAATTGTCTGTAGCGCTCGTGATCGAGCAGTTTGAGGCTGGCGGCGAGACGTTCAGGGAAGCCGATCTCGACGCCATTCGGCGTGCGTTGGAGGATGCGGGGGTGATCTTCGTTGGCGCGAATAACGGACCTGGCGTAAGGCTGAAGGGATGAAACACGCCCACAGCTCTGGTCAGCCGGCCCTTTTCGTTGGTAGATTTGTTGGTATCTGAAGCCAATCCAACGAAAAAATAAACATGGTCATAAGTGGCTTGTTGGATCTGTTTGGAGCCAGCGAAACCATACAAGCTGAAAAGCTGCAAACAGCCTGGGCTGACCTCTTCTTGGTTTCGATTACAGGCGGCAGGATACGGCTTCGTCATATATCGTTCGACCCGCGAAAGGAGCCCCGCATGGCATCTAATTCGATTCGGGGTCGTGCTCGCGCGCTCGTTACGGGCGCCTCGGCCGGTATCGGTGCGGCTTTCGCGGAGCATCTCGCTCGCGCGGGCCATGATCTCTTATTGGTGGCGCGTCGACGCGATCGCCTCGATGCATTGGCCCAAAGGATGCGTAGCGAGGCTGGTATCGAGGCGGAGGTGGTCTGCGCCGATTTGACCGACCCGAAGGCTGTCAGCGAGGTCGAAGCGCGTATCGCGGATGATGGAGCATTGACACTTCTTGTCAACAATGCGGGGTTTGGCGGCTACCAACCCTTTGCGTCCATCGCTCCGAAGGTCATCGACGATCTTGTGGCCATCCATGTCCGCACCGTTGCACGCCTCACGAGGGCAGCTCTGCCGGGCATGATTGAACGTGGGCGCGGCACCATCATCAACGTCGCATCCTTGCTTGCGCTGAGTGGTACATTGCCGCCAGCGCCTCTGCCTCATCGGGCGACCTATGCCGGCGCAAAGGCGTTCATGCTCGCATTCACCCAGGCGCTTGCCGGAGAGCTGGTTGGCACCGGAGTGCGCCTCCAGGTCTGCTTGCCTGGTCGCGTCGCGACCGAATTTCACAGCGTGCAAGGCATCGACACCTCGAAGCTACCGCCAACCATGACCGCCGACGATGTCGTGAGAGCATCCCTTGCCGGCGTCGCGCAAGGTGAGATCGTGTGTGTTCCCGCCCTTGGAGATGCGGCTTTGCTCAGCCGGCTCGCTGAGACGCAGGTTGCGGTATTGCAAGCTGCGGCTTGGCAGCCCGCTCTCGCCGAGCGCTATCGATCTGCGGCACCAAAGGGCTGACTATAGTCTATAGTCAGTGGCCGGAAGCCATCTCTCGCGGCCAGAACCTCGACGGCAACCGGGTTTTTAGACACTATCGGCCGAAAGCGGACCTTGATCTGCCCCCCGTGTGTTTTATCTCGTGGGCCCAATTGGCGCCTGTTGGAGGCGCGGGCGCTTTGCTGGGGAGGCAAGGTTTGAAGATCACTCTGGAGTATACGTCTCTTGTGTACGGCCGCCCGCGAAGCCGCCTTCGCCGCAGTTCTCGGTAGTTGAAGACCCAATCAAAAAGAGAATCAGAACCTCAAGCAAGTGTCACTCGGCGGACGTATCGCAATTTCGGCTGCTGATTAATCGAGCTGCAATCCATATCGTGCATGGTCTTAAGGACGCAACGAGCCGTAAGAAACCCGGCCGCGCGGGTGGGTAAGGTCAGACGCTGTGCGAGATCGAGTAAACCCCGGAAACCAACGCGGCGCAATTTGCGTTCTTCAAGGGAAACGGAAGCGCCTTTATGCCTTCATCCCGCGAATATAGAGAGCTTGCGTCCGAATGTGCCAGACTGGCGCGGGCTGCGCCAACTCCTCGGGCTAGGGCTAGCTTCGCTGCCGCTGCGAGCAGGTGGTTGATATTAGGTCGTTTGGTCGAGGCCGACTCGGCCCCCAAAGATCAGACGCCACACGATTTAGTGGTTGCGCCGAAATAACGAATATGCCCGCGTCGCTTGCAAAAGAACTTGCCCCTTCGACCGCTGCAGCATCGAAGATTTCGGGGATCGTATCCGACGTAAGCTGGCGGCTTCAGGACAATGCAGAGCCCCAACCGGTCTGCGTGCAGGACAGCGTTTCCATACCCATCTAAGTAGCGGACGTTGGAAGAGGAGCTTTCTACATGTTGCACATCCAAAAGCCCGTTCGCGCGGCCACTTTCGCATCAGCGGTGATCCTGGGCGCAAGCTCGCTAGCTGCAAGTCCCGCATGGGCAACGCGGCACGGCGGCGGCGGACATGGGGGCGGCGGTATCGAGCACGATTACAATGCCGATCATGATGGCATCTACCAAGTGCAGCGGGGCGACTACGTCTGCAATTCGCGCGCCGCCTGCGGAGGGCCAGCCGCGATCCCCATGAACCGACCAGGATGGTTCTACCTGCCCGGCGGATACGTCAGGCGCTGAGCCTGCTTGGGTTGGTAGCTGGAGGATGACCCGCAAAGGTGGCGCCGCTTTTGCAATAAGATCATGCGGGAAAACAAGAAGATAACCTGACGCTGCTGATCGTCTAAACGTAACCCGCCCTAGGCGCCTCGTGAGCATTCCTCGCCCGACGAGTGCCCGGGAAACTTTGACCTTCTTTCCCTAGGTCTCTAGAAGGTCACCAGATTTGATGCGCGCAGCGTCAAAGAGGTGAACCATGGGCCTAGCTAAGCGGTATCGCCGTTCCGCGAACGAATGTTTGGCGCTGGCAGGTACAGCATCCGATCCCGACGATCGAGCGTTCCTGATTTCCATGGCGGCCGATTTGTGCAACCTCGCAGATGCCCCTCCCGATCTATCTCGGCTGCCAACACCTGACTACGGCACGGCGACACCCGCCAGCGCGGGTCGGGCCGCGATTTTCAAGATCAGCGATTACCGCAAGCGACCGCGCGCATCGCGCGACTGACGAGGCAGCCATTGTGCCTGTCGGATCGCCGCCTATGCCCCGGCGCGGCACAATCGTTTGTTCCGGGACCGCCGATAATCATTGACCTATGCGGCCCGCACGTTGGTGAATATGACCACGCGCGATGTCACACCAGCACAAGCCCATGCCGATCGGGCGCTGATCAGCGTATCGACCATCGCAGCTCTCGGGCCTTTGGTCGATAATGGAGTGATGATTTGCTCCTCAATCGTTGCCTCCATCAACCCGCCAAGGCCGAAAGGTTATCAGAGGGGCACCGTGAAACCCGCGAAGGGTGACAGGAATGACGAATGAAGAATACTACGCGGCCATGCCTCGTTTAGGGCTTGCGCACCAAAGTTCCGCATGTGTCTACGTTGCCATCTCGGTGCAACATGCGTTCCGTCGCATCGCCTCTGTTGCACAGGCTGAAGCTCAACACGCGATTGGATACTCAAAGATATACAGGTGAAATTTGGTGGAGCCAGGCGGAATCGAACCGCCGACCTCTTGAATGCCATTCAAGCGCTCTCCCAACTGAGCTATGACCCCACGAATCTGCGGCGCTTTGGGGAACGCCGGATCATTCCTATTTAGCGGAGCAAAGCCCCAATCTCAAGCTTCCTCGTCGTCCTCGATGTCGCCGTCGATGAGTGTGGAGACATCGTCGTCGCCTTCTTCTTCTTCCTCGAGGAAGGTCTCGTCCGCCCCGTCGGCCTCGGCCGCCTCCGCCTCATCATCGGCTTCGACGGCCTTGTCCGCAGGCGTCCCTTCGGCCTCTTCGAGAGAGACGATCTCGGGACCGGCTGCCGCTTCGAGCTTCGTGTCATCCTCGGCGCTTGCTTCACCGCTTTCGGGCGAAGTCGGCTTGAGATCGTGAAGCTGGAACACGGCGCCGCATTTCGGGCAAAGGATCGGGTCGCGGTTCAAATCGTAGAACCGGTTCCCGCAGCTACGGCATTGGCGCTTCGTGCCAAGTTCGGGTTTGGCCACGTGAGTTTCCTTCGCGGTGGAAAGGCGGCCCGCTTAGTCGCGCCTCGCCTTCATGTCAACCATCGATTGGTACTTACATTCGCAGGGTCATTTTAGCCCAACGTCGAGCCTTGCGGCGGAACGGCAATGAGGGGAAGCAAGCTCGAATGAAGTCTCGCGCTATAGCCCGCTGCAAGAGCCGCGACAATCGCTGGCGGCGTCAAAAGGCGACGGCGTCCCGCGCCGGTGCTCGGAGCGAGGCGATAGCCCGCCGCGCTCCAAGAAAAAAGCTTTCCCGCGTGGATGAGGCAAGCCGTTCCATCGAACGCGATCATGGCGCCGTCGGGCAAACCGCGCCAGTCTTCGAGCGAGGCGGGAGCAGAGCGACGCTGCGCGTGGAGGAGGAGATCCATCTCATCGGCTCGAGGCCTATGCGGCCAATGATTGCCGCGGGCGAAGGCTTCACGAAATTTCACCGCGTCCGCATATCGGCATTCGAAGCAAGGCCGATGCCCAGCAGCGAGCGCCGTCGCTTCATCGAGAAAGAAGAGCTCGGTATAACCTTGGCCGAAGACCTGCCTATGACGGCCCTTGAAGTGGAGCTCGCAGCAGATCCAACGCCGCGAGACGTGGCGCCGAGTTCCGAGCGAGCGCGTTCGCGGATCATGGAAGCGCCCTCCCCTGTTGCCGAACATCGTGCCGCGCTCCGGCGTCGCGAGGATCTCGCCGAAAGGTGTCACCCTGTTTTGCAAGGGCATGGCGCGCTGGATTCCGCCAAGACAGCGAACCCGGTCTTCGCTTCTCGCTCTCATGCGGCTCCGCAAGGCCTCACGGCGGCAGATCCGTCACCTTGAGGTCGATGAACTTCCATGTGTCGCGATGCGCCTGCTCGGATTCGGCGTGAAGCCCGATCGCGCCGCCGTTCTCAGGCACTTGCCCCTTTACGGAGGCGAATTTCACATCGTTGATATAGGACGTGATGACGTTGCCGCTCGTCGTGACGCGCAAAACATTTTTCTCGCCCGGATGCGTTTTGATGCCGTCCGCCTTGCGATATTCGAGAACGTAGATCCACTTTCCTCTGATCCGCCGCACGATCGCGGCAGAGCCGCCGGGCGTGATCGCGAAAGTGTAATAGTTGTTGTAATCCTGAGCCCAAAATACGGGTCCGGCCGCAAGCTGATCGGCATTCCCCGTCTGGCTCGGCACCTGCACCGTGACGCAAAGATCGGCATCGTCGAAAACCGCGCCCCCGTAGAGAATCGTGTAGCCGCCGCTTGGATCGGCTTTCACTTTCACCTTGCCGGCTTCCACGGTGACGGTATCCGATTTCGGATCAACGCCCCAGCTGTCGTCGATCTGGCGGAAATCGTCCGTGAACTTGACGTGCGGCCCTTTGCAGGCAAGCGCCGGGCCCGTCACGAAAGTCAAGGCGCTCGCGATCACGACGATTGTTTTCAACACAGCGCCCCTCCTCGTCCTTTCCGCGAGATTCGACGGAATTCTGAAGCCGCATGCGTTCGCGCTCGAGCTCTTCCGTGCGACCAATGATTCACTAGCACTTACCTATCGACGGCGTCCTCTCGTGATCGCCAGCCGTGCCTCGGAAATTCGGCCGAAATGCGCAAGCTCATTGGCGCGGCGCCGAGAGCACATTCCTCTTATGGCGCAACGTCGGTGACTTTCAGGTTGCTGAATTTCCACGTATCCCGCTTGTCCCTTTCGGAATCGGCGCGCAGCCCGATCTGCCCTCCTCCGTCGGGCTGCTGGCCCTTCACGGACGCGATCTTCTCGTCGTTGACATACACCGTGATCGTGTTTCCGCTCGTCGTCACGCGCAGCACATTCTTGGCGCCTGCTCCCGTTTTGGCGTTCGGCACCTGGCGCCAGCCGAGCACCGTCACCCATTTGCCCTTGACCTTGCGCTCGAGCGCGACTTTTCCGTTCGGGTCGAGCTCAAAATAATAGTAATTGCTGTGATCCTCCGCCCAGAAGAGCGGGCCTGCCTCGATCATGTCGCCTTGTTTGAAGTTGTTGGGCATTTGCACGGTGACGCAAATATCGGCGTCGTCGAACAAGGCGCCTCCGTAAAGGACCGCATAGCCGGCATCCGGATCAGCCTTGAACTTGACCTTGCCGTCCTCGACGGTCACTGCGTCGCCGTCCTGTTCCGTCCCCCAGGTCTGGTCGACCTCACGAAAATCATCGCTGAACTGGACATGCGGCCCTTTGCAGGCTTGAGCGGAACTTGCAGCGAGGAACATGCCCAAGCCGGCGGCAACCGCAATCGCACTCGCTCTCTTCGACATCGTCTCTTCCCCTGTGTAATGCAATTACTCAGCCTGAGCGCCTCACGGATCGTAATCGACGGATGATCGCGATCCGTCGAAAATCCATCCACAAATTTGATAAAGTTGTGCTCTGGCCATCCTCAAGAAATTACGCCCTCATGATTGCAATCACATGAGCGCGCGCTCCTGATACTAATCCTTCGCCAATAGAATACGTCGAATGCTTTCGTTTCGCTATCCCTCGACGACGATGACATGAAGTTTCCGCGGGCCATGCGCGCCTAGGATGAGCGTCTGCTCGATGTCGGCGGAGCGTGAAGGGCCGGTTATGAGATTGAGGGTGCGCGGCATCTTTTCCTTGCCGTAATGCCCGCGCAGCCTCTCGAGAAGATCCTCGAAGCTTCCGGTCAGATCGCCCGCGGCCACGACGACGAGATGATTGTCCGGCAGGAAATTCAAGGTTGTGGGATTTGCCGCGCCTGACACCATGGCAAGTGTGCCTGTTTCCGCGATCGCGCCGAAAGCGTGACTGAGGGCATTGAGATCGCCTCCCCCGGAAGGTCCTTTTGAGACATCGATCGCGGTCGTGTCCCAGGGCATGGCGGCAAGACGCGGATCGTCGCCGATCCGCAAGGTGGCCGGCAGGTTGGAGTCGCGCAGGTAGCGCGCGGCCTCGCCGGGAACCGAAGCGGCGTCCGGGACGAGCGTCACCGTCGCAAGTGCCTCTTCCGCTTGCCGCTTGAAGAGCGTCATGCGTTGCGCACCGTCCACCTGCGAGCGCTTGGGAATGACCCCGACCGGAGAGCGAGCGAGACGATCCGCAACTGCCGCGCGTCGCGGCGCCTCGGCGCCATTCACGCCGAGGGAACGGCGTATCGTCGCCAGGATTTCATCTCGAGCCAAGCTCACGCCCCCTTCATTAGCTTGCCGCGCGCCTGCCAGCGCGCCTGGAAGGTCGGGCCTTGCGGGCTCGGAAAGTCGCGATGTGCCGTCCAGCCGGCGCTGAATGGCAGAGAGGACAACGAGCCTTTGCCTCGCCCGAAGAGGGCCAAGGCCCACATGGCAAGGCGGGTCGCGGGTCGGTAGAGCCGAGGCCGCTTCGCGAAAAATGCCCAGAAGGCGAGGCCGTAGCGCTGCGGCGCGGGCGCGAGATGGCGCTCGAACTCCCGCTCGCGCCAATGGCGCATCATGCCTGGCAAGGGAATTTTCATGGGACAGACCGCCTCGCACCGCCCACAGAATGTCGACGCGTTTGGCAAGTTGCCGCCCTCCCCCAAGCCGATCAGAGAAGGCGTGAGCACAGCACCCATCGGCCCGGGATAGACCCAGCCGTAAGCGTGCCCTCCGATCGCGTGATACACCGGGCAATGGTTCATGCAGGCGCCGCAGCGAATGCAGCGCAACATGTCCTGGAATTGCGTGCCCAGCATCGCGGAGCGACCGTTGTCGAGAATGACGACATGGTACTCACCGGGCCCATCGGGGTCGCCGGGGCGGCGCGGGCCGGTCGAGAACGTCGTGTAGACGGACATATCCTGGCCCGTCGCCGAGCGCGCCAGCAGCCGCAGGATCTGAGCGGCATCCTCGAGGGTGGGGGTGATCTTCTCGATCGAGGCGAGCACGATATGAGCCTTGGGCAGCGTTTGGGTGAGGTCGCCATTGCCCTCATTCGTCACGATGACCGAGGTGCCTGTCTCGGCGATGAGGAAGTTCGCGCCCGTGATGCCGATATCGGCGGCGAGGAAGCGCTCGCGCAGAACCTGGCGCGCTTCCGCGAGAAGCTGGGTCGGCTCCGACAAATCGCGCTGCGGATCGAGGCCCGTATGGGCGCGGCGGAAA
>JAFAQA010000435.1 GCA_019246665.1 Hyphomicrobiales bacterium
CTAAGGAAAAACCGCGCCTGAGCCTTGGGACAGGATCGCCGGCATCTATCGGTGCGCCGACGGCGGCTTCGTGCGCCTCCACACCAATTTCCCGCATCACCGCGACGGCATCCTCGCCCTCCTAAAATGCGCCTATGCCCGAGACGCCGTGGCGCAAGCGCTCATGGAATGGAATGCCTTCACCTTCGAGAAGACGGCGGCCGATGCGGGCCTCGTGGTTGCGGCCTTGCGATCCTTCGGCGAATGGGACGAGCATCCGCAAGCGAAGGCCCTGGCGGCCCTCCCTTTGGTGGCGACCGAAAAAATTGGAGAGACAAAGGCCGAGGCCTTGCCGCGCGCAAAACGACCGCTCTCCGGAGTGCGCGTGCTCGACCTTACGCGCATCATCTCGGGCCCTGTGTGCGGACGCACGCTGGCAGCGCATGGCGCGGATGTGCTTCTGGTGACGGCGGGCCATCTGCCGTCCATCGAGCAGCTGGTGATCGATACCGGGCGCGGAAAGCGCTCGACCCGTCTCGATTTGCGCGACGGCGCGCAAAAGGAAACTTTCCGGGGACTTCTCTCGAAGGCCGACATCCTCGTCCAAGGCTACCGGCCAGGCGCGATCGCGGCGCTCGGCTTTGGTCCGCAAGAGGCGGCAAAGCTTCGCCCAGGGATCGTTTATGTCACGCTGTCCGCCTATGGCCAGGCAGGCCCGTGGCGCGAAAGGCGAGGCTTCGATTCGCTTGTGCAGACAGCCTCGGGTTTCAACGAGGCGGAAGCCCGCGCCGCAGGTTCGGACATGCCAAAGCCCCTTCCCGCCCAAGCACTCGACCACGCGACGGGGTATCTCCTCGCATTCGGCGCCATGACCGCGCTCGCGCGACGCGCACGCGAGGGAGGGAGCTGGCATGTGCAGGTTTCGTTGGCGCGCACCGCGCAATGGCTGAGGAGCCTCGGCCGCGTCGAGAACGGCTTCGCTTGCCCCGATCCCACCGAAACCGCCGTGTCGGACTTGCTGGAAGAGACGCCATCCGGCTTTGGACGGCTGCGAGCCGTGCGCCACTCGGCATTGCTTTCGCAAACCCCGGCGAGATGGGACAGGCCCTCCGTTCCCCTCGGCAATGACCCACCCGTTTGGGAAGGCTAAAGGCGTTCAACCCATAATAGCGGAGCCTCAGCCGAGCGTGAGGCCGCCATCCACTCGGAGGGTCGCACCGGTGATGTGGGCGGCTTCGTCCGAGAGCAGGAAGGCGATGGTCGCCGCGATCTCATCCGGCAAGGCGAGGCGCCGTTGCGGGTTGCGCTTCGCCACCTCTTCCCAAGCCGAACGGGGCAAGGCGCCGAGCTTGCCCTCGTCCTTCCGGGTGAAGCCCGGCACGACGATGTTGACGGTTGTCCGCGTCGGCGCGAGCTCGACGGCGAGGCTTTTTGCCAAGGCTTCGAGGGCGGCCTTGGCGGCGGCCGAGGCCGGAAAAAGCTCGCCTTCACGAAAGCGATGAGCGACGAAGGAGGAGACCACGACCACGCGGCCGCGTGCCGAAGTCGAGAGTGATGGCAGGGAAGCGTTCGCAATCTCGAGGAAGGCGCCCGGCATCGCCTCCAACGAAGTCGAAAGATCGGCACGCGTGAGCTCGCCGAAGGCGCGCCGCTCCGCAAACCCCGCATTATGGACAATCTGGTCGAGGCCATCGAATGAGGCGAGCGCTTTCTCGACGGCGTTCGCGCCCACCCCCGCTTCCACGAGGTCACCGAAAGCGATGTCGACCCGCGCGCCTTGCTCTTGGCAGGATGTCGCGACGGCCTCGAGGCGGGCGCGTCCCGTTTCGTCCTTCCCGCGGCCGTGCAGCAAGAGGGCCACATCGGATGAAGCGAGACGCCGGGCGAGCGCAGCCCCGATGCCGCTGCCGGCGCCCGTGATGAGCACGACGCGCTTTGCGGCACTCATCCGCTGATGGATCGCGCCCTGGCGCGTCTCTCAAAAGACTCCCGCGCCACCATTGATCTGGATCGTCTCGCCGGTGATGAAGGAAGAACGATCCGAGGCAAGCCAGACGACGGCTTCCGCCACGTCTTCCGGCGTGCCTTCGCGACCGAGCGGTGTCGAGGCGATGGCGCTAGCGCGTCCCTCCGGCGTGTTGAAGAGCTCGTGAAAGCGCGTCTCGCCGATGAGCCCCGGCGCGACCCCGTTCACTCTGATGCCGAGTGGGCCGACCTCCCGCGCAAGCCCGCGTGTGTAGGTGACGATCGCGCCCTTGGAGGCGGCGTAGTGAGTGGCCCCGGGGCCTCCTCCGGAATACGCTGCGAGCGACGACATCGTGACGATCGCGCCGCGCTTGCGCTTTTCCATGCGCTTGAGCACCGCCTGGCAGCTGAGAAAGGTCGAGTTGACGTTGATCGCCAAAACCTTGTTCCACAAATCGAGCGTGGCTTCGACCGATCGCACCCGCTGCAAAATGCCTCCGGCATTGGTGAAGAGAATATCGATCGGGCCGAGCTGTTCTTCCGTTTCCGCGACGACACGCTCAACAGCCGCCGCATCCGTCATGTCGGCCTTGAAGGAGAGCGCACGCCGACCGAGCTTCTCGATCTCCGCGACGGCTGAGCGGGCCTCATCGGCCGCGGTGTAGTAAGTCAGCGCGACGTCGGCACCGGCACGTGCGAGGGCTAGCGAGGAAGCGCGCCCGATGCCGGACGCGCCCCCGGTCACGAGGGCTATTCGATTGGAAAGGTCGCTCATATCAGGCGGCCGCCTTCAGGCGGGAGTGAGCGAAATCCCAGTAGAGCTCGCGCGCTCGGCGGAAGAGCGGGCCAGGTTGCAGATCGCGGCTGTCGATCTTCACGACCGGCTGCACCTTGCCGAAATTACCCGAAGTGAAGAGCTCATCGGCCTGCTCGAAATCGCGATAGACGAGCGTCGTTTCGAGAACCGTCACGCCCGCCTGGCGCAAGAGCTTGATCACGCGCTGGCGTGTGATGCCGTTGAGAAACGTGCCGTTTGCCGCGGGCGTCATCACCACGCCGTCCTTGGCCATGAAAATGTTCGAGGTCGCGGTCTCGGCGATGTTGCCGAGAAGGTCCGGCACGAGGGCATTGGTGAAACCGCGGCTCTTTGCCTCCAGGAGGGCGCGCGCATTGTTCGGGTAAAGCGCGCCGGTCTTCACGTCGGTCGGCATCG
>JAFAQA010000510.1 GCA_019246665.1 Hyphomicrobiales bacterium
GCGAGCGGCTTCAATATCGTCATCGCCGTCACCTTCGCTTCCGCGCCGGCGATCATGCGCATCGTGCGCGGCCTCACCTTCGACACGAAAAATCGCGATTACATTTTCGCGGCACAGACGCGCGGCGAGCACCCGCTGCGAATCATGATCTACGAGCTTTTGCCGAATGCGCGCGGCCCGATCATCGTGGATGCTTGCCTGCGGCTCGGCTACACCACGGTCGCGATCACCACCCTCACTTTCCTCGGACTTGGCCTGCAACCTCCCGATCCCGATTGGGGGTTGATGATCAAGGAGGCCGCGAACGTCGCGAAATCCCCGCAGTTCGCCTACATGCTGCTCATTCCGGCGCTCGCCGTGTCGAGCCTGATCCTCGGCTTCAATCTGATCGCCGATGGGTTGCGTGAAATGAGCCTGCGCGATTGAGCGAGGAAGGAGGGGAGGAGCGATGGCCGTGAGAGAGCAAACGCCCGTTCTCGAGTGTCGCAACCTTTGCATTTCCTACTACACGCGCGCGGGTGAGATCCCCGCGGTTGTCGATTTCAACCTCAAGCTCATGCCTGGAGAGGCGCACGGCATCGTTGGCGAATCCGGCTGCGGCAAGTCGACCGTCGCTCTCGCCATCATGAATTACATGGGCAAGAACGGCGGCATCGTCGGCGGCGAGATCCTGTTCGAGGGCCGCGACATGCGCACCATGTCGGTGGAAGAGCTGCGTCGCATTCGCGGCTCTAAGATCGCCATGGTCTATCAGGAGCCGATGGCGTCTCTGAACCCGTCGATGAGGCTCGGCGAGCAGCTCGCCGAGGTGCCGATCTACCACGAAGGCGTGGCGCGCGAGGAAGCGACCGAACGCTCGCGAAAAATGCTGGCTGCGGTGCGCTTGCCAGATCCGCAGCGGATCATGAATTCCTACCCTCATCAGATCTCGGGCGGTCAGCAGCAGCGCGTGGTGATCGCGATGGCGCTGTTGTCGAACCCGAAGCTTCTCCTGCTCGACGAGCCGACGACGGCGCTCGACGTCACGGTCGAGGCCGGCATCGTCGAGCTCATCAAGGAGATCTCGGCCAAGTTCGGCACCTCTTTGATCTACATCTCGCACAATCTGGGTCTCATCCTCGAGACCTGCAGCCGGCTCACCGTCATGTATTCCGGTGAGGCGGTCGAAAGCGGCGATATCGAGACCGTGTTCACCACGATGCGCCATCCCTATACCCGGGGCCTGTTCAGCTCGATCCCCGTGCCAGGCGCGGACAAGAACATGCGACCGCTTCGATCGATCAGGGGCCAGCTGCCGCTGCCCTATGCGCGGCCGAACGGCTGCTATTTCGGGCCGCGCTGTGATCATTTCGTCGCCGGGCGCTGCGATCAAGGGATATTGCCGATGCTGCCGGTCGAGCCGGGCTCGTCCCATCAGGTTCGCTGCGTGCGCTTCAATGAGATCGATTGGAGCGCGGCCGCGACGAAGACCGATCAGCATAACCCGGTGGAAACCGGCGAGATCGTGCTCAACGTCGCGGATATGTCGAAGCACTACACGATCGAGAGCGGCGGCGCCGTCCTGCTGGGCGCCAAGAAGACGGTCAAGGCCAACGAGAAAATTACCTTCCGTGCTCGGGAGGCCGAGACCATCGCCATCGTGGGCGAATCGGGATGCGGCAAATCCACCTTTGCGAAGGTGCTGATGGGCCTCGAAGGAGCAACGGACGGCAAGGTTCAGCTGGGCGAGGTCGATCTTGCCAACCTGCCGGTGCAAAAGCGCAGTGAGAAGGTGATCTCGCGCCTGCAGATGATCTTCCAAAACCCGTTCGACACGCTCAACCCGAGCCATTCGATTGGCTCGCAGATCTCGCGCGTGATCCGGAAGTTCGGCGTCGAGCGCGACCCGGCCAAGATCGAGGAACGCGTCAATCAGCTTCTCGATATCGTCAAGCTGCCGCGCGATTTCGCCAAGCGCCGCCCTCGCCAACTTTCAGGCGGGCAGAAGCAGCGTGTCGGTATTGCGCGCGCCTTCGCCGGTGATCCGAAGATCGTCATCGCCGATGAGCCCGTCTCCGCGCTCGACGTGTCGGTGCAGGCGGCGGTCACAGGCTTGCTCACCGACATCCAACGCGAGAACAGAACGACGCTTCTCTTCATCAGCCATGATCTTTCGGTGGTGCGCTATCTCGCCGATCGCATCATAGTCATGTACCTCGGGAAGATCATGGAGAAGGGCACGACGGAGGAGATCTTCTCGCCGCCCTATCACCCCTATACGGAAGCGCTTCTCTCTGCAGTGCCGATCGCGGACACGAGCGTGAAAAAGCGCAAGATCGTGCTGTCGGGCGAAATTCCTTCTCCCTCGAACCCGCCGCCCGGCTGCCCGTTCTGCACCCGTTGCCCTTACGTGATGAAAGGCATTTGTGACACCCTCGCACCGCCTCAGCGCGAGATGGCGCCGCGCCACATCATCGCTTGCCATCTTGACGAATCCACGCTTCGAGCCATGAAGCCGGTGATCACGATCGAGCCGCGAGACATGGAGGTCGAGCTCGTGGGCGGAGCGGCCTGATCGGCGCCAGAACATTCTTTGTCATCGCCGCGGCCCCGCATGCTATGGAATGCGCATGCGAAACGATCAAACACGCTCGAGCTTGGGCTTAAGCGTCCGCGCGTGGACGAGGCACATCCGGTCGCGAGAGATCGCCTTCGAGAAAAGCTAAGATCAAAAAATGGAGGAATTCGACTACGTCATCATCGGCGCAGGGTCTGCCGGATGTGTTCTGGCACGTCGCCTCGTCGATGCCGGGAGCACCGTCTGCCTTCTCGAAGCCGGGCCGAAGGATCGCTCGATCTGGATTCATCTTCCAATCGGCTACGGCAAGACGATGTGGCATCCGCGCTTCAACTGGCGCTTCGAGACCGAGCCCGATCCCGGCATGAATGGGCGCAGGATTTATTGGCCGCGCGGCAAGACGCTCGGCGGCTCGAGCGCGATCAACGGATTGATCTACATTCGCGGGCAGCGCGAGGATTATGACGGCTGGGCTGCCGCCGGCAATCCGGGGTGGAGCTTCTCCGAGGTGCTCCCCTATTTCGTCAAATCTGAAAACAATGAGCGCGGAGCCGATAATCTGCATGGCGCGAGCGGGCCGCTTTGCGTCTCCGACATCGGAGCAAAAGATGAGCTGGTCGAAGCGCTCGTCGCTGGTGCGCAAGAGCTCGGCATTCCACGAAATCCCGATTTCAACGGCGTGGCGCAAGAGGGCGCAGGCTATTATCAGCTCAACACGCGCCGTGGGCTGCGTTGCAGCACGGCAGTTGGCTATTTGCGGCCGATCCGGCGTGATCCGAAGCTGAGCATCAGGACGGGCGCGCTCGCAAGCCGCATTCTCTTCGAGGGGCGGCGAGCGAAAGGCGTTGCCTATTCCCGGAACGGTGGTCAGCACGAGGTGAAGGCGAGACGCGAGGTCATTCTCGCGGCAGGCGCCCTTCAAAGCCCGCAACTTCTCCAGCTTTCCGGGATCGGCCCCGCCGATCTCCTCACCGAGACAGGTGTTCCGCTCCTCCACGCGAGCCGGGAGGTCGGCGAGAATCTGCAAGATCACCTTCAGTTTCGGCTGATCTACCGCTGTACAAGGCCCATCACGACAAATGATCAGCTCAGCTCGCTTGTGGGTCGCGTCCGCATTGGCCTGCAATGGCTTCTCTCGCGTTCCGGACCGCTTGCGGTGGGCATCAACCAGGGCGGGATTTTCGCGCGCGCCTTGCCTCATTCACCTCGTCCCGACGTGCAATTCCATTGCGCCACGCTTTCGGCCGACATGGCGGGCGGGAAGGTGCATGAGTTTTCGGGCTTCACCTTGTCCGTCTGCCAGCTTCGGCCAGAGTCGCGTGGCTTCGTCCGCCTGCGTTCACGCGATCCCGCCGAGGCGCCGGCGATGCAGCCTCGCTACCTTTCGACTGAGTTCGATCGACGCACGGCAATTGCCGCCATCAAGCTTGCTCGCTCGCTCGTCGCGACCCGGGCGGTACGGCCATACGTGGCGGAGGAGAGGAAGCCAGGTCCTGGCATCGTGACCGACGACGAGCTCCTCGAGTTCGCGCGCAACACGGGAGCGACCATATTCCACCCCTCCGGCACTTGCCGCATGGGCTCCGATCCCGATGCGGTGGTCGACCCGCGTTTGCGCGTGAAGGGTGTCGAAAGCCTTCGGGTGGTCGATGCTTCGATCATGCCGACCCTGGTTTCCGGCAATACCAATGCGGGCGTGGTGATGATCGCGGAAAAGGCGTCCGACATGATCCTGGAGGAGGCGAGGTAAGTTGAACGCGTTGCGTGAGCAGGACAGTCATTGCAGGCAAAGTTAAGCTTTACCATTGCTCGACGGTGAGGTTTGCGATTACTGTCGCGTCGCGTTCACTCGGGAGGGGCTTCGAATGGGTGCGTGTCTTCGGCGAACCAAAGAGCGTTCATGCGCCAAGCGTTCATGCGCCAAGCGTTCATGCGCCAAGCCCTGGCTCGCCGCCTGCACCGCTTTTGCGCTCGTCAACATGACGGCGGTCAAGGCGCAGGAAGCTGATCAGCAACAAGCCGCGCGCGGGAAATATCTCGTCGCTGTGATCGGTTGCGGGGATTGCCACACGGCCGGATATTTCTTCGGCAGGCCGGACACGGCGCATGCGCTTGGAGGTTCGGACGTGGGTTTCGAAATTCCTCAGCTTGGTGTGTTCGTTGCCCCCAACCTCACCTCCGACGCGCAGACGGGCCTCGGCGACTGGACTAATGAACAAATCATCGCCGCCCTGCAGACGGGCAAACGTCCCGATGGCCGTGAGCTTGCCCCGATCATGCCATGGCGAGATTTGGCGAGCCTCTCGCGTGAGGATGCGATGGCGATCGCCGTCTATCTCAAAACTCTGCCACCGATCAAAAACAAGGTTCCTGGGCCTTTCGGCGCTGGCATTCGGCCAACAGTGCCGGTGATGAAGATCGTGGCACCATGATCCGCCGCGGAGAAACAGGCGCGCGAGGGAGACGTTGAGCTTTTCGTAGCGCGCCGCAAACTGGAGGAGGTCAGCTATGTCGATGGATCGGCCGGATGCAGATCGACTTCGCAGCGCAGTCTCGTCTTCGATGCAGGAACATTGGGTGCTTTTCCTCATCGAAGGGATCATTCTCGTCATCCTCGGCCTCGCGGCGATCATCGTGCCGCCAATCGCGACCTTGGCGGTTGCGATTTTCCTGGGCTGGCTTTTCCTGGTGAGCGGCATTGTCGGGCTCGTCACCACGTTTTGGATGCGTCACGCGCCGGGATTCTGGTGGTCGCTGCTCTCCGCCGTGCTCGGTATAGTGGTCGGCATAGTCCTGATCGGCTGGCCCGTGAGCGGTGCGATTTCCCTCACCTTGGTCCTGATCGTCTTCTTCATCATCGAGGGCGTCGCGAGCATCATGTTCGCGCTCGAACACCGGCGAGAACTCTCCGGGCGCTGGGGCTGGATGCTGGCGAGCGGCATTGTCGATCTCATCCTCGCCGCCATCATTTTGGCCGGCCTGCCGTTGAGTGCCGCTTGGGCGATCGGGCTTCTCGTTGGTATCAACATGGTGTTTGGCGGGTCGGCGCTCATCGCAATGGCGCTGCACGCCCGTTCGCCGGATCCACGCGGCGCGAAATTCGCGAGCTGAGGCAAGCGATACGCAAAGCCTGATTTTTGCGATAAGATCAGGCGCGACTTTTAAAACGGCGGGCGGTCCTTCAGACGAAGCGACTTGGCTGGAGGGTTCCCATGTCAGGGAGAACGTCATGACAGCGAGAGTTTCGGTTCGAGATCAATTGGGATCTTTTCTCCTGGCGCTCGTTCTCATTGCGCCGGAGCTTGCCTCGGCGCAGTCCACGCTTCCTTCGGGAAACATACCACCCGCGCCCGTGGGACACCGCCAGCCCACAGCGCGCGATGTGCCGAGCAACGACAGCGACAAGGCTGCTCCAGGACCTGACAGCCTCAAGACCCCTGAAAATGCGAACAACGAGCCCTTCGGTCCGGCCTTGAAAGCTCTGCCCAAGCTCGACATCAAGGCAACCTGCCGCCGGGCCCAGCCCTTGTCCGGCCAGGAGAGCGCCTATCAGGGTTGCATCAACGACGAGACCGATGCGCAGCGGGAGCTGTCGCGGACCTGGTTCGACTTCAAGCCCAGACCGCGCTCGACCTGCACACAGGAAACCAATATTGGCGGTGCGCCGAGCTATGTCGAGCTCCTCACCTGCTTGCAGCTCGACAAGCAAGCTGTCGAAGCGCAAATCGAGAACAAGAAGCAGCTCAACGTGCCCCAAGCTCCATCCGAGCCGCGGGAATAGAGAGGGGTGGGCGATGGTCGAGGCAGGCTTGATCACCATTCCGGCGCGGCGCGGCAAGGCCGCCAGGGTAAAGACAGGCCAGCACATCGCTGTGATCAATACGCATGGCGAGCAAGTGGTCGATACCTGGGCCTTCGCCGCGGATGACCTCAACGAATTCATGTCCATGGAGCATACGCGCGCAGCGCTCGGCCGACTCGTTCCGAGGAAGGGCGATGCTCTGTCGACCAATCATCGCCGTCCGATCCTGACGATCGTGGACGATACTTCGCCCGGCACCCACGACACCCTGATCGCCGCCTGCGATACATGGCGGTATCAGGGGCTCGGCTGCCGGGATTACCACGACAACTGCACCGACAATCTGCATGCCGCCATGAAGGAGCTGGGGCTCAAGGCTCCGGAGACGCCAAGCCCGCTCAATCTCTTCATGAACATCCCATGGAAGTCGAGTGGCGAGATCACCTTCGAGGCGCCCGTGACAAAGCCGGGGGATACGGTCACCCTTCGAGCGGAGCGAGACCTCGTCATCGCTTTCTCGGCTTGCCCGCAGGACATGCTGCCCATCAATGGGGCCGGCAAGCGTCCGACGGAAGCCCACTTCCGGATCTTTTGACACGACGAACGTCGATCCGACACGCTCTCGAGGAGGTCGCGCTTCGACGCGATCACGGCTGCCATCAAGATTTTAGTTGAACCTCCTCATGGCGCCGGCATTGACTCTTGCCCGCGACCTGACCAGCATTTTCGTTTCGATCGCGTCTTTCCAAATAAGTTGAGCAACGGCGAGCTCGCTGCTTGCATTCGAGCAGATCTTATGGGGAGCGCGGCCCGGTCCTGTCGAAGCTGCAAAAGGGAGGGAAGAGACTCATGAAATCAATCTCGAGCACCCGATCGTCGGTGATCGGACTTGCCGTGCTTGTCATTGGGGGCTTCGCGGGCGGTGCGCGTGCGGACGCGCTCGATGACATCACGAAAGCCGGCACTATCAATGTCGGCGTGTTCTCCGATTTCCCGCCCTTCTCCTCGGCAAGCGCCGATATGAGCCTGAAGGGGTATGACATCGATGTGGCGCAGATCATCGCCGATACGCTCAAGGTGAAGCTCAACCCGGTGAGCGTCACGGGGCAAAATCGCATTCCGTACCTTACAGAGCATCGCGTCGACATCCTGCTCAGTGTTGGGCAAAGCCCCGAGCGCGAGAAGGTGATTGATTTCACCGCCGCCTACGCACCCTATTACATCGCTGTCATCGGGCCGCAGGCGGTGAAGGTCGAAGGCAAGGGCGACCTCGCCGGCAAGTCGATCGCGGTCAACCGAGGTACGCTCGAGGACACCTCGCTTACCGAGGCGGCACCGCCGAACGCCGACATCAAGCGCTTCGACAACTACAACTCGGTCATCCAGGCGTTTCTCTCCGGCCAGGCGCAGCTCATGGTCGTGGGAAATGATGTGGGCGCGCAGGTCCTGGCAAAGCAAGTCACTCTGAAGCCCGAGCAGAAGTTTCAGCTCATGACGTCGCCCGATCACATTGCGCTCAACAAGAACGAGCCTCGCCTGAAGCAGAAGCTCAACGACATCATCGCCAAGCTCATCTCCGACGGCACGCTCGACAAGATCTCGGAAAAATGGCTTGGCAAGCCGCTCGATCCCAAGGACCTCTGAGGCCACAAAGCGTTCGATCCCGACCGCAGGAAGGAAAGGATTTCTGCGGTCGCGCTCGACGATGCAGCCGAGAGGTAACATGAGAGCGCATCTTCCCGCCGAGCCTCCTGCGCTCCGGTGAGCTACGCGCTTGATTTCGGGTGGCTGAGCCAGGCGCTCGAACCCATTCTGCGTGGCGCGCTCGCGACGATTTTCCTCACCGTGGTCACCGGGGCTTTGGGCACGATTTGCAGCATTTTGGGAGCCGCGGCGGCGCGCAGCGGTTCCGTCTCCTTGCGGAGCGCGGTCGACACCTATGTGGAGCTGATCCGGAACACGCCGTTCCTGGTCCAGCTCTTCTTCATCTTCTTCGGCCTGCCGAGCCTTGGGCTCAGGCTCGATGCGACGGTGGCTGCCATTCTGGCGATGACGATCAACCTCTCGGCTTATGGGACAGAGATCGTCGGCGCGGGCCTCGACGCGGTATCGCGCGGTCAGCGCGAAGCGGGCCAGGCCTTGGGCCTGCGGCCGCGCCTCGTCTTCCTCAAGATCGTGCTTCCGCAAGCGTTGCGTGTGATCTTTCCGGCGCTCACGAGTCAGATCGTGATCATGATGCTGGAATCGGCCGTGGTCTCGCAGATAGCCGTGCGTGACCTCACCTACGAGGCCGACATGCTGCAAGCGCGCACCTTTCGCGCCTTCGAGACCTATCTCGTCGTGACCGCCATCTATCTTGGCATGAGTGTCGTGCTCCGCCGCGTGATGGTGAGAGGTGGGCGCAAGTTGCTCGCGGGCGGGGTTTCCTGATGGATTTCACCTTCTGGGATATTCTTCGCAATCTCTTGCTTGCGACACGCTGGACGGTTCTGCTCTCGCTTGTGGCCTTCATCGGCGGCGGCATCGTCGGGCTCGGCATTCTGCTTGCGCGCGTGGCCGCACGACCGTGGCTCAGAAAACCCGCCGAGCTCTATATCGGATTGTTTCAAGGCACGCCGCTCCTGATGCAGCTCTTCCTCGTCTTCTTCGGCCTGCCGCTCGTGGGCGTCCGCATCGAGCCATGGTCCGCGGCCGTGGTCGGATTGACGCTTTGCGCCAGCGCCTTCCTCGCCGAAATCTGGCGCGGCGGCGTCGAGGCAATTCCGCTCGGACAATGGGACGCTGCCAAGAGCGTCGGGCTTCACTACGTCGCGGAAATGCGCCTTGTCATACTGCCGCAAGCTTTCACGATCACCCGCGCGCCCATGGTGGGCTTCCTGGTGCAGCTCGTGAAGATGACCGCCGTCACCTCGATCATCGGTTTCGAGGAATTGATGCGGGCCTCGAACGCGATCAACAACGCAACCTTCGAGCCCTTCACGGTTTATGGCCTTGTCGCGCTCATCTATTTCGTGATGTGCTTTCCCTTGACCCGATATGCTCGCCATCTGCAATTGCGCGCACGGAGCTGACCGGCCTTTTGCTGACGCCTTCCCCTCCCGCTCCCTACGCCAATTTGCGTATTCATTCATTGGGCTGGCACGCCTAAAACGCATTGCGCTCAGATGAGATCAGTAGCGCGAGGTTAACCTCTTGGTTTTCCGTATGATCTTGTCGCAAAACTGGGGCGACTTTTGCGGTCATGCTCCAGCCTCGATCGAACGCCCCGTTTCGGCCGTAACGCAAGGAGATGATCATGGCACAGGCAGCACTTGCGACTGGAAGGACAGCCGAGCTCAAGAGCTTTGGCACCCCGGATGAGGTTCGAGAATTTCCAAGCGGCCGCTTGGAGTTGATCCGCGTGGGGGGCGCCACGATCGGACGAGCCATTTTTCAGCCAGGTTGGCGATGGGCGACTTCCGTCCAACCCCTCGCCAAGACGCGAAGCTGTGAGGCGCCCCATTTCCAATATCATGTCGCGGGCGTGCTGAGGATCAAGATGGATGACGGCGCGGAATTCGACTGCAATCCGGGCGATGTTTCGCTTCTCCCGAGCGGCCATGACGCCTGGGTCGTCGGCGATGAGGCGGCGGTCGTGGTCGATTTCCAGGGCATGCTCGATTATGCCACGGCTAACCGTCACGTGGCTTGAGGCCCGGCCTTCTCGATGCGATCGGCATCAGCAATCCCTTTTCGATCGGAGAGGGGTCTGCCAGCCCTCGCTGTGAGCGGCGGATTGACCCGCCCACGACCGACGCGTAGAAAATTCGGTCTCTGCCGTTCGTGCGCGCTTCTTGCGCCGCAAGGCCGAAACGCGCGCGACTCGCGTCGTCCCGTCGCCGGTTGGTTGCCACATGGCTGCGCCGCTTGCCGATCTCACCGAGCGCGAATTGCGCGGTGCCGTGGGATTGCTGCAGTCGCTCGCCGAAGAGTGCGGCGACTGTTCCTCATTCATTGCCGCCACGCTCGATCGGCTGACCGGTATCGTCGCCTCCGATCTCACGACACTGAGCCTTTGTGACCTTGAGCGGGGCACACGCCAGATAGTCGGACGTCAGGCGGAGAATTTGTCGCAAGCCGACCGCTCGGCTTTTGATCTCCATTTCCACGAGCATCCGCTCGTGCGCTTTCACAGCACGCATCCGCGCGGACCCACGCAACGCATTTCGGATTGCATGGACGTGCGTTTGTTCCGGAACTCGGCGGTTCACGCCGATTATTACCGCCGTATCGGCATCGATTATGTGATGGCGCTGCCGCTGCGGATAGACCGCGCCAATGTCATCAGCGTCGTGTTCAACCGCAGCCGTTCCGATTTCAAGGACTCGGAGCGCGCGCTGCTCGACACGGTCCGGCAGCCGCTCGCCGCGATTTATCGCAATCTGGTTGTTTCCGAGAATGCGGGGATCGGGTTGAGGTGCATCAGCCATCTCGCGGCAAATGGCGGCTGGCAAATCATGCGCATAAGCGTGACAGGCCGCATCCTCGAGGCGTCGCCCGCGGTGCTTGCCCTTATGCGCCGATTCTTCCCCCGCGAGCCGGTGGGTCGTGCCTGCCGCCTCCCCGGCAAGCTATGCGAATGGCTCTTGCAAAGTCGGGGTTGGGGGTTGGAGCGCCCCGCGATCGATCGTGGCCAAGCCTGCGAGATGACGCGCTTCGGGGCGAAGCTCACCGTTCATTTCGTGCCGGACACCGGCGACGTCTCCGCCGGTTTCTTGTTGATGAAGAGTGAACGCACTGCGCTCGACGCCGCGGACCTTTCACGATTGCCGGTGACCCATCGCGAGCGTGAGATTCTGGCCCTGGTGGCGGGCGGCAAGACCAACAGCGAGATCGCCGTGATTCTCGAGATCAGCGCAAGAACCGTGCAAAAGCATCTCGAGCATGTTTTTCAGAAGATCGGCGTCGAGACCCGCACCGCCGCCGCGGTGCACGCCTTGGCTGTGGCGGAGGAGAGTGCCTTCCAGGCGGCTTGAGGGAGCGGGCTGTAGCATGAGCCGCGAGTGTGGAAGCGAGGCTTCCGCCGGCGCCAATGACAGGGACCACAGTCGCGCCGGCGCGCCATGAATCCCGCCCATTTGCCATTGCTTGCCACTTTCGGGAATGCCGACGCTATACTATGGCTCCTCACGGATTTACGAGCGCGGTCGGCTGGGACCAAAAATCATGGAAACGCGGCAGAATGAGCAGTTTCGACGAACAGGCGCGACACCTCAAACCGGCGAGTGGTGCCGCTCTTCCCAAGGCTCGCCTGCGGCGTTGTTGCGACGGCCGGATGCGGGCATCCCCATGGGCAAGGAATGAGATCGAGGCGGGTTGACCTAGGTGGCGCAATTCATCGACGCTCTTCCCCTTGCGCCGGCTGAGGCGGCGGCGCGCTATCGCCGTGGCGCGGTTCTCGTCGCTGGCGCCGCGGTCGCCTGGAGCACCTCGGGGCTGATCACGCGGGCGACCGGCACGGACGCCTTCACGACTTTGTTCTGGCGGTCGCTGTTCGCGACGCTTTTCCTCATCGCCTATATTGCGCTGCGCGATCGACGCGGCGCGCTCGGCGCTTTTCGCGGGCTCGGCCTTCCGGCGCTGGGTATCGCCCTGTCGTTTGGCACATCGATGACGTGCTTCATCATCGCGCTCAAGCAGACTGCGGTCGCGAATGTCCTCATCTTCCAAGCAGCCTCTCCCTTTGTCGCAGCGGTGCTTGCCTGGCTCTGGCTGGGCGAACGAGTCTCGCCGAAGGGGGCGCTTGCGATCCTCGCCACGTTCATCGGCATCGCCGTCATGGAATCGGACTCGCTCGCGAACGGGCGGATCTGGGGCGATCTCTTCTCCGCCATCATGGGCCTCAGCTTCGCGGTGATGATCGTCCTGGCGCGCCGCCATCGCGACGTGTCGATGACGTCCGCGATGTGCCTCGCGACGGTGTTGACCGCCCTTGTCACACTGCCCTTCGCGCAGCTTGTCGTCACGCCGAGCGATCTTGCCCTTCTGGCATTGTTCGGGGTCGGGCAAATGGGCCTTGGTCTCGTCATGTTCGCCGCCGGCGTCCGTCTCATCCCGGCCGCCGATGCCGGGCTGATCACGGTTCTCGAGGTGATTCTCGCACCCATCTGGGTTTGGCTCGCCTTCGATGAGAATCCGGGGGCACGGGCCGTTCTCGGGGGTGTCATCGTGCTCGGCGCCATCATCGTGCACACGCTCTTGGAAAGGCAGACGAGCAGCGCCACGGGCGCGCGAGGAGGGTAGGCATGGCGACGCAATCGGTTGCGGTAATCGGCAACGGCATCATCGGCCATGGCATCGCCGAAGTGTTCGCCAAAGCCGATTGGCGTGTGACGCTCATCGGGCGCAGCGCCAAGAGCCTCGACGCAGCGACCGCCAAGATCGGCGAAAGCCTCGCGATGTTCGCGAGCCACGGGCTTGTGAGCGAGGAGGAGCGCCTGACGGCGCTCTCGCGCATCACGACGACGACGGAGCTCGATGACGCGAAGGGGGTCGATTTCGTGATCGAAGCCGTGCCTGAGGACATGGCGCTGAAGCGCGCGATCTTCGAGCGCCTCGAGGCGATCTGCAGCGCCGATGCTGTGCTCGCGTCGTCGAGTGGGCACCTCGTGAGCGAGCTCGTCGAGAGCGGAAAAGGTAAGCGCGTCGTCGCGGCGCATTTCTGGTACCCGCCGCAGCTCATCCCCTTGGTGGAGGTGTGCGGAGGTCCAGCGACAACGCCCGCCGTGCTGGCGCGCACTTGCGAGATCCTCAAGGCCGTCGGCAAGGAGCCGGTGGTGATCGACAAGGAGGTGCCGGGCTTCATCGGCAATCGCATCCAGTTCGCGGCGCTTCGCGAAGCGTGGTCGCTCTGGGCCTCGGGCGTTGCTTCCGCCGAGGCGATCGATGCGGTAGTGCGAAACTCGATTGGCCGTCGCCTCGGGGTGACGGGGCCGCTCGAATCCGCTGATGTCGGGGGGCTCGACACGATGGTTGCCTTTGCCCGCTTCCTGCAGCCGAGCCTCGACGCGAAGCCGCTGCCGCCCCCTGTGCTCGACCGGCTCGTTGCCGAGGGGCATCGCGGCTTGCCGAGCGGACGCGGCGTCTATGATTGGTCGCGACGCGATGGCGCAAGCCTGCTTGCGGCACGCCGCGAGGAGCTCATCCGTTGGCTTAAGGCAGACCGCGTTTCGCGCCGCTCATCAACGCCTTCTTAGCTGGCGTTCCCTTTTCGGGAAGCTGTCCGGTGCTGAGTGGCGGATTGCGGACGTGAGAGCCGGCCAGACATTCACGAAAGATTTGATCGTCAGCTAGCAGCGAGGCGATCCTCCCATCGTCAACTCGGCTGGAGCACGCGTACCGGCTTGCCGGCAAGCCAGGCCTTCACATCGTCCAGCGCCTCGCCGTAAGCGACGCGGTAATTATCCTCAGTCACATAGCCGAGATGCGGCGTGAGCACGACATTGTCGAGCTTGCGCAACGGGTGCTCGGCCGGCAGCGGCTCTTCGTCGTAGACATCGATCGCCGCACCGGCGATGCGGCGCTCGGTGAGTGCCGCGATCAAGGCTTTCGTGTCGACAAGCGGCCCGCGCGAGGTGTTCACGAGATATGCGCTTTTCTTCATCGCGGAGAGCGCGGCGGCATCGACGACGCCGCGTGAGCGCTCGCTCAAGACCATATGAATGGTGACGATGTCGGCGCTGCTGAAGAGCGCCTCCTTCTCGACCAGCCTCGCGCCTGCTTTCGCGGCGCGCTCGGCCGTGAGGTTCGGGCTCCAGGCAACGACTTCCATGTGAAGGGCCTGGCAAAGTCGCGCCACTTCGGTGCCGAGCTTGCCGAGACCGACGACGCCGAGCCTGCGACCGTTGAGACTTATGCCAAGCGTCCTTTGCCAAGCGCCTTCGCGCATCCCCTGATGCTCGAAGGGGATATGTCGCGCGAGCGAAAGGATGAGCCCGAGCGTCAGCTCGGCGGTCGGATGCGGCAGCATGGAGGTGCCGCAGACGCGGACGCCGCGTTCAACCGCGGCTTTCACGTCGATCGAGGCGTTGCGCATACCGGTCGTGACGAGGAGCTCGAGCTTCGGCAAACGCTCGAGGAGCGCGCGCCGGAAGGGGGTGCGCTCGCGCATGGCGACGAGGACTTCGTAATCCTTGAGCCTTGCTGCCGCGGCCTCGATGCCTCGCAATGGCTCGTGGAGCACGTCGATGGCGAGCTCGGGTCCAAGGCTCGCCCAATCCGCCAAGGAAAGCGCGATATTTTGATAGTCGTCGAGAATGGCGAGCCGCTTCATGCTATTGCACCGCTATTGGCCTTGAGCGTTGACAGGCGAGGGGTACGGGTTTGTATACCGGCAACCATCAGCCTCGAAAAGCGGGGAGCTTCGCCGGCAAAGGCTGAGGGGAATGCGGCATCCGCGCGAGTCGGCGCGACCAGGGAGACGGAAATGGCCTCGGAGCGCTTTGTCGAGCATGCGAAACCGGCGGAAGGGACGTTTTGGGCGAACGCGCGCACCCATTTTCATGCGAAGCGGCTTCGCGATATTGCGCTCGCGTTGCTTGGGATCGGCACTCTCTTGTTCGGCGACGTGACGAGCGCGCAAGCTCAGCAGAAGCTCGTCATCTACTCGGCAAACGACTCGACTCTGAACGATCTCGTCTTCAACGCCTTCACCAAGGAGACGGGCATCCAGGTCGAGACCGTGTCCACAGGCTCGGGCGTGTTGATGAAGCGCATTCAGGCCGAGAAGGACAATCCGCAAGGGGACATCATCTGGGGGGTGAGCCGCTCGCTTCTGCAAACCAACAAGGCCTATTTCGCCCCTTACAAATCCTCGGAAATCGCGGCAATCCCTCCCGACTTCCTCGACCCCGATAGTCTGTGG
>JAFAQA010000489.1 GCA_019246665.1 Hyphomicrobiales bacterium
TCGCCGTCGTTGCGGCGCTCGTGTCCCCGCCTCCGGCCGAAGCCCAAACACAGGTCGGCACCTTGAGTTGTGATACTTCAGGTGGAATCGGGTTGATCGTCACCTCGCAGCAACGGCTCAACTGCACCTTTAAGGCGGTCAACAGGCGCATCGAGGGTTACTACGGCACCATCAGCAAATTCGGCCTCGACATCGGAGCGACGACAAAAGGCGTGATCATCTGGCAGGTCTTCGCGCCGAGCACTGATTTCGGCCCCTGGGCGCTCGAAGGCGATTATGTCGGCGCGTCTGGCCAAGCCACCGCCGGTGTCGGCGCCAGCGCCAATGTGCTGGTCGGTGGCTTCAATCGCGCTTTCAGCCTCCAGCCACTCTCGGTCGGCGCGCAAACCGGCCTCAACCTCGCGCTGGGCGTCGCGAATCTCACTCTCGTCGGCCGACGCCGGAGATAAGGCCGATCACCAGCGGCGTGAAGAGGGAAGGCCTCGCGTTTCTTCCGTCCTTTGCGCCTGCCCCCTTTTCGACTTCGAGCCAGTGGATTTTCCGACGGATGGGCCCCCATCCGTCAGAAAATTTATGAACCATTCGTCGGGGTCGGACCACTCGGCACCTCCGCCGCCGATTGGTGGCGGGATGTCTGAGCTCAGGCCTTTGTGCCCGCGCCTCCATGGGTTACAAATCACCAACGCGGATTCGAAGGCGAAGGCCAGGCAAAGGTGCCGGGCTAATAAATCCGAGAAATCCCGCAGCTTGAGGCAGGCGCCTTGAGCGGAATGCTTTCAGGAGGGTGCGATGAGCATGAAGGCAATTCTCGTTCCGCTCGAACAGAATGATTACACGCAATCCGTGCTCACCTGCGCGCATCTCTTCGCAGGCCGCTTTGGCGGCCACATCCAGGGCTTTGCCTTCTTCCCGATGTATGAGGTTTATGGCTTCGGTGACATGACTCCCCTGTGGGTGACGGAAGGGCGCCCCTCCGAGGAGCTCGCCGGCGAAGCGCGCAAGATCTTCGACCGGTTTATGCGTCAAGAAGCGCCTTCAGCCGATACCGCGGTTGCGCCTGTTTCCTTCAGCTGGCTCACCGATGCCGATCCCGGCGACATCTTCGTCGCGAGCCATGCTCGCGTCTTCGACATCACGGTTCTCGGCCGGCCAGGCTATGATCCGTCCGGGCCGCGTTCTTCGACGCTCGAGGCGGTGCTCTTCGAGAGCGGACGGCCTTGCCTCATCGCACCACCCGCACCGCCGCGTGAGCTCGGCGACAATATCGTCATCGCCTGGAACCGCAGCACGGAGACAGCGCTCGCGGTTGCCCATGCGATGCCGCTTTTGCATCAGGCGAAGCGAGTCACCATCCTCACCGTCGAGGGCGGCTCCGTGCCCGGCCCGAGCGGCGACCAGCTCGCCAATTGCCTCAAGCTGAACGGCATCGAGACGCAGGCCGTGACGGTCAATCCCGGCAAGCGCACGAGCGGCGAAATGATCCTCGACTATTCGGCCTCGGTCGGCGCCGATCTTCTCATCAAGGGTGCTTATACGCAGAGCCGTTTGCGCCAGATGATCTTCGGCGGTGCGACGAGCCACATACTCGGCAACGCGACCTTGCCGGTTTTCATGGCGCGTTGAATCAAGTTTCCAGGGTTTCGAGCGCAGGTGGCGTCCAATCCCGGCCGGGCGCGGCCGCGATGAGCTCGCGCGTATAAGGATGGTGTGGCCGCTTCAGCACCTCCTCCGCCGCACCGAACTCCACGATCTCGCCTTGCCGCATGACGGCGATGAAATCGGAGACTTGCGCCGCCACACGCAGATCATGAGTGATGAAGACCAGCGTGAGGTCGAGCCGCGCCTGCAGATCCGCGATGAGGCGCAGCACCTGTTTCTGCACCGAGACGTCGAGCGCCGAGACGCATTCGTCGGCGAAGACGACCTCCGGATTCATGGCGAGCGCGCGCGCGATGCCAATGCGTTGACGCTGCCCGCCCGAAAATTCGTGCGGCTTGCGGGCGAAGGCTTCCGGCTTCAGTCCGACGAGATGCAGAAGCTCGATGGCGCTCTCGCGGGCAGCGCTGCCAGGCTTTCCGCCGAGCTTGCCGGCTCGCGTCAAGATGGAGCCTATGCTGTGGCGCGGATTGAGCGAGCCGTAAGGGTCCTGAAAGATCATCTGCATCTTGCGTCGAGCCCGGGCGAGCGCCTTGCCGCCAAGCTTCGCAAGATCGACGGCGGCGACACGCACCGAGCCTCTATCGGCCGCGGTGAGCCTGATCGCGACCCTCGCAAGCGTCGACTTGCCGGAGCCCGATTCACCGACGATGCCGAGCGTGCGTCCCTTGTCGAGCGCAAAAGATGCATCCTTGAGCGCGGTGACCTTTTGCCCGCCGACGCGATAGGTCTTGGCGAGATGGACGATCTCGAGCGACGGTTCAGCGTCGGGCCGAAGCGCCGAGCTCGGGCGCGGCTCGGCGCGCGGCACGGCCGCGATGAGCTTTTGCGTGTAAGGATGGCGCGGCGCATCAAGCACGGCGCGCTTGTCGCCGATCTCCACGATACGCCCGGCCTGCATCACCGCGACCCGATCGGCGACTTCGGCGACCACGCCGAAATCGTGGGTGATGAACAACACCGCGTGCCCATGCTCGTCGCGCAGCTCGCGCATCAGCTTGAGCACTTGGGCTTGCGTGGTCACGTCGAGCGCCGAGGTCGGCTCATCCGCGATGAGGAGAGCGGGTTGCATGGCGAGCGCCATGGCGATGACGACACGCTGACACTGCCCACCTGAGAGCTGATGCGGATAGGATTTGGCGATGCGATCAGGGTCAGCCAGCCGAGTGTCCGCAAGCAATGCCCTTACCCTTTGCCGGCGCTCACGCGGCACGAGGCGCGAGTGAAGCGTGAAGACTTCCTCGATCTGCTCACCTACCTTCACGGCCGGATTCAGGGCCGCCATCGGCTCCTGGAACACCATGGCGATCTGATTGCCGCGCAATCTGCGAAGCTTCGCCTCGCCCATGCGCACGATGTCATTGCCGCGAAAAAGAATCGAGCCGGAGAGGACGCGGAGGCCCGCCGGCGCTGCTCCCATGATCGTGCTCGACAAGACCGATTTCCCCGAGCCTGATTCGCCGACGACGCAAAGGATCTCGCCGCCCGCAAGATCGAAGCTCGCTCCCTCGACGGCGAAGCGCCTGTCCGCGCCTTGCGGGAGCGCCACGCTCAAATCGCGCACCCGAAGGAGGGGTGACAAAGCTTCCCCTTTCATGCGCGCGAGCTCCCCTTGGCGATCTGCTGCAGCGCATCGGAGAGAAGGCTCATCGCCAGCATCAGGAGGGAGATCGCGATGCAAGGGAAGATCACGAGATGAGGAAAGGCGATCGCCATATTCTTGCCTTCGGCGACCATGCCGCCCCAATCGGGGGTCGGTGGCGGAAGACCAAGCCCGAGGAAGCCGAGCACGCCGACGGTGATTGCCGTGTAGCCGAGCCGAAGGCAAAGATCGGCAAGAAGCGGCGTCACCGCGTTCGGCAAGATTTCGCGCCCCATGACGGCGAGCGCGCTCTCGCCTTGCGTGATCGCCGCGGCGACGAAGTCGCGATTGCGCATATCGAGCGCGATGGCGCGCATGATGCGGAAGACGCCCGGCGCGCTCGCGAAGGTGACGGCGATGACGATGTTCGCGCCCGAGGCGCCGAAGGAGGTGATGATGATGATGTAAAGCACCGTCACCGGGAAGGCGAGAAGCGTGTTGGCGATGAAGGAAAGCGCGGTGTCGAGCTTGCCGCCGTAATAGCCGGCGAGAAGCCCCATGCTCACGCCGACGCTGAAGGAGGCCGCTGTCGAGAGGCTGGACCATAAAAGCACGGTGCGTGTGCCCCAGATCAGCCGGGAGAGGATGTCGCGCCCGAGAAAATCGGCGCCCAGCCAAAGATGCGAGCCGTCCGGCGCGACGCTGCCGGGCAAGGCGAGCGGCGTGATCGTCTGCAACGGATCATGGGGCGCAAGGAGCGGCGCGAACAGGGCCGTCATGAGCGCGACCGCGCCCACGGCGAGGCCGAACAGCGCTGAAGGCGAGCGCAACAGCGCCCCGAATGTCTTCATGCGGCAGCGCCTGCCGTTTTCTCGGAAGGCGCATCGAAGGTGACGCGCGGATTGAGCCAGACATAGGCAAGATCGGAGAAGAGCTGCGTCGACACCACGGCGACAACCGCGACCATGGTGCAGCCTTCGATGAGGAACACGTCGTGCTGAAGCGAGGCGGTATAAAGCAAGGTGCCGAAGCCGCGATAGGCGAAGAACACCTCGACCACGACCACATTGGCGAGAAGCCAAGGAATATAAAGCATCACCACGGTCACCGGCGTCACCATGGCATTGCGCAGCGCGTGCCGCAGCACGACGCGGGCAAAGGAATTCCCTTTCATGCGCGCGGTGCGCACGTAAGCCGACGACATCACCTCGACCATGGAGGCGCGCGTCATGCGCGTGAGATAGCCGGTGCCGGCGAGCACGAGGACTAAGACCGGCATGACGAGTTCGCGCCAGGCGAAGCCCGAGGTCATCGGGCTCGCGCCCGGCAGGAGGTGCAGCCAGAAGACGAAGATGCCCGAAAGGAAGACGGCGCTCGCGAATTGCGGGATCGAGGTGGTGGCAATGGCGAAGAAGGAGATCATGCGGTCAAGTGCCGAGCCTTCGCGCATGCCGGCGAGAACGCCGAGAAGGAGCGCAAGCGGCGTCATCACCGCGAGCGAAATGCCGGCGAGCATCGCGGTGTTCTTCAGGTAATAAGGGATGAGCGTCGTGACCTCTTCCTTGAAATGGATCGAGCGGCCCCAATCGCCAATGAGGAAATGCATGAGCCAGCGCAGATAGCGATAGAGGAAGGGGTCGTAGTAGCCGTTCTCGGCAAGCCAGAGATGGCGCTGATCGGCCGTCGCGAACTGGCCGAGCACATGGGTCGCGACATCCTCGATATTGAGCTCGAGCGCCGCGAAGACGACGAATGAAACCGCGAGCATCGTGGCGAGAAGGACGAGAAAGCGGCGTGCGATGAAGTGGAGCATGCAGGTTCAACTGGATAGGGAATCGCGCGAGCTTCCGCCATCCCCTCGCGAACCGCAACCATTGGGCGCCGTCACATATTCGTCAGCTCGGCAGACGTCCCGAAGTAAGGGCACGGCTCCCGCTCGATCGGGCTTCGTGCTATCGAGCGGGCCGCAGGGGCCGGCGGCCCCGCTTTCCCTTCATCCGGCCTGAAGGCATCGGTTCATGGCAGCAGGCGAGCGCCCACCGCGCGGTCTTTCGGTCAGGGTGCGCAAGGGGGCGAAGAAATCCGCCTCGTCGCGCCAATGGCTGACGCGCCAGCTCAACGATCCTTATGTCGCCATGGCGAAGCGCGAAGGCTTGCGCTCGCGCGCCGTCTACAAGCTCAAGGAGATCGATGAGCGCCATCATCTGTTTCGGCGCGGCGCGCGCGTCGTCGATCTAGGCGCCGCCCCCGGCGGCTGGTCGCAATACGCGGCCGAGCGGGTTGGGGCCGCAGGCGGCGAGGGGCGGGTCGTGGCGCTCGATCTTCTCGATATCGAGCCCATCGAGGGCGTGACTTTCGCTAAGCTCGATTTCCTCGCACCCGAGGCGCTGGACTGGCTCGTCGAGGCGCTCGGCGGAAAGGCCGATGTGGTGCTCTCCGACATGGCGGCAAACACGACAGGCCATCGCAAGACGGATCACCTGCGCATCATGGGGCTGGCCGAGGCCGCCGCGGAGTTTGCTTGCGAGGTTCTTGCTCCGAGCGGGGCCTTTCTGGCCAAGGTCCTGCAAGGGGGCACCGAGAGCACCCTCCTTGCGTCGTTGAAGCGCGATTTTTCCCGCGTCAAGCATGTGAAACCCGCCGCGAGCCGCGCCGATTCGGCCGAGCTTTACTTGCTCGCGACCGGATTTCGCGGCGAAGGAGCCCGCTCGACCTGAAAAGCAGTCCGGAGAGAGCCTGACCATGCAGCATTTGCGCCCCCTGTCGCCCAAAAGCCTAGCCGCCCCGCTCGCCCGCTATAGCCCGGCAATCGAGGTGCCCGCGGGTGCTCGGCTCGTCTTCATCTCGGGCCAGCTTGGCATCGACGCGAAGGGCGAGACGCCCGAGAGCGCGGAGGCGCAAGCCGAGCTTTGCTTTCAGGCAATCCGGGCTCTCCTCGCTGAGGCGAAGATGGGCCTGTCGGACATCGTCCGGCTCAATGCCTTCGTGAGCCGAGAAGATTATCTTGCGGATTACATGCGCGTGCGCGACCGCCATGTCGGCGATCCGCCTCCCGCCTCCACCTTGATGATCGTCTCGGGCTTCTCGCGCCCGCAATTCAAGGTCGAGGTCGAATGCGTTGCGGCGAAGGTGGGGTGAGGCGTGAGGAGTGAGGCGTGAGGAGTGGAAAGTGAGGAGTGAGGAGCAAAAGCGAATGCGGGTGCGCGTATCCTTCTCCCCGCGCTCTTCGCGCGGGAGAAGGTGGCATCACGAAGTGATGCCGGATGAGGGGGTATTCAAAGTCCCCCTCTCCCGGCTCGCCCCGGATCAAGTCCGGGGCTCGCCACCCTCTCCCGCACAATTGCTTCGCAATTGGGGGAGAGGGAAGAACGCGCCCGACGCTTCTTCCTTAGCCCACCCGCGGCGCCCGACCCAATTCAATTCGGTGACAGTGCACTTTAACTTAAGATGACTCCTTCAGCTGCGCGAGGGCTCCGGAATTAAGTGCAGTGTCACCGAATTAGTCACACCGCGAGATAGCGCTCTCTTACGTTCGCCTCCGCCGCGAGCGCGCCGCTCGTGCCGCTCCACACCACCTTGCCCTTCTCGAGGACGAGATGGCGATTGGCGATTTTCATCATCGCGTCGAGATTCTTGTCGATGAGGAGAATGGCCTGGCCC
>JAFAQA010000232.1 GCA_019246665.1 Hyphomicrobiales bacterium
CCAGCATCCCTCGCGAACGGCCCGCTTCGACCCTGCTTTCGCTGCTTCCGTGTGCGGAATTCATCTCGACACCCGCCAAATTAGCGTTAGAGTTCGAGGCACAAAAAAGCGAGGGAACGCGATGGTGCTCGACCGGATATTTGCGCAAGCGCGACGCATGGCGTTTGGGCTCGCGATTTTGACCTTGTTGCCGCTCCTTTCCGGTGCCGCGCGTGCCCAGGATGAGGTGAAGCTCGGTGCCCTGATGGATGTCACCGGCCCGATCGCGAACTTCATGCCGGCGCTGCTTGCGGCCCAGCAGCTCGCGGTCGATGAGGTGAACGCCAATGGCGGCATCCTCGGCGGCAAGAAGCTGCGCCTCGTTGTCGTCGACACGCAAGGCACCGAGCAAGGCGCGGTCGATGCCGCGCGCAAGCTCGCCTCCGTCGAGAATGTCCCGATCATCGTCGGCCCCTTGCTCAGCGGCACGGTGATTCCGGCTGCGGGAAGCGTCACCATCGCGGCCGGCGTGCCGCTCATCGCGCCGACCGCGACCTCGCCGGCGATCACCACGATGCCGAAGAACGACATGCTGTTTCGCATCGTACCTTCCGACACGTATCAGGGCAAGGTGCTGGCCCGGATGGTGCTCGACAAAGGCTTCAAGACCGTGGCGTTGAGCTACGCCAACAATGATTATGGCGTCGGCATCGCCGAGGTCTTCCGCAAGGAGTACAAGGATGCCGGCGGCACGCTCGTGGCCGACCAGATCCATGAGACGAAAAAGCCCTCCTACCGCGCCGAGCTTGCGACGCTCGCGTCGAGCAAGGCACCGGCTCTCGTCATCATCGCTTATGCGGGTGACAGCGGCCTCACCATCGTGAAGCAGGCGCTCGAGAACAATTTCTTCAACACCTTCATCGGCACCGAGAGCATCCGGGACGACACGATGATCAAGCAGATCGGAGCCGAGAACTTGAAGAATTTCTTCGGCACGGCTCCGACCTCACCGACCGATTCCACGGCGCATAAGAAATTCAATGACGCCTTCGAGAAGGCGAAGCCCGGTATGACCAACAAGCTTTTCGTCGAGCAGGTCTACGACGCGACGATGATGGCAGCGCTCGCGCTCGAGAAGGCAGGCTCGACCGATCGCGTCAAGGTGCGCGACGCGCTGCGTGCCATCGCCGGGCCCGACGGCAACAAGATCGAGCCCACCGAATGGAAGAAGGCAGTCGATGCCATCAAGGCCGGCCAGAACATTGCCTTTATCGGCGCCTCGGGCCCGCATGTCTTCGACAAGAACGGCGATGTCACCGGATATATCGGCGAATGGGCCGTTATCGATGGCGCCTTCAAGGAGGTGAAGGTCTATCCGCCGTTGTGAGGCGGTAGCTGGCCGAGGTGATACGCCAGCGCATGTTCATCTCTCCCGCTCGCTCGCGCGAGACGTCGGACGCGTGATTCTCGGATTTGATCCGAGGGGAACGAGCCGCATGAGAGCCTGTAGAACCGTTTGCGTTTAGATGAGATCAGTAGCGCCAGGCTATCTTCTTCTTTTTACGCATGATCTTATCGCAAAAGTGGGGCCACTTTTGCGGATCATGCTCTAGCATCCCCTCACCCGCTCCTCACCTTCGGCTCGTCACGAGCTCTCCCCACAGAATGTGGGAGAGGTGAGGTGCCCGGCGCCAACGCTCTTTCATCGGCGATTCGGTTGCAGCACCTGCCCCTCCATCTCCGGTGGGCGCGGTGGGCGCTCCGGCAAGAGGCCGCGCGGAAAGCGCTGCAGCACGACCTGAAGCAAGAGCCCGATGAGGAAGACGCGCAAATAGCTGCCGCGGATCTGCCATTCGGGCGGCAACCTTCCGGTCAACAGCTCGGTCGCCGACCATAAGGTCCAGATCACCAGGGGGCCGAGAATGGCACCGCGATTATTGGCGCTCCCTCCGGCGATGAGCATCACCCAGACGAGAAAGGTCGTGATGAGGGGCAAGGTCGCGTCGGGCCCGATGAACTTGAAGGCATGCGCGGTGAGCGCCCCGCTCAAGCCCATCACCATCGAGCCGAGCACGAAAGCCTGAAGGCGGAAGGCTGCAACATCCTTGCCGACCGCGGCCGCTGCCGCCTCATTGTCCCGGATGGCGCGCATGACGCGTCCCCAAGGTGAGCGCGCGAGCCGTTCGAGCGCGGTGTAGAGCGCGGCGATGATCGCGATGACGAGCCCGAGATAGGCGAGATCGCGCCAGACGCCCGGCAGCTCTTCGAATGGCCGCGGGATCGAGACGATGCCGCGCGAGCCGTTCGTCAACCAGATCTCATTGTTGATGACGAGGCGCAAGATTTCGGCGATGCCGATCGTCGCCATGGCGAGGTAATCGCTTTGCAGGCCAAGGCAAATCCGGCCGACGAACCAGCCGACCAGGGCGGAAAGCGCCATCGC
>JAFAQA010000028.1 GCA_019246665.1 Hyphomicrobiales bacterium
TCGAGGGCCGGCGCGTCGGCACCCATGGGCTGAAATTCTTGTGTTGAAATTTCCACCGAAGGTATCTCGGCCGGCTCACCGAAAATGTCGAGCTCTTCCCAAAGCGGCTCTTTTGTGTTTCCCGCCCCGTCCGCGAGGCCGCTCGGAGCGTCTCGGAACTCGCTGCCCGAGATGATCGGCGCCAGCACCTCGGTCACATGCTCGCTCGCCGTGACTAGCGTCGCGCCCTGCCGGATCAAATCATTTGTGCCCTCGGCGCGGGGATCGAGAGGGGAGCCCGGCACCGCGAACACTTCGCGCCCCTGCTCGAGCGCGAAGCGCGCCGTGATCAGCGATCCGGAACCGCGTGCCGCCTCGATGACGACGACTCCATGCGAAAGGCCTGAAACAATGCGGTTGCGTCGAGGGAAATCTCGTCCGCGCGGCTCCCAGTTGAGAGGCATTTCGCTGATGGCCGCGCCACATTCGACGATCTTCTCGAGGAGAGGGCGGTTCTCATTTGGATAAATGCGCTCATGCCCGCCCGCGAGCACCGCGACCGTGCCTGATGCAAGCGAGGCGCCATGCGCGCGAGCATCGATGCCGCGCGCCAATCCCGAGACGACCGTGAAGCCCGCCTCGCCAAGGTCGCCGGCTAGGCGCTCCGCAAAGCGCATCCCGAGCGCTGACGCATTGCGCGAGCCGACGATGGCGATCATCGGCCGATCGAGAACGCCGGGATCACCGCGCCGCGCGATCAAAGGCGGCGCATCCGCCGTCGCGGCGAGCGCCGCCGGATAGGCTTTTTCCGTTACGGTCACGAAGACGATGCCGAGCTTTGCCGCGGCTTCGAGCTCGGTCTCAGCTTCGCCTTGCGTGCACACATGAAGGGCTCTACCGGCTTCGCGATGAAGGCGCGGCAAGGCAGCGAGCGCCGCGGCAGCGCCGCCATATCGGTCGATAAGCCCACGGAAGGTGCGAGGACCCACCCCCTCCGAGCGGATCAAGCGCAACCAGGCGAGCCTCTCTGCGTCGCTCAGCGGCCCGACATCGCGCCGTTGCATCACGACTTCAATCCAATGCGGGTTTCCTCGCCACCGAGGAGCCGCCTGATGTTTTGCGCATGCTTCGCCCAGAGAAGCACCGCAAGAAGCGAGAAGACCAGCGCCGCGATCACGGATTGGAAGGCGAGGAGCGTCAAGATCGCAGCGACGCTCGCTGCCAGCGCGGCGAGCGAGGAATACCGTGTGATGAAAGCCACCGCGAGCCAGATCAATGAAAAGGCGAGCGCCGCAGGGAAGGAAAAGCCGAGGAGGCATCCGAGGAACGTGGCCACACCTTTGCCACCTTTGAAACCGAGCCACGCCGGGAAAAGATGTCCGAGGAAAGCTCCGCAAGCCGCAACGAGCGCCGCCGGCGGTCCGAACTCGGCGCCTATGAGAACCGCCACTGTACCCTTCAGCATATCGCCGAGAAGTGTGACCGCCGCCAATCCTTTCTTTCCTGTGCGCAGCACATTGGTCGCGCCGATATTGCCTGAGCCGATGGTGCGCAAATCGGGGCCGCCCGTGAGGCGCGTCAATACCACACCGAAGGGAATGGAGCCCAGAAGATAGCCGATGGCGAAGGCCGCGATCAGCCCCAACCAGGACGCCGGCGCATCGATCGATCCCGTCACTTCGCGCCTCTCCTTCGTTCGGCGCCTCAAGCGCGCACCCGGACCCTAAAGCATGACCGCAAGCGAATTGAAATATCTTGATCGTTTCCTGATTCCACCTCAGGCGCCCCCTTCTCCCGCGCTCTTCGCGGGAGAAGGCGCCGGCCGCGTCAGCGGCCGGCGGATGAGGGGCCTAACTCAAGGTGGGGGGCCTAATCAAAATGCCCCTCACCCGCCCCTCGCTGAACGTGAGGGGCACCCTCTCCCGCATAATTGCTTCGCAATTGCGGGAGAGGGAGGGCGCGCTCGCTTTCGCGGGAATGAGGGGGGAGAAAGCGAAGACCCTAAAGCCCCGGCAACGATCCCGCGATGCAGTAGACGATCTCGCCCGCAGCGAAGGTCACGAGCACCCGCCCTTGCAGGCGCGCTTCGTCGAAGGGCGTATTCTTGCACAAGGACTCCAGGTCCGCAGGATCGACCACCCAAGGCTCGTCGGGATCGAAAACGATGAGATCGGCTCGCGAACCTCGCGCGAGGCCGGCGGGAGGCAGGCGAAAAGCCGCGGCGGGCCCGCTCGACAAGGCGGCGAGCAAGCAGGGCAACGCGACCTCGCCCGAATGGACGAGACGCAAGCCTGCCGCGAGCATCGTCTCGAGGCCGATCGCGCCATCGGCGGATTCGGCGAATGGCTGGCGCTTCGTCTCGACATCCTGCGGGTCGTGATCGGAGACGATGGCGTCAATCACCCCTTCCGAGAGGCCGGCCACCAGTGCCTGGCGATCGCTCTCCGAACGCAAGGGCGGGGAAACCTTGAAGAAGGTTCGATAGTCGCCC
>JAFAQA010000130.1 GCA_019246665.1 Hyphomicrobiales bacterium
GCGGTGGCACGCACGCGGCGACCTCGACCGGCCGCAAATGGTCGCTGATGTCATAAACCCGCACGCCGGCGTTCTGGTATGTCGCGAAGATCAAAGTCGAGCTCTGGAAGCTGCCAGGACGATTTTCGTGGATGTTGTGCGGGCCGAAATGCCCCCCGACGGCGATGTAATCTCGGTCGGCCGGCAAGGGGAAAGTGGCGATGCTGATCGGATTTTCCTTCACCTGATTGTCGAAAACCCAGATCGGCTTGAAGCCGTCCTCCATTTCGTCGAGCACGGTTTCATCGAGCACGATGAGGAGGTCGCGATCGGGTAAGGGCAGGCAATTATGCGTTCCGCCGCCAAAGGGGGGCGCCCAATTCTTGTGCACGATCTGCTTCGGCTTTTCCTTGTCGGAAACGTCGACGACCACGAGGCAAGCGTCGCGCCAGGCACAATAGGCGATGTCGTCGTGAATCACGGCATGGTGCAGACCATACCGGCCGCGTTCCAAGGGCCAATGGCCCACTTCCCCCGCGGCGAGATTCATCCCCGGCAGCCAATAGCGGCCGACCATGCGAGGCTTCGTCGGATCCTGCATGTCGATGGTGATGAGGATATAGTCGCTGAACCCCTCCATCATCGCGGAGGCGTAAGCCCAGCGCCCGCCGACATACCAGATGCGGTGCAGACCGGTTCCCTCGACAGGCATGAAGCCGATCTGCCGCGGCTCGGCCGGTTTCGAGATGTCGAACACGGCCATGCCGGCTGACCAGTCGCGCCGGCTCGACGCATCCTCGTGACCGTGCGTGCCGGATTTCGGCTTGTAGTAGTTGCGCTCATCCGCCATTTCCGGCTGCGAGAACATGTCCCTCCCATGCACGAGAAGCAGGAGGTCGTCATGCACCTGAAGATGCAAGCTCCAGGTGTTCGGCGGGTTCTGGACATAATTGACCGCCTTCGGCTTCGTCGGGTCGCGCACATCGATCACCGAGAAGCCCTTCGAGCACACATGCCCGATATACGCATAGCCGTTGCGCACCATGATCTGCTGGCCGTCCGAGCGGCCCGCCTGGTCGCAATGGCCAATGAGCCGCATATTGCGTGCGTAGCTCGGCTTGATCAGATGTTTGGCGGGCATGGGGCGGATCCTTCGGAGACAGTTGGTCGCGGCCTCGAGCAGCGTGTGACGCTCGGCCGCGAGAGCCCGACCGAACGCGCCGGTCAGCCCTTATATTCGACGATGTAGAGTCCCGCGCTGAAATCGGTGACGTAGCAGAGCGCGTTCTTATCGACATAGACATCGGCTGAGTGGAGGACGATTGGCCGGTTCGGCCGCGGATCGACCCAGTTCTTTGGCGGCGGTGGCACGAAGGCCGCCACTTCCTTTGGCCTGAATTGATCGCGGATGTCGTAAACCCGCAAGCCCGCGTTCTGATAGGTCGCGAAGATGAGCTCTGAGCTGACGAAGCTGCCGGGCCGGTTCTCATGAATGTTGTGTGGGCCGAAATGGCCGCCGACCTTCAGGTAGTCCTTGTCGGAAGGTGCCGGGAAGGTCGCGATGCTGATCGGATTGGACTTTACCTGGTTGTCGAAAACCCAGATCGGCTTGAAGCCATCCTCCTGATTGTCGAGCACGGTCTCGTCCACGACGATCAGGAGATTTCGGTCGGGTAACGGCAGCGCGTTATGCGTGCCACCGCCAAAGGGCGGCGCCCAGACCTTGTGCGCGATCTGCTTCGGGTTCGCCCTGTCTTTCACGTCGACAACCACGAGGCAGGCGTCTCGCCAGCTGCAATAGGCCGTGTCCTCATGGATGATTGCGTGATGCAGGCCGAAGCGGCCGTTCTTCATCGGCCAGTTAGGCTTCTCGCCCGCCGCGGTGTTCATGCCCGGAAGCCAATATTTGCCGATGAGCCGCGGCTTTTTCGGATCCTGCATATCGATGGTGATCAAGATATAATCGGAGAAGCCGTCGAGCAGCGCCGAAGCGTAGGCGTAGCGCCCCCCGACGTACCAGAGGCGGTGAAGGCCCGTGCCTTCAACCGGCATGAAGCCGATCTGCTTCGGCTCGTCAGGTTTGGAGATGTCGTAAACGGCGAGACCCGCAGACCAGTCGCGCTTGGCTTCCTTGGCTTGCGCATGCTGATCGACCGACCCCTTATAGTATTGCTTCTCGTCCGCGAGATCGGGTTGCGCGAACATGTCCTTGTTGTGGATGACGAGCAGGAGATCGTCGAAGGCCTGAAGGTGAAGCGTCCAGGTGTTCGGCGGTGCGGCGACGTGTTTCACAACCTTCGGTGTTTTCGGATCGCGCACATCGACGACGCTGAAGCCCTTCGAGAAGATGTGCCCGATATAGGCAAAGCCGCGATGCACCATGATCTGGACGCCATCGCTTTTGCCGCCTTGGTCGGAATAGCCGACGAGCCTCATGTTGCCGGTCGTGTAATCTGGCTTTGGAAGATCGCTGCCGGCCATTTCGTTTTCCTCGTCTCGCTTTGTTGCCGCGGATTGTAAGGTGGTTCGGGAATGCTGGAACGGATCAGCTTCGCCTCGAATTGATCGTTCGACCCCAGTGGACCGATTCCCACGGATGGTTCCGGTCCATCGGAAAAACCTATCCACCACATTGCAAAGTTGTGGCCAGGCCTTTTCCGACAAATGGGGACCGTTTGCCAGCGCCCAACCGTTAGCAGCATTTTATCGCGCAAGGCGAGGCTGCCATCAAGCTCGCGGGAACAGTCGGCAGCAATGGACGAGGAAGGAAAATCAGCATGGATCTCGGTCTTGACGGCAAGCTCGCGCTCGTCAGCGGCAGCACTGCCGGGATCGGGCTCGCCATCGCTACGACATTGGCGCAGGAAGGCGCGCGGGTGATCGTGAACGGCCGAACACAGGCGGCCGTGGATCGCGTCCTGGCGCAGCTCCGCTCCGTCGTTCATAGCGAGGTGCTCGGATTTGCCGGTGATCTCGGGCGTGCGGACGTGGCCAACGAGCTTGCACGAAAACATCCCGAGGTCGACATTCTGGTCAACAATCTCGGCATCTTTGAGCCCAAGCCGTTCGAGGAAATTTCCGATGCCGATTGGGTGCGCTTCTTCGAGATGAATGTCTTAAGCGGTGCGCGCCTCGCGCGGCTTTACCTGCCCAGGATGAGGCGCGTCGATTGGGGCAGGATCATCTTCATATCAAGTGAAAGCGGCGTTCAGATTCCGGTGGAGATGATCCACTATGGCGTGACCAAGACGGCCCAGCTCGCCATCTCGCGTGGCCTGGCGGAAGCGGTCGCGGGAACTCGCATTACCGTGAACTGCGTGCTTCCCGGCCCGACCAAATCCCGCGGCGTGGGGGATTTCGTCGACAGCCTGGCCAAGGCAAGCGGCAAAACCTTCGAGGAATTCGAGGCGGAGTTCTTCGAGAAAGCGCGGCCGACTTCGCTCATTAAGCGATTCGCCTCTCCCGAGGAGATCGCCTCGCTCGTGGCCTATGTTGCGAGCCCTCGCGCCTCCGCCACGACAGGCGCGGCATTGCGCGCCGATGGCGGTGTGATCAAGAGCGCCTTCTAAGGGTGGCCGCTTGCTTTAACCCACTTGTTCAAAGGCATTTTTTATTGCGCAGCTAATCCGGTGGCACCTTTCCGATTGTGGACAAGGCGGTCATCGGCTGTCAAAAAATCACGAAATTTCAGATTTTAATAACATTTGATATTGTATCTGAACGCGTATGGGGGTGGCGGGAGCAATCGAATGAGCCCTTCCACATACCGGGTGCAGTTCATCGACCAAAAGGGTGAGTTTGCATTTACCGAGCCGAGCGACCGCGAGAACGCGATCGTGCAGGCTTGCAGCTTGCGCCTTCGTTTCATGGTGCAGGGAATCGTCGATGACATCACAGGCGACATTGTCATGAGCGCCGACGAGATCCGTGCGGAGGCCCAGCGGCGTGAATCATCGACCCGCTCCGTCATGAATTGACGCTCGGACAATCTCGTTTTCGCGAGGGCGCGTCCGGAGTGTGATCATCGGCATGGCTGCGCCGCAGCTGAAAGCCTGGTCGCATTTGCAAGCGAATTCCGTCAGGTCGCGACTTACCCAAAGCTTGACGACCATACGCGGTCAGAGGTGATGTCCCAGTCACCGCCGTGGAGCTCGTGCTGCATGCGCGGCGGCAACGCGGATTGACAAGCCGATGCGGCTGCCTGCCCATGCCTCCCGCCGAGCGGCAAAACCCGAAGGGCGCAAAGCCTGCATTTTCGAAGCGGCCATCGTTCAAAGGCGAAGCCGTCGAGGCTTCGCCCTCTTGAGGGGAAACGAATGAGGATTGGCCATCGAGATCTGGCGGAGATTGAAGCATCGAGGATCGGTCGTCTCGGCAACAAGATAGTGCACGTCGAAGATCGGCATTCCGGTGAGCGTGGATACTTGAAGATCGCCATCACGGCGCATCAAAGGTCGAGCCTGAAACGCGAAATCGATGTTCTGGGTTGGATCGGCGGCCGCATCAGGGTGCCATCGATCCTTGCGCTCGATGTTTCGTCAAACGCTGCCGTCGCTCTGTTGTCCGAGCTTCCAGGCGTGGGATCCCACAAGGCGGGAAGCGACGCCACGCTACGATCGTGCGGCGAGGTTTTGCGAATGATTCACAACCTGTCCCTCAGCGGCATCGAGCGAGTAGGCGTGATCCAATCAAATCCAGAATATACCGAAAATGATCTAACATTGTCCAATATTAATGAGGTCGAATTCGTTAAATACGTTGGTGTGGGAATAAATGAGGCAAGACAATTCCTGATTAACTTTACTGTGAGCAAATTCGAGATGGTATTTTCGCATGGGGATTTTTGCCTGCCGAATGTGCTGATGGACGATGTGCTCGGTCCGGGCGTGATAGATTGGGATTGTGCCGCGATGTCTTCAATATACCTCGATATTTCTTCCGCTCTTGCAAGCATCGAGTACAATTTGGGATCCGATAAAAATAGCATATTTTTGGAAGGCTACGGTTTGACGGCGGTCGACGCCGACGCGCTGCTCTATTTCAGAATAAAAGAGGCGTTGAAGCCTTCAGCTTTCCATAAAGCGTGTTCTTAAAGCCGCTATGAAGGGGCCACGCCATGAACTGTGCTTTGTGCAGTCGCCGACACTGACCTGTTTCTGGCCACCAGAGGGCCGCTACGAATTCGCAAGCGGCCAACCTGCATCACCTCCACCCGATACGTGAGCTGAACTCATAAGTGCATGCACGTTTGTCCGGCTAATCCCATCGGCGACAGCACCATATCATTGATACCTGAAGCGACAGGCACGCGTGCTGCCGAGCGATCTTGTTTTCCCGGAAGGCGCTTCGTCCGGCACAAGAAGCTGGGCTTCGCGGATTGCGGACATGAACAAACCTTCAAAGAGTCGCATACACGACCGTTTCCTCGGCCAGCCGCGCTGGGTCGCGTTGCTCCCGGTGATCGGCGCGGTCTTCATCGCCTTTCTCGTGATCGGGATGGCAATGCCGGTTCTGCCCCTGCATGTGCATCAGGGTCTCGGGTTCGGCGCGTTCCTTGTCGGCCTCGTCGCGGGCAGCCAGTTCGCGGCCGCGATACTGTCCCGAGTTTTAGCTGGGCGGCAATCCGACAGGCGCGGCCCCAAGAGTGCCGTCATCGCCGGGCTCGCCATCGCCGCAGCGTCCGGGCTCCTCTATTTCGTGTCCCTAGTTTGCTCCGACCGACCACTGGTCTCGGTCACTGTCTTGCTGCTGGGCCGGACCGTGCTCGGCGTCGGCGAAAGTTTCATTATCGTGGGAGGACAGAGCTGGGCGCTGACAATCCTCACCGCCCGAAACACGAGCCGCGCGCTCGCATGGGTCGGGAGCGCGATGTTCGCGGCATTCGCGGCCGGCGCGCCGATCGGCAGCGCGATGTATTCCCGCTTCGGCTTCTCCGCGATTGCGCTCGCGACGACACTGCTTCCGCTTGTGACATTGCTCTGCATCGTTCCCTTGCGTGGCGTTCCCGCAGTCTCGCGCTCGCAGATCGGTATCATGAAAGTCATGGCTTCGGTTTGGGGCCCCGGCGTCGGCGCAGCGCTCAGCAGCATCGGCTTCGGCGCCGTCACGGCCTTCAGCGCGCTCCTGTTCGTTGGGCATGGCTGGGCGGCTTGGATGGCGTTCACGACGTTCGCGACCGTCTTCATCTTGACGCGCATCTTCCTTGGTCATCTTGGGGACCGCTTTGCGGCCCTCAAGGTGGCTCTAGCCTCGGTAGTGATCGAAGCGGCGGGTCTTGGTCTGCTGTGGGTTTCACCCTCGCTCGCCCTCGCGCTGGCGGGGGCCGCTCTGACTGGCTTTGGCTACTCGTTGGTCTATCCCGCGCTTGGCGTTGAAGCCGTGCGCCTTGCGCCTGCGCAAAATCGCGGGCTCGTCATGGGCGCCTACACGGCCTTTCTCGATGTCGCGCTAGGCTTCGGTACCCCGGCGCTCGGCCTTCTCGCGGATCACACCGGCCTCGGCAGCGTATTCGCGGCCAGCATGCTTGCGGCGCTTGGCTCGGCCGCCGTTGTCGCAGCGAGCGGAGCCATGGCTGTCGCAAGCGCCCCCCGCCTGGCCGCCAAGCCGATGGGGCCGTGCCTGGATTAGAAAGAAAGGCCGATCTGGATTTCAAGCGAAAATGGCTAGCAGCCCTCCCGCAAGGGTCCGGCAGAGAATGAGGGTAACCGGAGCGCTTCAAACCCTTGGCTGCGCACCTCGCCGCACCGCTGCCAATTTCTCGAATAAAGGAACATGGGTGTGAATGATGGCTCGAGGCAGGCCGCGCCGGTCGGTGCCTGCGTGATTGCTTCTGATCAATGAGGTGGGCATGTTCGCGCAGGATGGTATCGACACGTTGAGCGCGTGGCTCGCCAAGTCGGGCCTGCGAGGCGAATCCGAAGCCGCGCTGGTGAGTGGCTTCTGCGAGCGCGCCGTGGCCGCTGGCCTGCCGATCAGCCGTGGCCTCGTCATCATCGACACCCTCCATCCCGTCTACGAGGGCCGGCTCTTTCGTTGGGGACACGACCCTTCGCAGCCCGCCGTCCAGGAATACGGTCGCACGAGCTCGCCGGCGGGGGCGTCGGACCTGCATCTCTCCCCCGACGCTGAGGCGCGCTGGCGCACAAGTCCGTTCTTTCGCATGCTGCAGACTGGTGAAGGTCTGCTGCGACGGTCCATGACCGCAGAAAGCGAAGCCGAGTTTCCCGTAATTCGGGACTACCGGGCGGCAGGAATGACAGAATACGTCGCCATCATTAACCGCTTCGCTCCCGAAGGCACTATCGGTGAAATGGATTGCGTCTATTCATCTTGGTTGACCTCTCGCGACGACGGTTTCAGCGACGCGCATATTGCAGCGCTGGAGCGCCTGGTCCCGACCCTCGCACTTGCGGTCAAGACGGCCGCGCTCACGCGCATGGCTGCAACTTTGATGGAGACCTATCTCGGCCGAGACGCCGGCCGACGGGTGCTCAGCGGCCGCATCATGCGAGGCGTCGCCGATCGCATCGACGCCGTAATCTGGTTCAGCGATCTGCGCGGCTTCACGCGCATAACCGATTCCGCGCCCGAGCAGGTCATCCCGCTACTGAACGATTACGCCCAGGCCATCGTCTCGGCGATCCACGCGCATGGCGGAGACGTGGTCAAGCTGATCGGCGACGGCATCGTGGCTATCTTCACTGGCTCCGACCGCGCACACGCCTGCGCGGCGGGGCTCGCTGCCGCCATGGAGGCCCGCAGCAAAGTGGCCGCGCTAAAGGTACGGCGGGCAGGCGACGGATTGCCGGTCACTGACATGTATCTTGGCTTGCATGTCGGCCGGGTGTTCTACGGCAACATCGGCAGCACCGAACGGCTGGATTTCACGGTTGTGGGACCAGCCGTCAACGAGGCTAGCCGTATCGCTACCATGTGCCGGTCGGTCGAGCAGCCCGTGCTGATCTCGGAGGCATTTGCCAATGTCGACGGCATGCGCGAGAGGCTCGTATCGGTCGGACGTTATGCATTGCGCGGAGTCGCGCAGCCGCAGGAGCTTTTCACGCTGGATTTTTTTCAAGAAGGGCGCGCGCCGTCAGTCTGACCGAGGCGGCTGCGTGAGGCCCGGGACTTTTCCACCAAGCGGGACCATATGGGCTGGACCGCTAGCACGCGTTGCGTTCTGACGAAATCAGGATCGTCAGGACATCTTTTTGTTTTTTCTGCATGATCTTATCCGCAAGGGTGGGCCACTTTTGCAGATCATGCTCGAGGCGTGGTTGCTCGCTCTCAGTTTTTTTCAAAGCTCAAAAATCGGTCGGTTTTAGAAGCGTGGTCCAGCTGTTGGGCGGTGTTGCGGCATTTCCTTGGAAGGTGACCGGGGACGCCGAGGTGATCTGCGCCCCATTCATGCTCCATTCCTCGAGGTTGCCATTGGTGTTGCGCCACAGGATGCCCGAGGTGCCGTTCCCGTTGAAGTCGCCGATCTGTGCGATCTGCCAGGATGAGTCGAGCGAGACGGCACTGCCACCGGAGGTGACTTGCTGCACATTGGTGATTTGCGAGCCGTTCATCGTCCAATCAACGAGCATGCCGCTCGTATTGCGCCACAGGAGATCGGCCTTACCATCTCCGTTGAAGTCACCGATCGCCGCGATGCTCCAGCTCGTGTCGGGGCTCACGACGCTTCCGCCGAAGGTGAGCTGTTGGGCGCTGGCGATTTGCGAGCCATTCATCGTCCAATCGATGAGGGTGCCATCGGCGTTGCGCCACAACACATCGGCTTTGCCGTCTCCATTGAAGTCGCCGATCCCGGCGACGCTCCACGAGCTATCCGGCGCGACCGCGCCGCCTCCCAAGGTGACCTGCTGCGCGGCCGCAACCTGTGAGCCGTTCATCGTCCAGTCGATAAGCGAGCCATCGACGTTTCGCCACAGGATGTCGGCCTTTCCGTCCCCGTTGAAATCACCGAGCCCGGCAACGTTCCATGAATTGCTCGGCGAAACCGGACTTCCCCCGAAGGTGAGCATTTGGGATGAGATCACCTGGGATCCGCTCATCGTCCAGTCGACGAGCGTGCCGTTCTGATTGCGCCACAGGAAATCGGGGGCGCCATCCCCGTTGAAGTCCGCCAAACCCGCAACGCTCCACGAGGAATCCGGCGCCGCGAGGTTTCCCTGATAGGTGATTGCACTCGAAGATGTGATTTGCGCGCCGTTCATGGACCAGCTTGCGAGCGCGCCGCCGCTGCCGTTCTGCCAGTCCACCACGGTGTCTGAGGATGAAAGCTGTGAGGGGGTCGTTGTCAGCAGCCCCAAAGTCGCGGCCCCAGCACTTTGCCCCAGCGGAGCCAGGCCGTAAAAATTCTCGATCGTGGCCAGCAGCGAGTAATGGTTGAAGGAGCTGCTGTTGACGGCTCCCGCGGCCACCCCCTGGCCCACGACCAGCATGGGGACACGGTTGTTGCCAGTGTCGTCATCCTCATCGAATGTCAGGATGAAGAGGCTGTTGTTGGATTTTGCCCAGGTGATGTACGAGCTCAGATTGGCGCTCAGCCACTGATCGCCCTGGGAAACCGTCTGGGCCATGGACAGACCGGTATCCGTGGTCATGTCATCATTCAAGTTGGGGATGACATAGGAGACCGTGGGCAGCTGGTTGAAGTTGCCCGTCGGAAATTGGCTGAAATTCACGGTATCATTCTGTGAATCGCCAAAGCTGAGCCAGGGCTCGTGGTAGGATGCGGTATTGCCCGATTCCACGTAACCCGAAAAGCTGTAGCCTGCCTGCTGCAGCTCGCCGCCAAGACTTGGCGTATTGGGAAAAGAATGGGTGTTGTCGTCGGTAACGCCCTGGGTCGATCCGGAATACAGCGCGAGATAATTCGGCTGGCTTGGATGGCTAATGCCAAAGTAATTTGAGAAGACGGTCCCCTGGGCAGCCAGCGAGTTGACGAACGGTGCATTGGGGCTGCCGATGACGTTCTGATAGCTTTCGTTCTCGTCGATGACGATCACGATATGGGCTGGAGCGCCAGGAGGAACCGGATTTGCCATTGTCGCAAAACTCGCCTTTTCAACCTGGGTAACAGTGTGCGGTCGTCCCCTGACCTGCTTGATCAATTACATGGTCGCGATGCCGCGATGTTGGATGCAAAGGCTTTAGGACAAGCCTCAAAAGGCGTAGTCCGACTACACCTTTTTGAGTATTTCTCGCTGGTCGGCTTGGATCGAGCTCTGTCGCGTTTTAGGCCTCTGCACGGGCTATGCTCCGGAGAGGCGCCAGGCGGGGTCGTCCCATCATGGTTCATGCCGCGGGGTTTCGATATGAGACAGGCAATATGTCCTATGCTTGGGCGCTCGGGCGCGGATTGACCGCGAAGGGCCGGCGCGATTCATTCGAATAGACATGCCGGAGACTTCCCCATAGGATTTGCTCATCCACTTCTGCCCCGGGCGACGGGGAGGCGTTCATGGTCAAGGCAATCCTCTGCCCCGCCTGCTACGGCACCGGCTCCGACCCGAAAACATCTCCGCGCGTAAGATGTAAGACTTGCGGCGGGTCGGGTCTCACCCCGGCGCCCGAACCGCTCGCGAGTGTCGCCTACGATCCAAGACATTGGCTCAACCGCGCGGAAGAGATGCGTAGCCTTGCCGCGGACATGCGCGATGACGGAGCGAAGGCCATGATGCTGCGCATGGCGCAGGACTACGAGAAAATCGCCGCGAGGATTGAGAATAGTCTCAACGCAACTGGCCCGAGAGATTGCGAATGGGCTAAGCTTTCGAAACCGACTTCTCCTGGTGCAGGCTGACCCGTTGGGGGTGCCATTGATTCCCCGAGCCAAATAACGCCAGCCGGCCGCGACGGCTTCGCCCTTCTAGCCCCTTGTGTTTGATCTCGACTGCCCTAAAGTGAACCCATCACCGGCAGCGGCACTTTGCGAGGCGCCGGTGGCTGAGAGACGCCACAGCGCTCCCGCCTTAAAGGCTTGAGGAGCGCGCCAAAATGACTAAACAGCCTTCAACCACCGAACAATTCAAGGAGATCGAGCAGGCCTTTGCTTCGAGCTGTGATGTGCGCGAGACCGTTCGGAAAACTCGGGAATTGATCGAATCGTCGCGCGACGCCATGCGGGAAAGCGATGCTAGAATTGAGCGGGCCTACTCACCCGGCACCGTCCTTGCTCTCCAAAGCGAGCGTCCCAAGCAATAGGACAGAGACCAGCGACGGCCGAACTGGCAGCTAAGCCGCCAATGTTATGGCGCTCCCAAGGGGACTCGAACCCCTGTTTTCGCCGTGAGAGGGCGACGTCCTGGACCGCTAGACGATGGGAGCGCAGCGCAAGCTGCCTCTATAGAGCCCGCGCGGCGATGCTTCAAGCTGGGTCATACCGCGTCGTGGGAACGAAATCGCGCGCCTTCCGGTTAAGCGACTACCCTTCCCGTTGAGGTGATTGTCATGAAGATCGCAGCGCCGTTATGTCTTTCGCTCATCCTGCTATTGCCGGGCCCAGCCTATGCGAAGGGCTGCATCAAAGGCGCAGTTGTTGGAGGGGTAGCAGGCCATTACGCCGGCCATCATGGCGTGCTCGGCGCGATGGCGGGTTGCGCCATAGGTCACCATCGTGCCAAGGAGCACGAGAAGGAGCACAGCCAGCAAGATCCTGGATAGCCGGCAAGCGCGAGCCGGGTCCAACCTTGCCTGATGCAGCGGGAGGCGGGGCCGGGCTCCCCTGAGCAAACGCTCGGGCCCGTGCTTCACGCCATCTGAGCATCCGATCCAATGCAGCGGACCATTGTCAGGGTCGTCTGTGCGGTAGGCCGATCAGGGCAGCTCGGCCTTGACGGCCGCCTGCCCTGGGAAGGCAACCGGGGGCGCGAGTTCGTCGACGACGTGGCGCGATTTTTTGAGATCACCAGAGGGCACGTCCTGATGGCCGGCCCGCGAACAATCGCCAGCGTTCCGGATTTTGCCCGCCTCGATCGGGAGCTCTTCGTCTTGCGCTCGAGCATGGAGCCCGAGGAAATCCTGAGGCGCTTCCCAGGGCGCGTTGTTTTTATCGGAGGCGGCCCGCCTGTCTGGACCGCCTATGCGCGTTTCGTCAGCCATTGGGATATTACGCGGCTCCCTTACGATGGTCCCGCCGATCGCTGGTTCGATCCTAATTGGCTCGTGCGCGGCTAGCTCTCAAACCTGCGATGGCCGCGTCAGCGCCTGCCCGTTGGAAGGCGCCTCCACAGGCTCGCTATCGCGCGCCAGGAGCCGGCTTTCGGCGAGCTCCCCCGCCTCTTCGAGGATCGGATAACCCACCGAAGCGAGATGGCTGTTGATGCGCTTGAGATCGCGGATGGTGTCGAGATGGATGGCGCTCGAGGCGATCGATTCCGGGCGCCCGTCGCGTAGGCGCGCGTAATGTTTGTCGGAGGTGTCGCGCTCGGCCGCGCGCACGTTCGTCTTCTCCGCGATAAGCCTGCGGGCAAGCGCCACATCTCGCGTCGCAAAAACGTTGAGCGCGAGGCGCAGTTCGTCCATGACGAGCCCATGGAACTTCTTGATCTCCTCGAGGCCCTCACTCGAGAAGGCGTAGTTGTTCTTGATCTTCTTGGCCGCGAGCTCCATCAAGTTCTTGTCGACGATATCGCCGATGTGCTCGAGATTCGTGGTGAAGCTCAAGATTTCCTGGAACCGGCGGCTTTCCTCCTCACTCAGGCCGGAACGCGACACATCGATGAGGTAAAGCTTGATCGCCTCATGCAGCCGGTCCACCGCATTGTCGGATCTTTCCACCTCGCGCATGAGACGCACATCGGACGTCTCGAAGACGGTAAGCGCCTGGCGCAGCATGTCGGTCACGCGATCTCCCATGTTGAGCGTCTCACGCATTGCGCAGGCGAGGGCCTCGGAAGCGTTGTCGAGCACGTTCGGATCGAGATGCCGAGGCGTCGAGAGATCCTCGAGCTTGCGCTGCTCGGGCACGAGCCGCTCGCAGGTCTTGGCGAAGCTGTCCGTCAACAACAGCGATAACGCGGCCGCCGCCACATTGAACGCAAGATGGAAATCGATCATCAACCGCCCAGGATCGATACCGAGCGTGTCGGACCAATGGGCAAGCGGCGAGAGCGCCGGCAGCATGAGAATGACAGCCGCGCCCCGCATCAGAAGGTTGCCGAGCGGCACGCGTCGCGCCGCCGGGGGCGAGCCGGCGAGGTCGAGGAAAGGCGCGATCGCTCCGCCGAGATTGGCGCCGAGCACGAGCGCGAATCCCGCTTGCGTCGGCACGGTGCCGGTCGCGGCCAAAAGCTTGACGAACAGCACGATCGAAAGGCTGGAATGCGCAAGCCAGGTGAGCACCGCCGCGGCGAGAAGGGCGGGGAGCGGTTCCTCGGCGATCGCGCCGATAATGGTGCGAAAGGTCGCCGACCCCTTCAACGGATCAATCGTCGCGGTCATGAGTTCGAGCGCGAGCAGCATCAGGCCAAGGCCGATGAAGCTGCGCGCCAGTCCGCGTGGCCGCTCGGCATTCGAGCTCATGAACAGAATGACACCCAGGGCGACGACCGCTGACCAGAGCCACAACACATCGAAGGAAAAAATCTGCGCGGCGAGCGCCGTGCCGACATTGGCCCCAAGCATGACGGCGAGCGCCGCCGATAGGCCGATCATGCCGCGCCCGCAGAACGAGCCCAGAAGAAGCGCCGTCGCGGTTGAGCTTTGGACCAGCACCGTCACGACCAAGCCGCTCGCGAATGCATAGAAGCGGTTGCTCGTGAAGGCCGCGAGTAGGCGGCGTAAAGCTCCGCCGAGCGTGCGCGTCACGCCCGTGCGCACCATGCGCACGCCCCACAAGAGCAGGGTGACGCTGCCGATGAGGCTCGTGAACAGCTCCGTTCCTTGCATTGCCAACATACTCCCCCGGAGGGCGCGACGGGCGCCCCGCCGGCTTTCCCACAAGATAATGTGACAGATTGATGACTAATCTTCTCGCAAACCGCTGTCGAGCCGATCCGTCGACGGTGTAAAGTCGATCATGCGGCGCTGGCTACCCACGGAAGTGATTTTGGAACGGTAAGGCATATCGCCTCTTTGAAAGTTGACCACAATGCCTTTAAGGCGAGATCCAGTCGGGCTTGCTGGTCGAGCTCTGGCTTTTTTCGAAAAGGCGCCCGACCTCCGAACATCCATTTGTGATGAAGGGGTCTGATCCATCGATGCGAGAGGGCGGAAGATTCGATGAACCCATCGTCCAAGGCAAAGGCTTCGCCGCGATCGGCGCCGGAAAGCGTGGCGTCAAACGCCTCCGTGACGCTTGCGGATCTACGCCGCGAGATCGATCGAATCGATGAAGCGATGCACCGTCTGTTGATGGAGCGCGGTGAGATCATCGCCACGCTGATCCGCGTCAAGAAATCTGATGAAACCGGCTCCGCCTTTCGTCCCGGACGCGAAGCCGAGATGATGCGGCGGCTCGCGGCGCGCCACTCGGGCCTCTTGCCGCTCGACACGGCGGAAGGCATTTGGCGCGTCATCATCGGCACTTTCACCTATGTGCAGAGGGCTTACGCGGTGCATGCCGATGTTTCGGGTGGGGACGCGCCGATGCGTGATTCGGCACGCTTCCATTTCGGCTTCACCGTGCCCTTTCTGACGCATGGCAGCGCGGTCGAGGTGATCGCCGCGGTTGCGGCTTCCGCGGGCGATCTCGGCATGTTCCGCTCCGATCAGGGTGCGCAGGCAGGCGCCTGGTGGATAGAGCTCGCCGAGCCTGCCGCGCCGAAGATCATCGCGCGCCTGCCGTTCATCGAACGTCCGGATCATCCAGCCGGAACGCCGGTCTTCGTGGTGGCGAAGCCGCTCGCCGATGCGGCAGCGCGCGAGCGCGTGCTCATCTCCGTCACGCTCGAGCGCTGGCGGGCAGCCATTCCGGCCACGCTCTCCGAACGCGGCGCCGCCGTCATCTCGAGTGCTGCGACGCCGAACGGCCTCAGCCTCCTCATCGAAGGCCCCGGCTCGCTCTCCCCCCGTGACTTGGCGACCGCACTCTTGCGCGCCGGAGCGGCTGTGACCGGCGCGAGCGAATGCGGATCGCATGCCGAGCGGTTCGCTTTCACCCCGCAGGTTAAACCGGATTAGAAGCCCCCGAGCCCGGTTTCGATTGCTAGAACGCGTTGCGTTTAGATGAGATCAGCAGCGTCAGGTCATCTTTTGTTTTTTCCGCATGATCTTATCGCAAAACTGGGCCCACTTTTGCGGATCATGCTCTAAGGAGCCGAAGGCGGCTCGCCTCGAATGACTGATCCCGTTTCCATTCGAAACGGAACGCCGTAGAGAGATAGGCGCTCGTGCAATTTCGCCAATCAGGTCTCACATGTCTCCGATCAGCCTTTCCGAAATTCAGGCGGCGGCCGCGCGTCTCGACGGCCATATCGTGCGCACGCCGCTTCTCGAAAGCGCCGCCCTTTCCGCGGCCGCCGGTTGCCGCCTTTTGGTGAAAGCGGAGGTCCTTCAGCGAACGGGTGCCTTCAAGATCAGAGGGGCGCTGAACAAGATGATGTCACTTTCCCCGCAAGCCAGAGAGCGCGGCGTCGTCGCGTCCTCGTCGGGCAATCACGGCAACGCCCTGGCCGCCGCCGCCAAGATGTTCGGGGTCGCGGCGACGATCGTGATGCCGTCCGACGCCCCGGCGATGAAGATCGACAACACGCGGCGGAACGGTGCGGAGATCGTCCTTTACGATCGGGCGCGAGAGGATCGTTTTGCCATCGTCGAGAAGCTCTCCCATGACCGGGGGATGGCCAATGTTCCCCCTTACGACGATGTCGATGTGATGTCGGGACAAGGCACGATCGGCATCGAGATCATCGATCAATGCGAGGCGCTCGGGGCGAAGCCCGATGCTGTGCTCATCCCCTCGAGCGGAGGTGGATTGTCGAGCGGCACCACCGTCGCCGTCAAGGCGCGCTCCGCCGCGACGCAATGCTATACCGTCGAGCCTGACGGCTTCGATCGAATGGCGCGCTCGCTGAAAAGCGGAGAGCGCGAGAAGAATTCGCGCAATGCGGGCTCGATTCAGGATGCGCTCATCGGGGCGCCAACCCCCGGAAAGCTGACCTTCGCGGCGCTTTCCGCCAACGGGGCGCGAGGCCTTTCTGTGACGGATGAAGAAGCCATGGCCGCGATGTCCGCCCTTTTCCATCATCTCAAGCTCGTGGCCGAGCCCGGCGGAGCCGCCGCCGTCGCGGCCGTGCTCGCCAGGAAGGTCGACTTTGCGGGGAAAACCGTGGTCGCCGTCTGCTCCGGCGGCAATGTCGATGCGAGCCTCTTCGCCGAGGCGATCACACGGAAAGCAAATTAAGTCATCACGCGCGCCCGATCCGCAAAGCGTTGACGGTGTCGTGGCAGGCGCCCTGTTTTTCATCCCCAGCGGCGATGCACCCACATCCACTCGCCAGGCCGTTCGCGCACCCAATCCTCGAAGCAGCTTTGGATGAGGGCCGTCGTCGCCGTGACGTCCTGCTCGCGGGAGGCGCTGCCACGGATGGGCTGAAGCACTTTCCACTCGAAGCGGAAATGCGAGCGCGGCTGACGCAGGGTGCGCACGATCAAGATCGGCAAGCCGTCCGCCACAGCGAGGAGCGCCGGAAAGGAAGTGGACGGCGCTGGTCTGCCGAAGAAGGGGACTTCGACACCGCGCACCTCCCGCAGATCGCACATCATTGCCACAGGAACCCCTTTGCGCATCAGCTTGAGGAAGCGGCGAGGCGTGTGCGGCGACTTCCGGAGAAGCGCCGAAGGGTAAAGGGGCTGGCGCAAGCGGGTCACATAAGCGTCGACATAAGGGTTCTTGATCGAGCGATAGATGCCCGCAATGCGAACGCCGACGCGCAACAAACCGAGCGCGGTGAGCTCCCAGTTCGCGCTATGCAACGACACGACGACAAAGGTCTTCGTGTTCTGCACGAATTCGCGCATCGCGCTCTCGTCGATGATCTCGAAGCGAAAAGGATCGTCGATGAAATCACGAATGTGAAAAGCCTCCGCAAATGTCCGTCCGAGGTTGTCCCAGACTTGCGACAGAATGGCTTCACGCTCGGTGGTGCCGAGTTCTGGCAGCGACTGAGCAAGCTGGGTCTCGGCACGACGCCGGCGCGAGCTGAAACGGCCAAGCATGCGCCAGCACCAAGCCGATGCAGCGGCGCAAAATTCGAGCGGCAGCGCCGAGGCAAGTTTGGCCACCATCCAGAAGACCGCATATTCGAGCTTGAAACGGACGTGATGCGGTGTCGGTTGTGACGGAATATCAGGCTCGGAAGCCGGACTCGACGAGGTGTCCGGAATTCTTGCGCTTTCCACTGCGGTCGCCAGCTTACCCTCCTCTCAGTGGTCCGGCCCCGACAAATGGTCCCTATTTGTCGGCAGGGCCTGGCCACAGCCCTACTACACTATGAAAAGATTTTTGAGACAGAGCGGGAGGCTTCCTCGAAATCTATCCACCCAGCCGATCAGGCGTGATCGGTTCCCCCGCGGGTAAGACGGCCCAAAGACGCCAGGGCATCTCCCATTCAAAACATGATCACGGCTTTCGCCGGCCCCATGTTGAATCGCGCGATGAGACCCTTTACGCGGCTTGTCCTCAGTTCGCCAGTGATCGTCCGGCGAGATTTTCAAGCACCCTCAGCGGGGAACGCGCCGCATCGGCCATCGAGTCGAGCTCGATATGGAAGGTTTGCTCGAGCGCGAACTGGCCGGCAAGCGCTGCGTGCAACACCTGGTCAGTGTAGCAGAGCCAGGTGGTTCCGGGCGGAAAGTCGATCTCTACTTGCGGCGCGCCCTTTTGATAGGCAGCGTCGCGCTTTGCGCCGTCGTGAAGGGCCAGCATGAGCTGATCGTAGGCGCTGCGGCGGGTCTTTGTGGCTCCGACCGCGGCGAAGAACCAGGCGGTGACCGGATTCGGGCGCGGCAAGGAGGGGAGAAATTTCCGGGCGAAATCCTGGAACGGCTCTCCGACCCGCCAGATGCGCGGGTGCCCCGCAGGCGCGATGTTGCTGAACAGACGAAGAATGCGTCGCCCGTGGGTCGGCGTTGACGGAAAGGCGTCGACGTGGAGCAGCTTGTCGTCCTTGAGCGCGGAATAGCTTCGCCCCTCGATCTCGACCGGCCGATAGCTGGTGCGGGCCCGCTCGAGGCCCGAGACATAGGCCGGAAACAGTTCGCTCACGAGCTGCGTGGCTTGTGCAGCAAATCTCTCGAGCATCGCGTGCAGGCGAGCGCGATCGGCATCCGGCGCGGCCCCCTTCACGGAACCGGATAGGGGGTCGAGGCTGACATTCTTGGCCTTGCCATTGGCGACGGCAGGCGAAAGAAGGCATTGCTCCTGCTCTTCAAGCCGGAACGGGAGGGTCGGAAAGTAGAGAACCAACCCGTCTTCCAATGCATCGACCGCACGATCGCGGATTTCGCCCGAGAAAGGTCCCGACCAGCGATCGATCTCTCGCAGTTCCAAGGTTCCAGAGATCAAAGCACCACCCCGAAAGATAAGCGATGTGAAAAATTGCTACGGTAAGCTTCGTAAATGAAAGAATCCCCAGATATCGAAGCAAACCGCCGCGACGACACACATATAATGCTCGGGAAATTTGAGCAACGTCCAGGACGTATCACCTGAATACGTCGTGGATGCGATGTCGTGGCAAGGTTTTACTCGCAACCAAAACAAACAGAATTGCTTTAAGAACTGCGAAGGTGGCGCGCGAAGACAGCGAGCTCGCTGATACCGATGAGCCTTTGTCGCGCGCGGGGTCGCATGCTGCCGCTTAAGCGAGAAACGCCCAATTGCGCTCGGCCTATTGCTTCCGATGGTGGCGACGGCCTCGCCGCGCTAGACGCCGATCAGCGAAAGCCCCCGCCGCATAGGCGCGCATATTCGCCGCCAGCTCGAACCAGCTCCAGCTTTGCCAAAGCCCGAGATCCTTGTGGCGCATGGCAATCTTGGGCCTGCGCTCTGTTGCGTGGTGCAGCACGAGCCGAGGGAAGGTGTCGAGCCTGTCTCGCAGCGGGTCGACGGTCAAATCGCACCCCTTCGAGCCTGAGAGCGGGGAGGCCCTCATCGGACTTGCGACTTACCGACAGTTTCTACCCCAGCAAACATCTCAAGGGCGACACGCGCCCGACCGCGCCTTCCGTGCGATCGGCGGTGCGGCACCTAGAGCATGATCCGCAAAAGTGCCCCCTTTTACGAAAAGATCATGCGAAAAAAGAAGAAGATAATCTGACGTTTGGCACCTTTCGATGCCGTAGCTGCTTACTTCGTGCCGACAGGGGTGGACCCGTCACCTCCGGTTGAGGCGCCATTGTCGGTATCAGCCGAGGGTTCCGCATTGCGGCGAGGTCTGCCGCGCCTTGGGCGAGGGGACCCGGTGCCGGCATCAGGCACCGCTGAGGCGGTTCCGCTCGCCTCTTTCGACGCTTCCGCCTCGGCGGGTTCGACCAACGTGTCGGCGGCCGGGGCCGCCGGGCGGACCGGTGCGGTTATAAAGGAGGGGAGGGCCTGCTCCTCGCGCGCCGGTGGGCGTCCCGAACGTTCGAAGCGCTCGCGGCGTTCATCTCTCCCATGGCCGCCTTGCGGTCCTTGCTGCGTTGGGTTCTGGGGGCGGCGTTCGAAGCCATGCTGTTCGCTGCCACCTTCACCCTGTCCGCCGCGCGGTTGCGGTGAGCGGGCATCGGCCGAGAAATCCGGCGAAGCTGCACCCTCGTCACGGCGATAGGGCTCGCGCCGATGGCCCTCCTGCCGATAGTTGTCGCGACGGTGGTCGTAGCGGTTGCCGTCCCCTCGATTTTGTCGCTGCCAGCCTTCGCGGTCCCCGAAGCGCGGGTTGCGATTGTCGAAGCGTTCGCGCGGCGGCGAGAACATGGGCGGCTGATCGTCGGTATCGGAAGGGCCGTTGCCATGAGGAGAAGGCATCTGGCGCGGCTGGCCGTTATACCCGCCATTCTGAAGGTGGAGGGGCGCTCCTGTCGCCTCGCCATCCCCTTCCTCGGCCTCACCTTCCTCTTCGGCCCCGTTTTCAGTGCGAGGCCGATAGCCGTATTGCGCCTGCATCTGATCCTGAGCGGCGGCGATGATGCGCAAATAGTGCTCCGCGTGCTGGAAATAGCTCTCTGCCGTGACCGGGTCCCCGCTGCTTTGCGCATCACGCGCGAGCTGGAGATAGCGGTCGGCGATGTGCTGGGCGGTGCCGCGCACCTTCACATCGGGCCCGTTCGACTCATAGGAACGTGCCAGCGGATTCGGACCACGCCGGTTGCGACCCCGCATGCGCTTATTTGAACCTGGTCTCATCCAGCTTGTCTCCAATTGTGAGTCACTGCTCTCGTTTCGCGAGGCGAAGCCCGTCGCCCTTGCCGAGATCCGAGGCGGCCGCCTTGTGCCCGCAGGAAAGCCCCTCGCGCCGATAAAAATTCGGCCTCCTTGGATTTCTGCTTGCCATCGAGTCGTCGCGCCTGGCGCGCACCGTTCTCAGCCAAGGAATTCCATGCGTGCGATCCGTACCGTCGGGCGGGTCATTTCATGCGCGTGCAAATGAGCAACCCGGTCCCCGCTTGCGCCAAGCTTTTCAATCTGCCTTCGTGATGTCCTGGCCGATCCGAGCGGCAGGTCAATCGATGGAACAACGCCGCATCGGGTGGCGCCCACCGCAATTCCATTCGCCAGTATCGCTTTGCCGGGTCCGTCCGGCTCGCGTCAGCAACACGGCGACGATCTGTTTCGGGAACGTCTCTTATCCGTTTTGCAACAGAAATCCAAGCGAAAATCGCAAATCGCTCCCACAAAACCGGGCACTATTGTCGCGTCCGCACGCGGTTCGATGCACGATTTTCTCAAGGAGCTGCTCGTGATCTAGGGCGCGTCAACCTGCATTTCAAACGAAATCGCGCGGGCTTTCGCTTTTTCCGCTTCATGCTTAACGGAGGTCATCGAGACCGGCTCGCGGCGACGACGCGAACCATGGCTCCAAGATCTGTATGATAGGAAAAGGAAGCAAGATCAAAGGCTTCGAGCAGAGCGCGAACTGCGTCACGCTGGCCCGCGCCGATCTCAAGGAAAACGCGCCCCTCCTCGGCCAGCAAGCGAGGGAGATCCTTCGCGATGATCCGGTAGCTGTCGAGACCGTCGGTGCCGCCGTCGAGGGCGAGACGCGGATCGTGGTCGCGCACCTCAACGGCGAGCCCAGCGATTTCACCGGCGGCCACATAGGGGGGATTTGCGGCCACGAGGTCGAACGAGGCGCGAATCGGGCTCGCCCAATCACCGACAACGAAGCTCGCGCGACCGGCAACGCCGTGCTCCCGCGCATTGGCTTTGGCGGTCAGGAGGGCATCCGCTGAACGGTCGATGCCGAGCAGCGTCGCGCGCGGCAGCTCGGTCAGGAGAGAAATGCCTATGCAGCCGCTTCCTGTTCCAAGGTCGAGGAGGCGCCAGGGATGCTTCCTTCCGCGAGTTTCTTCGCAATGGCGCAATACAACCTCCACCAGCGTTTCTGTCTCCGGCCGAGGCACGAGAGTGGTGGACGAGAGCGAGAAGGCGAGCCCCCAGAATTCTCTGGCGCCCAGAAGGCGTGCCAGCGGCTCTCCCGCAAGCCGGCGCGCCGCGAGCGCCGCGAGGCGGGGTGCGGCCATTCCGAGAGGGTGGTGTGCTTGCGAGACGAGACGGGCGCGGTCGAAACCGCAAACGGCCTCGACGAGGCAGCGGGCTTCGAGCGCGGCGCCTGAAATCTGGTTGGCGGCGAGCTCGTGGCGCAGAGCCGAGAGTGCCTGACCGGCCGACTGATCGGCACTGAACGCGAGCGCGGACCGACGCGTCATGCGGCCGCCTCCTCCGACATCGCCAGGAGCGCGGCTTGCCGCTCGGTGACCAGAGCATCAATGAGCTCGTCGAGTGCGACGCCCTCGAGGACCTCGCCGAGCTTGTAAAGCGTCAAGCCGATGCGATGATCGGTCACGCGCGCTTGCGGAAAATTGTAGGTGCGGATGCGTTCCGAACGATCGCCGGAGCCCACCTGACTGCGCCGGCTCGCCGCCCGCTCGTCGTCGCGGCGCGTGCGTTCCAGATCGTAAAGGCGGGCGCGCAGGATGGCCAGCGCCTTCGTTCGGTTGCGGTGCTGCGAACGCTCATCCTGGACGAAAACGACGATGCCGGTCGGAATATGGGTGACGCGGATGGCCGATTCGGTCTTGTTGACGTGCTGGCCACCGGCGCCGGATGCACGCATGGTGTCGATACGCAGTTCCGAATCATCGATCGCCATGTCGAGATCCTCGGCCTCCGGCAAAACGGCGACCGTCGCGGCAGAGGTGTGGATGCGTCCTGAGGCCTCGGTCTCCGGCACTCGCTGCACCCGATGCACCCCGCTCTCGAAGCGCAAGCGCGCATAAGCGCCGCGTCCGCGCACCTCGGCGATAGCCTCCTTTACTCCGCCCACGGAGCCTTCCGTTTGTGAGAGCACCTCGAAGGTCCAGCCCTTCGACGCCGCATAGCGCGCATACATGCGGAAGAGATCGCCGGCGAAAAGCGCGGCTTCGTCGCCCCCGGTGCCGGCGCGTACTTCGAGGATGGCGCCCTTTTCATCGGCTTCGTCCTTGGGGAGGAGCATCACGCGAATGTCGCGTCGCGATTCGTCGAGACGCGCCAGGAGCTCGCCGCGCTCGACCAAGGCAAGCTCGCGCATCTCCGGGTCGATGGCAGGTTCGGCGAGCATCGCCTCCGTTCCGGCAAGCTGAGCCTCCGTCGTGCGCATGTCCTCGATCGCGGTGATGATCGGTTGAAGCTGTGACAGCTCGCGAGAAAGCTCGATCGTTTCCGGCGTCGGCGGATTCTCCGCGAGGCGGAAGACGACCGCTGCGTGCCGGGCGAGGATAGCGTCGAGCTTGGCGGGGGGAAGATTCATGATATCGCGAAATATAGAAGGAGTAAGGGGGACTTAGTAGTGAGCAGTGAGAGGCAAGACGTGACGTGAGGGGTGAATCCTTGGCTTCATGAGGGTGGAATGGATTTTCGACGCGCAACTCAGTCCTGGCTACTCTCATTCTTACTCTTCACGCTTCACGTATAGTTCTTCCCTAATGCCCACCCGCTAACGCGGATCGATCGTCACGCCGTGAGATCTCGCCAACGCCGCGATCTCGGAACGAAGCGTTCGGTTGCAGCCCAATTCCTCGACGAGCGGCAAGATGGCGCGTCGCAGGGCGCCGGCGTCGAGAGACAAAAGCATTGCCTTCACGGGACCGATCGAAGCCGGTGGCATGGACAAGGACCGGTAGCCGAGCGCGATCAGTGTCATGGCTTCGAGCGGACGGCTGGCGATTTCGCCGCAGACCGCGGCCGAGACGCCGGCCGCTCCCGCCCGATCGGCGACGCGCATGAGTACCCTCAGGGCCGCGGGCGAGAGTGGATCGAATCGATCCGACACTCGAGGATTGTCCCGATCGGCCGCGAAGAGGAATTGAAAAAGATCGTTCGAGCCGACCGAGATGAAATCGACACGCGACAGGAGCTCGTCGAGCTGAAAGAGCAAAGAGGGAGCTTCGATCATCGTGCCGAGCCGGCAGCGGCGGGGCAGCTTGTGTCCATGGCGCGTCAGATATTCCTGCTCGCGCAGCACGATGTCGCGCGCCCGGTCGAACTCGTCGACGCTCGCCACCATCGGGAACATGATGGAGATGTCGCGGCCGTCAGCGGCCTGCAGGAGCGCGCGTACCTGCGAACGCAAAAGGCCCGGGCGGTCGAGCCCGATGCGGATCGCGCGCCAGCCGAGCGCCGGGTTCTCCTCCTCGACCGCGCGCTGATAGGGAAGGATCTTGTCACCACCAATGTCGAGCGTGCGGAAGATCACGGGCAGGTCGCCTGCCGCCATCAGCACGGCTTCGTAGAGCCTTCGCTGCTTCGCGGTCGTCGGCAAGCGTTCGGCGATCATGAATTGCAGCTCTGTGCGAAAGAGGCCGATCCCTTGCGCTCCCGTCTCCTCGATATGCGGCAAATCGACCGAGAGGCCGGCGTTCAGCATGAGCAGGACCTCGGCCCCGTCGCGTGTGACGGAGGAGACTTCCTTCAGCTTGCGGTATTGCTCCTGGCGCCGCGCCCTGAGGCGCGCCTTCTCGCGATAAGCGGTCTCGACATCGGGCTGCGGGCGCAAATGCACCTCGCCCGAGCCATCGACGATCATCGCGTCACCATTATCGGCAAGGCCAACGATGCCCTCGACCTCGCCGACCGCGGCGATCCCGAGAGTGCGCGCCACGATCGCCACATGGCTCGATGGTCCACCCTCCTCGAGGACGAGGCCGCGCAAGCGCGAACGGTCGTAGTCGAGGAGGGCAGCAGGTCCCATGTTGCGGGCCACGATGATCGCATTCTCCGGCAGATCCTTGGCCCGCTTCGCGTAGGCGCCCTCGACGAGCGCGGCGAGTACGCGGTTCGCAAGATCGTCGAGATCGTGCAGGCGCTCGCGCAGGTAAGGGTCGGTCTGGCGCATCATCCGGGCCCGCGTGTCGGATTGCACCCGCTCTACCGCGGCTTCGGCGGTGAGGCCGGAGGTGATTGCCTCGCGGATACGCCTTTGCCAACCCTCGTCATTCACCAGCATGCGCACCGCTTCGAGAACGTCTCGATGCTCGCCGTGATGCACCACGTCACCGCGCTCGATGAGGCTGTCGATCGACGCCCGTACGCCGAGCACGGCGTCCTGGAGCCGCGTCAATTCGAATTGCGGGTCATCGGCGACGAGGTTCTTCACCACGACGCGCGGATCGTGCAGCACCACATAGCCGAGCCCGACACCGTCGCTGAGGTGTGCGCCATGCAAACGAACGGGGCGTCGCGCCGCGGTCGCCGTTCCAGGCGATGCCGCGGCCTGCAGCTCGACCGAGGCGATGGTCTCGGCAAGGACCATCGCGGTCGTCTGCAAGGCTTCGATCTCATCCTCGGTGTAGAGCCGGCTCGTGCGGTTCTGCACGACAAGCACGCCGAGGACATTGCCGAGGCGCAGGATCGGGACGCCGAGAAACGACTGATAGATTTCCTCGCCCGTTTCCGGCTTGTAGGAAAAGGCCGGATGCGCCCTGGCATTGGCAAGATTGACGGGCTTTGCCTCCTCGACCACGAGCCCGACGAGGCCTTCGCCCGGACGCATGGTGGTCACGTGGACAGCTTCGCTTGCCAATCCTTCGGAGGCGAAAAGCTCGAGCACGCCATCATCGCGCGCGACATAGATCGAGCAGACCTCGGCTACGACATTCGCGGCGATCAAGCTCACGATTCGATCGAGGCGAGCTTGCGCACCGATGGGCTCGGCCATCAATTCGCGCAACCGTCTGAGCAGCAGACGAGGTCCGCCGAGAGTTGGCCGCATGGTCTGGCTACCTTCCGAGCCGATTCGAGGCCGGCTGCTTTCAGTCACCTGCCCGGCGCTCTCGCGCATCGAATGG